>JAGRKN010000369.1 GCA_020442275.1 Rhodoblastus sp. | reverse complement strand
GTTATCTTCATTGGCATCGAGGCGCCGCAAGCCACATCCGTAACTCGGCCATGCTTCGAGACGCAGCCTTTGGCCGCTCCTCAGCATGAGGGTGGGTGTCGCGGCGGAGGCGGCGTGTAGCCCCCCCTTACCCCATGTTCTCCTTCACCGTCTCGATCAGCTGCTTCAACGTGAACGGTTTTGGCATGAAGCCGAAATCCTCGCCTTCGGGCAGGTTCTTCGAGAAGGCTTCTTCCGCATAGCCCGACACGAAGATCACCTTCGCCTTGATCCCGCGCTTGCGCAATTCGCCGAACATGGTCGGGCCGTCCATCTCGGGCATGACGACGTCGGAGACGATGAGATCGACCTTGCCGTCGTTTTCTTCCACCACCTGCAGCGCCTCGACGCCGCTCGCCGCCTCCAGCACCGTATAGCCGCGCGCGGAAAGCGCGCGAGAACCGAAGGCGCGCACGGCGTCCTCGTCTTCCACCAGGAGGATCACGCCCTGCCCCGTGAGATCGGCGGCGGGCTTGACGACCTCCACCTTCGGCGCGATTTCGGCGGCGGCAGGAATGTGGCGCGGCAGGAAGATGCGGAAGGTCGTGCCCTTGCCCACGGTGGAATCGACGAAGACGAAGCCTCCGGTCTGCTTCACGATGCCGTAGACCATCGACAGGCCGAGGCCCGTGCCCTTGCCGACCTCCTTGGTGGTGAAGAAGGGCTCGAATATCTTCTCCTTCAGCTCCGGCGGAATGCCGGTGCCGCTGTCGGCGACTTCCAGCAACACGTATTCGGCCGCCGTCAGCAGCGGCTCCTTGAACGCGGCGCATTCGGCCGACGCGACATTGCGCGTTGAGAGCGTAATCTTGCCGCCGTCGGGCATGGCGTCGCGCGCATTGACCACGAGATTGACCACGACCTGTTCGAGCTGGTTGAGGTCGGCCTTGACCAGCCAGAGATCGCGCCCGTGCTTGAGTTCGAGACCGACCTTCTCGCCGGCGAGGCGCCGCATGAGCATTTGCAGGTCGGACAGCATGTCGTCGACCTGCAGCACCTGCGGTCGCAAGGTCTGGCGGCGCGAGAACGCCAGCAGCTGCCGCACGAGACCCGCCGCGCGATTGGCGTTCTGCTTGATCTGCATGATGTCCTGGAAGGACGGATCGGTCGGCCGGTGATTGTTCAGCAGCAGGTCGGAATAGCCGATGATCGCGGTCAGCACGTTGTTGAAGTCGTGCGCCACGCCGCCCGCGAGCTGGCCGATCGCCTGCATCTTCTGCGACTGCGCGAAATTTTCCTGCAACGTGCGCTGCTCGGTCGTGTCGAGCGCGTAGAGCATCACGCCGCCGGCTTCGCCGGCGTCCTCGGCAGGCGCGAAGAAAAGCCGCGCCGCGGGCCCGCCCTCGACGCCGATGTCGAGCGGCGCGGGATCGGCCTGGCCAGCGAGCGTCGCCTCGATCGCGCCGCGCACGGCGGCGGCGTCCCGATCGGACAGACCCGCGAAGATTGAGCGCGCGCCGTCCGCGGCTTTCAGCGCCGCCGGCATGAGCTTGGCGAGCGCGGCGTTGGAGCGCTTCACATGTCCCTGCGCGTCGAGCACGGCGATGGCCATCGGCGTCGAGTTGAAGAAGCGCGTAAAGCGCGCTTCGGCGGCGCGGACATCCTCGGCCGGGTCCTCGCTCGTCGCGCGGTTGAGCACGAGCGTCCGCGACTGGCCGGGCTGGCCGTCGCTCGAAAACGCGATGCGATGCACCAGCCTGACCGGCAGTCGCTGCCCGCCGCGTCGCTTGAAATCGACGTCGATCTGCTCCGTGCGCACCTCGCCCGGCCCGCCGGCGACGACTTCGAGCAGCGCGGCGCCGGAGCCCGCCACGAGCTGCGACAGTTTCATGCCGCCAGAGCCGACCTGCGCGAGATCGTAGTCGAGCCAGCTGGCGAGCGTGGCGTTCATGAAGGTGATGACGCCACTCTGGTCGGCGGCGAAAAAGCCAGCGGGAGCATGATCCAGAAAATCGATGACGTTCTGGAGTTCCTGAAAGACATTCTCGTGCCTCTCGCGCTCGCGCGTGATGTCGGCGACCGACCACAAGGCCGCGCGCTTGGCGCCGAGCCGGTCGAGCGGCCGCACCCGGATACGGTACCAGCCGACGCCGGACTGGCCCGCCAGCGGCGTCGCGAGCCGCACTTCCTCGACCGCGCTGCGGCTTTCGCGCGCGGCCTGGGCGAGGCGGTAGATGGATTCCGAGACTTCCGGCGCGCCCGAGAAAAGCCGCTCGATCGTGCGCAAGTCCGCCAGCCCATGCGCGCCGGACAGAGCGAGATAGGCCTCGTTGGCGTAGATCACGCGCGAGTCGCCCTCGGTCACCAAAAGCCCGTCCGAGCCGGTGTCGGCGATCACCTTGGTGATGTCGTTCTTGACGGACTGGCCGGAAAACTGAAGAAATCCGACGGCATAGGCGAAAAGCGCGAGAATGCCGGCCATGGCGAGCACGGCCAGCAGCGCCATGAGCAGCCGGCTGGCGGACTCGGGCGGCAGGAAGGAGAAGGCGGCCGCGATCGCGACCAAGGCAGCCGCCAGGAGCAGGACGAGGCCCGGGCTGCCCGTCCGTTCGCTGCGGTCGATGGCGGTGATCGGAGTCTCGCTCATGAACGACGGTCTTCTGTGGCGCCAGTCCCGTGAAATTCACGGGAATGGCCCGATTCGCAAGAGGATGGAGCGGATCGGCGGTCATGGCGACCGTCGGCCCGAAGCGGCGTCGCTACTTTACGCAGACGATCGTTAACCATGCATTAACCTTCTCGCCGGCCATGGCGCTCGCCATGTTATTCTGTGAAATGCGCCTTTTCCGGGCGCGGTTGGATTGTCGTACACGATGGGTTCCATGAGCACATTTCTGGCGGACAAGCCCTGGTGGGCCGGCTATCTGATAGCCGCTGTCCTGATCCTGCTGGGCCTGGCCCTCGTCACGGTCATTTACCGCGCGCTACGCGGCAACCGTATTCGCACGAGTTCGAACCGCGGCCGGCAGCAGCGGCTCGGCGTCGTCGACACGCACGACATCGGCGCGGAGCGCCAGCTCATCATCGTGCGTCGCGACAATGTCGAGCATCTCATCATGATCGGCGGACCCAACGACGTCGTCATCGAGCCGGCCATCGTCCGCATCGACATGCGCGGCGATGCGCGCCGCGAGCGCGAGCCCGGCGCGCCTGCGTGGGCGAGCGGCGAAACCCCGCCCACGATCGAGACCGGCCGCCCACCGGCTCCGGAGGCCGTGGCGCCGCCCGAGCCGCCGCCGCAGGAGCCCCTCGCCCCGCCGCCGGCGCCGACGCGCGGCCCGCGCCTGCCCGACCTCTTCGCCCGTGGCCGGCGTCCCGACGCATCGGAACCTCCGGCCGCGGCGAAACCCGCCGAACCCAAGCCCACCGAGGCTAAGCCCGCTGAGCGCAAGCCCGCTGAGCCCAAGCCCGCTGAGCCCAAGCCGGTGGAGCCCAAGCCAGTAGAACCCAAGCCAGTAGAACCCAAGCCAGTAGAACCCAAGCGCGAAGAGCCGCAGGCGGCGGCGCCGGCCCCAGTCGCGATCCGGCCACCGGAAGCCAAGGCGGCAGAACCCAAGGTTCCAGAAGCCAAGACACCAAAAGCCAAGCCGGCCGAGCAGAAACCCGCCGGGAAGCCGCCAGAGGTCAAGCCCGCCGAGGTCA
>JAGRKN010000084.1:17939-25558 GCA_020442275.1 Rhodoblastus sp. | reverse complement strand
GCGGCGTCGGCTGCTCCTTCAAGGCAGAGATGCAGGGCGACCGGCTCGTGCGCATGGTTCCCTACAAGGACGGCGCCGCCAATGAAGGCCATTCCTGCGTCAAAGGTCGCTTCGCCTGGGGTTATGCCACGCACAAGGATCGCATTACCAAGCCCATGATCCGGGCGAAAATCACCGATCCCTGGCGCGAAGTCTCGTGGGACGAGGCGATCGGCCACGCCGCCTCGGAGCTCAAGCGCATCCAGGCGAAATTCGGGCGCGAGGCGGTCGGCGCCATCACGTCCTCACGCTGCACGAACGAGGAAGTCTTTCTCGTCCAGAAGCTGGTGCGCGCCGCCTTCGGCAACAACAATGTCGACACATGCGCGCGCGTCTGCCATTCGCCGACCGGCTACGGCCTGTCCCAGACTTTTGGCACATCGGCAGGCACGCAGGATTTCAAGTCGGTCGACAAGTCCGACGTCATCCTCGTCATCGGCGCAAATCCGACCGACGCGCATCCTGTCTTCGCCTCGCGGCTGAAGAAGCGGCTGCGCGCCGGTGCGAAACTGATCGTCGCCGATCCCCGGCGTATCGACCTCGTGCAGTCGCCGCACGTTCGCGCAACGCATCATCTGCAATTGCGGCCGGGCACGAATGTCGCGCTCCTCGACTCGCTCGCGCACGTAATCGTCACGGAGGGGCTCGTCAACGAGGCCTATGTGCGCGAACGCTGCGATCTCGCCGAGTTCGAATCCTGGGCGCGTTTCGTCGCGCAGGACAAGAATTCGCCGGAGGCGATGGAGCAGCACACCGGCGTTCCGGCAGCCGACGCGCGCGCCGCCGCTCGCCTCTACGCGACGGGCGGCAATGGCGCGATCTATTACGGCCTCGGCGTGACCGAACACAGCCAGGGCTCGACCACAGTGATGGCCATCGCCAATCTCGCCATGGCGACCGGCAACATCGGTCGCGAGGGCGTCGGCGTGAATCCCCTGCGTGGGCAGAACAACGTGCAGGGCTCATGCGACATGGGCTCGTTCCCGCATGAACTATCCGGCTATCGCCACGTGTCGGATGACGCCACGCGCGACATGTTCGAGAGCCTGTGGGGCGTCACGCTCGACAGGGAGCCGGGCCTGCGTATTCCCAACATGATCGACGAGGCGGTCGAGGGCGCTTTCAAGGGCCTCTACGTCCAGGGCGAGGACATCGCGCAGTCCGACCCCGACACGCAGCACATCACCTCGGGACTCGCGTCGATGGAATGCGTGATCGTGCAGGATCTCTTCCTGAACGAAACGGCGAAATATGCGCATGTCTTCCTGCCGGGCGCCTCTTTCCTCGAAAAGGACGGCACGTTCACCAATGCGGAGCGACGCATCAATCGCGTGCGGCAGGTGATGCAACCGCTCGGCGGCAAGTCGGAATGGCAGGCGACCTGCGATCTCGCAGCCGCGCTCGGCTATCCCATGGCCTATGCCCATCCCTCCGAGATCATGGACGAGATCGCGCGGCTGACTCCGGGTTTCCGCAATGTCAGCTACGTGAAGCTCGACGAAATGGGTTCGGTGCAATGGCCGTGCAACGACGCCGCGCCGAACGGAACGCCACTGATGCACATCGACCGTTTCGTGCGCGGCAAGGGCCGGTTCATGCTGACAGAATATGTCGCCACGCAGGAGCGCTCGGGGCCATTGTTTCCGCTGCTGCTGACGACGGGGCGCATCCTCTCGCAATACAATGTCGGCGCGCAGACGCGCCGCACCGCCAACAACGCCTGGCACTACGAGGATGTTCTGGAAATCCATCCCTTCGACGCCGAGAACCGCGGCGTGCGCAGCGGCGATCTCGTGGCGCTCGCCAGCCGCACCGGCGAGATCGCGCTGCGGGCCGAAGTGACGGATCGCTTGCAACCGGGCGTCGTCTACACGACTTTCCACCACGCCGTCACCGGCGCGAATGTCGTGACGACCGACAATTCGGACTGGGCGACCAATTGCCCGGAATACAAGGTGACCGCCGTGCAGGTGCGACGCACCAACCAGCATTCGGCCTGGCAGGAGAAAAACGTCGAGGAAGACGTGAGCCTGCGCAGGATCGAGGCGCATGACCTGGTGGCCGCGAAATGAGCGCCAGCGAACGCAACACGGCGAAGCTCGCGCGCATGGCCGGGCAGATCGCCGACTTCTTCCGCGCCTATCCCGACGCGCAAGCCGCGTCTTCGGTCGCCGAACACATCAACAAGTTCTGGACGCCGAAGATGCGCGCGGAGTTGCTCGCGATGCCTCCCTCCGGCGATCCACTCGTTGCTCGCGCGATGCCATTCATCAAGTTGGAACGGCAATAGGGCGTCCCGCCCAATGCACAGCTTCCGGCTTTAACCGACTGGCTGCGCCGGCCGTATCTCATCATGTCAAACTCACGCCGCACTCGAGGCGGAAGCTTATTCGACAGGAGTTGAAGTCTGCGGACATTCGCGGGCATCCAGCCGGAGGACCGCCATGATCACAATCGAGACACCGGGCGGAAGGGGCGCCCTTGTCATACGCGCGACGGGCGTTCTGACCGACGCCGATTACAAGGACGTACTCATTCCGGCGCTCGATCGCGCCTTCGCGGAATCCGGCAAGCTGAATGCGCTCGTTCTGCTCGACGGCTTCGCCGGCTGGGAGCCCGCGGCCGCGCTCGACGATATCGTCTACGGGCTGAAACATCGCGGCGACTTCCAGCGCATGGCCATCGTAGGCGGGCCGCGTTGGACGGCGATCGCCGTTCGCTTCGGCGCGTTCATCATGTCCGGCGAGATACGCGCCTATCCGAGCGGGCAATTGAAGGAGGCGAGCGAATGGGTCGGGGCGCCGATCCCTCAGGTCTGATCAAGATAGGCGCCGATGAAGGGCTGCTGGAAGTCGCGCGAAGGACCGCTGCGACGCTTTAACCGCATTTCTTGCGAACACAGTTTGTTCAGACGGTCCGCCAATGGCTCCGATACGCGATATTTCGCAGGATCGGCTCCGAACTCGACAAAACGGACGCGCAAGAAGGCGCATGGCGGCGCCGGCGCGGCAAAGCGCGCTTCGCGGACGTTGGACGGCCCCGAATTTTTCATCGGCACGCAATTGACGATAGTCTGTGCGGATATCGAGCAGGACGGCGATGGCGTCGCTTCCGCCCGACCGGAGAATGGCGATGGGCCGGCCGATCATTGGAGTTATTTGCAATTCTTACCTCGTGGACGGGCGCTTGCAGGCCCAGGCGGTCGGCGATCGAAACCTGCGCGCGATCATCGAGACAGCGCAATGCGCGCCTATCCTGATTCCCGCGATGCGCGACGCCGTCGATATCGAGGGCATAGCGGGGCTCGTCGATGGCGTCGTCCTTGCCGGAGGCCGGGCCAATGTTCATCCTTCGCGCTTCGGCGTCGAACCGAACCCGAAGCACGAGCCCTATGACGAGGGGCGCGACAGCGTCGCGCTCGCGCTGGTCCGGGCCTGCGTGGATCGCGGCATTCCGCTGTTCGGCGTTTGCCGCGGTTTGCAAGAGATGAATGTAGCCTTCGGCGGCGCCCTGCATCCTGAGGTCGGCGAATTGCCGGGCCGCATGAATCACCGGGCGCCACGCACCGAAACTGGCGAATTTCATCCCGATCCAGCAGTCGTCTTCGCCGAGCGCCATGATGTGACATTGACGAAGGGCGGCGTGCTGGAGCGGATTCTCGGCATGGCCTCGATCCGGGTCAATTCGCTGCACGGCCAGTGCATTCTGAAGCCGGGAGAACGGATCGCCATCGAGGGTTTGGCCGAGGACGGAACGATCGAGGCCATCAGCGTGAAGGAGGCCGTCGCCTTCGCTGTCGGCGTGCAGTGGCACGCCGAATACAACACGCTCAACAATCGGATCAATGGCGCCCTGTTCGCCGCCTTTGGAGCAGCCGCACGACGGCGACGGGAGCGCCACGCTGCCTGAGAACCGATGCCGCAGGCGTCAGTGTCGTCGCGCCAGTTTCGCCTGGAAGAAGCGGATCAAAACCGGACGCTAAAGCTATAGCGTCGTCGTCCGCCCTCGCCTTCCAGCCCTCCCGCGCATTGCGCCCGGCCCTTCATGACGCTTGCCATGACTGGGCCGGTCCTCACGTCGCGCCGCCGGGCACGCTCGATTTAGCGCGCCTTAGTCAGCGCGCTGCCTTTGCCTTCTCCACATCCGCGCCCTGCAGGAAGTCGATCAGCTTTTGCACGGGACCAACCTGATCGATGTGGGCGAGCATGTCCTGATATGCGTCCGCGGCCTTGGGCGGAAGCTTGTGCGCGATGCCCTGGTGGCAGTCGATGCAGGTCTTGCCCTGGTTGAGCGCGGTCTGATGCAGGCCGGAAGCACGGGGCTCCTGCAACGACAGGTCCATATAATCGAACTTGTGACAGTTCCGACATTCGCGCGAATCCGTCGTTTTCATCGCGCGCCAGACGCTCTTGGACAGTTCAATGCGCTTGGCGTTGAATTTTTCCTGCGTGTCGATAGAGCCTAGCGCCTTGTGGTAGAGCTCGTTCGACGCCTGGATCTTGCGCACGACTTTGTGGGTCCAGTCCTTCGGCACATGGCAATCCGGGCAGCTCGCGCGCACGCCGGTCTTGTTCGAATAGTGGACGGTCTTTCGGTATTCGACGAAGACGTTATCCTTCATCTCGTGACAGGACACGCAGAACGCTTCCTGATTGGTCGCTTCCAGGGCCCAGTTGAATCCGCCCCAGAACAGGATGCCGACGACAAAGGCGGCGATAGCGACGGCGCCCCACATCCAGGGCGAACGATAGGAGAAGAACCAAGCGAGAAATCGCCTGATCGCGCCCTTCGGCTTTTCTTCCGGCGTGTCGCCAGCAATCGGTTTCGGGTCGTGCATATGGGCCTCCCGTCACTTCACCTGCGTGGCGTTCTCGAAGGTATTGCCGACAAGCGGCTTCGCGTCGGCCTGCGGCACGTGGCATTGCGTGCAGAAATATCTCGTGCCTGCGACCTTATCGAGCCGCGCTCCCTGTCGATCGACATAGTGGGTCTCCGAAATCTTCGGCGCATGAACGCGCGTGTTTCCGGGCCAGTCGTGGCAGGTCATGCAGGCGTTGTTGTCGGTCGAGATCTGGTAGCCGTCGATCTTGTGCGGGATCAGCGGGGGCTGCTGGCGATAGGAGCGCCCGAAACCCTCGGCCGGCGTCGACTGCTTGTAGAGGTCGGGCGCGGCGTCCAACTGATTGATCGGCGTATCGCGCAGGCCTTTCACGCCGCGGTCCTGCGCGATCACGGACGATCCGATCGCGGCTGTCGCCGATAGAAGCGCCAGGGCGGCGAGGATGTGGAGCGGCTTTGCCATCGGCTTACCCTTTCGCAAGCGTGGATTCGGAAGTGACGGAAATGGTCGGCGCCGGGACATGCGTGACCGAGTGATCGAAACGATGCGCGATATGGAAGACCTTGCGCGGGCAGACATCGACGCATGCGCCGCACAAGGTGCAATCGCCGCTCGCAATCACCGGGCTCGCGCCCGTCTTACCGCCGCGCAGCGCGGGCGAAATCACGTGCGGCTCGGGGCAGACCGCGAAACAGTCCATGCAATCGTCGCAGGCCTCGCGGCCGCCCGCCGACACACGCAGGAGCGCCGCCTTGCCGAGCGCGCCGTAGAAGGCGCCGACGGGACACAAGTGTCCGCACCAGCCGTCTTTCGCGACGAAAAGATCAAAGATGAAGATCGCCAGCGCGCCGGTCGCCGCGAAAGGCAGACCGAATACGAGCGCGCGATGCAGCGCGGTGATGGGATTGACGAGTTCCCATGCGACCGTCCCCGAGACGAAGGACAGGATGAGAACGCCGATTGCGAGGTAGTTGCGGAATTCAGGTCGAAGTTTGGCTGTCTGCTTGATGCCGAAGCGGCGACGAATTGCGGCGGCCAGATCCGTGATCGGATTGATCGGGCAAACCCAGGAGCAATAGGTTCGCCCACCGAGCGCCAGATAGGCGGCGAGCACGATTCCCGCGCCGATCAGCGCCGTCGCCTCGGGCCAGTGGCGCGCGAACAGCGATTGCAGCAGTACGAAGGGATCGGTCAGCGGCAGAACGTCGAGCGTGCGCGAGGACGCGAGATTGCCCTTGGCTATCCATAGCGCGAACCACGGGCCAGTCAGAAAAACAAGCAGGAAGGCGGCCTGCGCGAGACGCCGCAGCATGAAATAGCGGCGCGAGGCCAGGACGCCCTTGAGCTCGTAGGCTTCCGCGTAGGGGGAGCGCGCGCTCATCACTTGATCCCCGGCACTGGTTCGCCGGTCGGCGTACGCGTCGGCAGTTTCACGGGCGCGTCGACCAGCGCGCCGCCAGCCTTCTGCTTCTCGATCCAGCCGCGCTTGTAATGCGCATCTTGTCGCAGCGCGGCGAGTTCGAGCGGCAGAACCTTGATGGCGGCGTCGGTCAGGACGCAGGACTTTTCGCACTTGCCGCAGCCCGTGCACGATTCGGCGTGGACGGTGGGTTCGAAGATCGCGTGTTTCGCAGTGCGCGCGTTGTGCGAGAGTTCGAGCGTGATCGCCTTCTCGATGGCTGGGCAGACGCGATAGCAGACGTCGCAGCGCAGGCCCTGCAGATTGAGGCAGGTCTCGCGGCTGGTGATGACCGCGACGCCCATTTTCGCCTTGGCGATATCGACGAGCGCGTGGTCGAGCGCGCCGGTCGGGCAGGCCTTCACGCAGGGAATGTTGTCGCACATTTCGCAGGCGACATCGCGCGCAATATAATAGGGCGTGCCGGGCGCGGGTCCATCGCCCCAATCCGAGAGCTTCAGGGTCTTGTAGGGGCAATCACGTACACACAAGCCGCAACGCACGCAGGCCGACAGAAACGCGCTCTCCTCGAGCGCTCCTGGCGGGCGCAAGGTCTGCGCGGGCCGTGCATGCGACTGCCGCTCGAAAGCGCCGAGCGCCAGAGCGGCCGCGGCAGCCCCGCCGCCGAAGCGCGCCAGATCCGCGAACGCCTTGCGGCGTCCCGGATTAGCTGGCGCGTTTTTCATCGGCGCATTCATGAGTGTCACGCTCCTCGATTCAAGATCACGCCGACGTCACGCGGCAGGCGCATTTCTTGAAATCGGTCTCCTTCGAAATCGGGCAGGTCGCATCGAGCGTGAGCTTGTTGACGAGCTGCCCCTCGTCGAAGAAGGGGAAGAACACGACGCCGCGCGGCGGCTTGTTGCGCCCCTTGGTCTCGACGCGGGTGATCACTTCGCCGCGTCGCGTCGCCACTTTCACGGTCTGCCCACGCAGGAGCTTGCGTTCGGCGGCGTCGTCGGGATGCATGAACAGCATCGCGGCGGGCACGGAGCGATGCAGTTCCGGCACACGACGCGTCATCGAGCCGGAGTGCCAGTGCTCGAGCACGCGTCCGGTCGAAAGCCACAGGTCGAATTCCTTGTCCGGGCTTTCGGCGGCGGGCTCGTAGGGGCAGAAGATGATGCGCGCCTTCTTGTCGGGCTTGCCGTAGAAGGAGACGCCTTCGCCGGCCTTCACGTAGGGATCGTAGCCCTCGCGGAAGCGCCACAGCGTCTCCTTGTTTTCGACGACTGGCCAGCGCAAGCCCCGCGCCTTGTGGTACTGCTCGAAGTCCGCGAG
>JAGRKN010000084.1:12953-17826 GCA_020442275.1 Rhodoblastus sp. | reverse complement strand
TTCGGGAACTTGCTGACGACGCCGTTGGCGAACAGCACGTCATAGAGCGTCTTGCCGCGATATTCCGGCTTCTTGGCGATGAGCTCTTCCGGCCAGACTTCCTCGACCTTGAAATATTTCGAGAATTCGATCGTCTGCCACAGATCGGACCGCGCCTCGCCCGGCGCCTTCACCTGCTGGCGCCAGAACTGCGTGCGCCGCTCCGCATTGCCGTAGGCGCCTTCCTTCTCCATCCACATGGCGGTCGGCAGGATGAGATCGGCCGATGTCGCGGTCACGGTCGGATAGGGATCCGACACGACGATGAAATTCGCAGGGTTGCGATAGCCCGGATAGCCTTCCTCATTCATATTGGGCGCGGTCTGCATGTTGTTCGTGCATTGCACCCAATAGGCGTTGAGCTTGCCGTCCTTGAGCATGCGGTTTTGCAGCACCGCGTGGAATCCGACCTTGCCTTCGAGCGTGCCGGGCGGGAGCTTCCAGATGTTCTCCGTGAATTCGCGGTGCTTGGGATTGGCGACGACCAGATCGGCCGGCAGTCGATGCGCGAATGTGCCGACCTCGCGCGCGGTGCCGCAGGCGGACGGCTGGCCGGTGAGCGAGAACGGTCCGTTGCCGGGCTCGGAGATTTTTCCGGTCAGCAGGTGCACGTTGTAGATCATGTTGTTGACCCACGTGCCGCGCGCGTGCTGGTTGAAGCCCATCGTCCAGTAGGAGACGATCTTCTTCTTCGGATCGGCGTAGAGCTTGGCGAGCCGCTCGAGATTTTCCTTCGGCACGCCGGACATTTTGGCCGCGTAGTCGAGCGTGTAGGGCTCAAGCAGCTTCTTGTATTCCTCGAAGCCGATCTTGTCCTGCATGCCGCCGGGATCTTTGGCGCCGTCCTTGCCGGCCTTGTGCGAGGCGTTGACGGCCTTGATTTCGAGCGCGTTGGTCGGCCGCAAGCCGTAGCCGATATCCTCGACCGTGCGCGCGAATTCGACATGCTTCTCGACGAACTCCTTGTTCATCGCGCCAGAATTCACGATGTAGTTCTGGATGTAGTTGAGGATCGCGAGATCGGACTGCGGCGTGAAGATCAGCGGATTGTCGGCAAGTTCGAACGAGCGGTGCTCGAAGGTCGAGAGTACGTGCACTTCGCAGCCGGGATGCGTAAGGCGGCGGTCGGTGAGGCGCGACCACAGGATCGGGTGCATCTCCGCCATATTCGAGCCCCACAGTACGAAGGCGTCGGCAAGCTCGAGATCATCGTAGCAACCCATCGGCTCGTCGATGCCGAAGGTGCGGATGAAGCCTGCGACCGCGGACGCCATGCAGTGGCGCGCATTCGGGTCCAGATTGTTCGTGCGGAAACCGCCCTTGAAAAGCTTGGAGGCGGCGTAGCCTTCCCAGATCGTCCATTGGCCGGAGCCGAACATGCCGACGGCGGTCGGGCCGGAGGCTTTGAGCGCCGCCTTGAATTTCTCGGCCATGATCGTGAACGCCTCGTCCCAGGAGACGGGCGTGAAATCGCCGTTCTTGTCGTATTTGCCGTTCTTCTTGCGCAGCAGAGGCTGTGTCAGGCGATCCTGCCCGTACATGATCTTGGACAGGAAATAGCCCTTGATGCAGTTGAGGCCGCGATTGACCGGCGCGTCGGGATCGCCTTGCGTGGCGACGACGCGACCATTCTTCGTACCGACGATGACGCCGCATCCCGTACCGCAGAAGCGGCAGACGCCCTTGTCCCAGCGAATGCCGTCGGCCCCTGTCTGAGCCGTGGCGTCGACCGGCGCCGAGAGGCCGGCGACGCCTGTCGCCGCCGCGATCGCGGAAGTCTTGAGCGCGTCGCGCCGGGTCTGCACGAGCATGCCTTGGGATTTCGTTTCAGCGGACATGGGTCTGACCCTCCGTCAATTCTGAATGGCTGACTGAGCGCTGTGCGCGCTGGATTCGTCGGTATCGAAAGCGTGGTAGACGAGAGATGCGGCGACCACGCCAGGCGTGCGGTGAATTTCTGCGATCTGGTCGAAAGCGCGCGTTTCCGGCTGGTCGACGGCCGTCACCACCAGTCGCGAATCGGCGGTGCGCGCGTGTATCTCGACACCCGGCAGAGCAGCGACGGCGCGCGTCGCCTCGTCAGCGCGCGCGGGCGCGAGATGCACCACCAGACTGCAGATGTTGTATTCGCTTCTCATGACCTTGCCTCCGCCGCGACGCTCGCGGCCAGGAGCGCCCTGTCCCTGTCGATGAGCGCGATTGCATTCACCGGACAGACAGGCGCGCATTCGCCACAGCCCGTGCATATCGTCATGTCGAGACCGGGCTGCGCGCCACCGCGCATCAGCGTGAATTTGATTGCGGAAACGTCGCAGGCCTCGCCGCAGCGCCGGCATGTAACGCCGCGCGGCTCGACGCAGGTCGCGCCGATGTGCGCCACCCGCGCTTCGGGCTCAGGCGCCGCGTCGCCGGGGCGGAAAGCCCTGAACAGATTCCGTCTGGTGAGCGTCGTATTCATTTCCGCCCCGTGGCGGCGCTCCTTCGTCGACAGCATGTTCGAACGAAAGGCCCCTGCCCTTTCTCCTTCTTGTGGAGCGAACCAAGACATCGGCGCCCGCAAACTTCGTTGATCCTCATCAAGGCGAAGCGCTGTAAACGCCTCGGCCATCCTTCTGGATGAGAAGCGGCAATTGACGCCTTGATATTGGATAAGCGGCGATCAATCCGGGCGCCGCCGGGCGAGGCACATCGGGCCATACAGCGCCGCAAAACCCGCGAAGGCCAATGTCCAGGCGATGCCGGCAATGGTCAGGACAATCGCGTTGTGCGGCGCGAAAGCGGCAATGAGACGCGCGATCGCCGCCAAAGCGAGCAGCACGTATAGAGCGCTCGTGCTCGGCGGAGCCACGAGCGCGCGGCCGGTGTGACCACGGGTCGCGCGCGTCATGACCGCGAGCGTCATGAGCCCAACAGCGCCGATCGCCCACAGATGAATTGCGGCGATGTCGAAAGCCGCGTCCCGCATCAGCGCGCCCGCTGCGGCGACCGCAAAGCCGAGGGGTATGAAGGCATAGGCGACGTGGAGGACGACGACGAGCTTTTCCGCCCAGACGCGGTCCGGCGCCCAGCGCGCAACGCGAGCGGCTTGCAAGACCGCCGACAGGGCAAGCAATACGCCGGCGAGGGGAGAGGCCGCCGCAAGGGCGGGCAATACGATCCAGCAGGCAAGCGCCACGCCGGCGAGACTCATTGCAGTCTTGTCGAAGCCGTTGAACGGCGCAGGCGTGCGGCCCGGATTCGCCCTCTTGATCCAGTTTGTCGTAAAGCTCGGAACGATGCGGCCGCCGACGATCATGACGAGCATGAGATAGGCCGCCAATGCGAGGCGCGCGCTGAAGGCCGATGCGCCCGTGCGCGATACCTCGACATGCAAGCCGACCTGCGCGAGGCAAAGCACGGCCAGCACCGCTACCACCTTGATATTACGGATATTGCGGCCCGCGATGACCTCGCGCGCGATCAATCCGAGCAGGGCCAACGGAAAGGCCAGGGTCAAGAGCGCGAGCGCAAGTGGATGCAATGTGCCTGCGAGAGCCATGGCGCCGCGCCCGGCGAGCCACAGGCACAGCAATCCGACGAGCGGCCATCCGACAACCGGCAGGCGCCCGGTCCAGTTCGGAACAGCCGTCAGCAGGAAGCCCGCGACCACTGCTATGGCGTAGCCGAACAGCAACTCGTGCGCATGCCAGGCGAG
The DNA here is from genome assembly GCA_020442275.1 of Rhodoblastus sp. Lineage (GTDB taxonomy): Bacteria > Pseudomonadota > Alphaproteobacteria > Rhizobiales > Beijerinckiaceae > JAJXWB01. The sequence continues at coordinate 14,093 of JAGRKN010000084.1, read as the reverse complement.
CGGCGGAAAGGTCCCGGGCAAGGCGGCGAGGCCGTCGAGCCAGAGCGTCCAGATCATGATGGCGAGCGCCGCATAGAGCGCGCCGAAAAAGAAGAAGGGGCGAAAGCCGTAGGAAAAGAGCGCTGGGCCCGTCCAATTGCGCACGCGATCCATCGTCGCCATCTGATGCTCCTCGCGTCCGCCGTCTCAGGCGACGATATGGCGGTAGATCGCCGGCAGCGCGTCGATCAGCCGGTCGGAGGCCGGCGCCATCGCATAGCCAGCGCGGCCGAAGAGATACGGCAGATAGGCCCGCGCCTGCTCGTCGACAGTGACGGCAAAGACCGCCTGGCCCTGCCGGCGCGCCTCTTGCACCGCCATGCGCGTGTCCTCGATCCCGAAGCGTCCTTCGTAATGGTCGATGTCGTTCGGTTTGCCGTCGGTGATGACCAGCAGAAGCTTGCGCGCATTCGGCCGCTCGGAGAGACGGAAAGACACATGCCGGATCGCGGCGCCGAGGCGTGTATAGAAACCGGGTTTCAATCCCGCGATCCGCGCATCGACTTGCGGGCCGAAAGGCTCTTCGAATGTCTTGCAGACATCGACGAAGACACGGTCGCGGCGCACGGAGGAGAAAGCATAGAGCGCGACTTGATCGCCGCAGGCGTCGAGGCCTCGCGCCAGCGCTTCGAGCGCCTCGCGCGCAACGGAGATCACGGGTCTGCCGTGCACGGCGCTTTCCGTCGACCGCGACGCGTCGAGCAGAACGGCGACGGCGAGATCGCGCTCCTCGTTGCGCGCGTCCCGGTACAGGCGATCGGTTACAGGGCCGCCGGCCCGTCTGTCGGCAAGAGCGCGCACGACTTCGTCGAGATCTAGTTCTGAACCTTCGCTCTGGCGCGACAGCATGCGGCGACGCGGACGCAATGCCTCGAAACGGCGGCGCACTTTCTCGATCCGCCGCCGCGCCGCGGGACCGCGCGGGACGATTGATTCCGCAGGCTTGGCGAGGGCTTCCAGAATGCGCGTGCGTTGCGGATCGAGGCTGCGTGTCTTGAAATTCCATTCGGGGTAGACAAAGCGGCCGTCCGTCGCCTCGCGGTCGGCGTCTTCGGGCGCGAGATCGAGATCGAATTTCAGGCGGGTCTTCGGCGACTTGCG
>JAGRKN010000084.1:11617-12884 GCA_020442275.1 Rhodoblastus sp. | reverse complement strand
GCGCGGTTGAGATTGAGGAAGTCGGCCATCGCGAGGATCGATTCGAAGCGATGCAGGATCAGGCTGTCGCGGCGGTCGGCCTGATCGGACTTGCGGCGTTCGGCGGCGCGCTTCTTCTTCGCTTCATCGGCGGCGCCCGAGCCCGGCGACGGGTCTTCTTCGGCGCCGCGGCGCGGGCCGGCGGGCGGCGGCGCGCCACGCTCGAGCCAGGCAGGGACTGGCCGGAACGGTTTGTAACCCTTGGGCGCCACCAGCGCGGCGCGGGCGGCGACATCGCCAATCAACGCGCGATCGAGCAGGTCGTTCGATTGGGTCCGCTCCGCACCTTCGAGTTCCTCGCAGATCCAGCGCTCGAGCCGCTCTTCGACAGGCGGCAGCGCGAGACGGGGACGAGCAGCGCGCGCGCGCGCGTAGATTTCGTCGCGCAACGGTTTAAGGCCAGGCAGCGTCGCAAGTGCGTTACGCGCGTCGTTGGCCGCGCGCGCGAGACGCGCGACATCTGCCTGCAGCGGATCGACGGGCGCGTTCTCCGCTTCCACGGAAAAGACCGCCAGCGCGGCCAGCCAGAGGTAGAGCCTGCGGTTCGTGGCGCGCTCGGGGAAGACATCGAGCGTCTCGGGCAACAAGAGTTCCGACCCGTCGTAGCGCGCGCGGGAGACGCCTTCGCTGGCGCGCGCCAGGCGCCGGCGGAACCTGCGGCGATGATGGCTCTGCGTCTCGCCACCCGCCTTGATCGCGACGCCGTGATCGCCGCCGAGGCCGCGAAAGAACACGCCGAGCGCGCTACTCATGTCCGAAAGCGCGACTGCCGCATCCGGATGGCTCGGCGTATCGGCGACGCGATGCAGATAATCGTCCCAGGCGTGGCCGACCGTTTCCTCGGGCTCCCAGAATTTCAGCCGGGACAGGAGGGAGCCGCCGGACATGACGGTCAGCCGAGCGTGACGGCGACGAGATCGATGAGCCCACGCTTGACGTCGGGATCATCGGTCAGAGGTTCGATCAGCGCGGCGCGGATTGCGTCGTCACGCTTCATGCCGCCAGCGATCAGGCTCGCGCAGGCGACGATCAGGCGGGTGGAGGCGCCCTCCTCGAGGTCGTGCCCCTTGAGTTCGCGCAAGCGGCCGGCGAGGCGTTGCAAGGTTCGACACGTCTCGAGCGGCAATCCGCTCTCGCGCGCGACAATGCGCGCTTCGTCCTCGGGAGGGGGATAGTCGAATTCGACCGCCAGAAAGCGTTGGCGCGTCGACGGCTTCAGCGATTTGAG
>JAGRKN010000084.1:10723-11535 GCA_020442275.1 Rhodoblastus sp. | reverse complement strand
CGGTCGTCGGTCAGCGGATGCAGGACGACGGTCACGTCCTTGCGGGCCTCCACCACTTCGTCGAGATAGCATAGGCCGCCACGCCGCACGGCGCGCGCCAGCGGGCCGTCGCTCCACACGGTTTCGTCGTTCTTGATGAGATAGCGGCCGGTCAGGTCGGCCGCCGTCAGGTCGTCATGGCAGGCGACCGTCTCGAGCGGGAGCCCGAGACGCGCCGCCATATGCGCCACGAAGCGCGTCTTGCCGCAGCCGGTCGGCCCTTTGATGAGCAGCGGGAGACGACGACGGAACGCCGTCTCGAAGAGCTCGCATTCGTCGCCTTGCGGCTGATAGAACGGGAGCTCGGCCGCTTCCTTCGTCTGGCTGATCATGGCTGCGGCGTTCATGCGCGCTCGCTCCTCTTCACTCGGCCGGGGCCGGCTTCATGTCGCCGGCGATGACTTCCTGCTCGCGCGGAACGAGGATCGCGTAGATGAACAGCAGAGCGCCGATCACCGTCACGAGGCCCGCGCCGAGACGCAGCAGATAGAAGAAGCCGAGCTGCTCCTGTACGTCCATGTAGGGCATGCCGTTCACGCGTTCGAGGTGCGTCTGCAATACGCCCGCGAAGGTCAGCACGACCGTCATGAACACGACGCCGGACGACAGGATCCAGAAGCTCGCCATGTTGAGCACCTGGTTGTAGGGCATCCGGTTCTTCAGATGCGGGAAGGCGTAGGACATGATCGCCAGGTTGAGGCACACATAGGCGCCGTAGAAGGCGAGATGGCCATGCGCCGCCGTTACTTGCGTGCCGTGGGTGTAGTAGTTCA
>JAGRKN010000084.1:4697-10526 GCA_020442275.1 Rhodoblastus sp. | reverse complement strand
TCCACTGCCAGTAGGCGGGCGCGCCGATCCAGTAGTAGTGGTGGCCCGTACCAAGCACGCCGGTGAACAGCGACGTGGCGACGATCACATAGAGCCACTTCTCGACCACCTCGCGGTCGACGCCCGTCAGCTTCATCATGATGAAGGCGAGAATGGACGCCATGACCAGTTCCCACACGCCCTCGACCCAGAGATGCACGACGTACCACCAGTACATCTTGTCGAGCGCGAGATTGGCAGGGTTGTAGAGCGAGAACAGGAAGAAGATGGCGATGCCCCACAGCCCGAGGAGCAGGACGTTGGTGATCGCCGTCTTGCGACCCTGCAGCACGGTCATCGACACGTTGAACAGGAAGATCAGCGCGGCGACGATGATTCCCAGCTTCACCCACATCGGCTGCTGCAGATAGCTGCGCGCATGGTCGGCGTAGATATGGAAGAGGTAGCCGACGACCGCGCCCAGCGCACCGAGGAAGAAGATCGCGAACTGGATGTATGCGAGCTTCGGCGAATAGATTTCACGCTCGGTTTCCTCGGGTATCAGATAATATGCGGCGCCGAAGAAGCCGAGCAGCAGCCACACGATCATCGCATTGGTGTGGATCATGCGGACGGTGTTGAAAGGCAGAATGTCGGGCGAGATCAGATTGGGCAGCACGTAGATCGTGCCGCCGATCAGCCCGAACAGGACCTGCACGGCGAAGATGAGCAACGCGCCCAGCCAGTAGACCTGCGCGATGCGTTGGGATTCATATCGCATCGATTATCCTCCAGATCGATCTCGTCACTTGGCTTTCTGGGGCGGCCAGCCCTGCGTGTCCGTGCGGCTCGCCCACGCGAGGAATTCGGCGAGGTCCGAAAGCTGGGCTTCGCTGAGATGGAAATTCGGCATCTGACGACGACCGGCGACGCCCGTCGGCTGCGCCTTCATCCAGTCCTTGATGAGTTGCTTGGCGCCGGCCGGATCCTTCTCGCCGCCCCAGCGCTTGAACACGTCGCCGACCTCAGGCGCAAAGCGCGCGCCTTCGCCATATATCGTATGGCAATCGAAGCAGGCATTGCGTTCCCATATGCGCTTGCCGCGTTCGACGGCCTCCGTCAGGTGGGCCTGATCCGTGCTCTTGTTGACGATGTAGAAGTGGCTCTGCGCGGTCAACGCGACGAAGATCGCAAAGAAGAACGCGGAGCCGCCGTAGAAAATGTTTCGTGCTGTCGATTTCGTGAGGATTTCGCTCATGCTCCCGCTCCGGCGCTTTTCTGGAACGAGCGGACGCTAGTTATGTGGGCGGGGGTACGCCTTACCGGATGGTAATCAATTGCGCGGGCCGGCTCAGCGAAGCGCCGGAATCGCGAGCTCCAGGGCAAATGATCCGAGGATCATTGCGAGGATGACGGCGATGGCGAGAGAGAAGCCCGCCCGCGCGCCGGGCGCAGCCTTCAGCCCCAGATAGGTCGACAGGACGATCCGCGCCTTCCAGTAGGCGACCATGCAGACGAAAGCCGCCCAGGCCAGGAGGTAGCTCTGCGGCCGCAGAGGCTCGGCGGCGATCGAGAGGGCGATCGAGAGCGCCATCATCAGACCCCAGGCGCGCAGCAGCGATTTCTCGGATGTCGTCATGGTCATCGCAGGAGATAGATGACTGGAAAGATCACAATCCAGACGAGATCGACCATGTGCCAGAAGGCAGCGCCGGTCTCGTAGTTCGCGAGAGTGTCATATCTCGCGACGACACCGAGGATGACCATGCCGAGCAGCACGTGCAGCGCGTGAAATCCTGTGATGAGATAGTAGAGCGTGAAGAAGCCTCCGCTGTCGATGTCGAACCCGGCGCCGAGTTCGCGCGCATACTCGCTGAATTTCACCAGAAGGAAGACAGCGCCGAGACTTGCGGCCGCCCCAATCCGCCAGCGCGCCGCCGCGCGCCGCCCCGACTTGCGCGCCTCCACCGCAAGCGCCGCGAACAGACCGCTGGTGATCAGCACGGCCGTGTTGATGACGCCCGCAACGCGATCGAGGTGGTTCTGCGCGGCGAGAAACCCTGCGGGGTCGCGCAGTCGCGCCCCGGCATAACCGAGCAAGGCCGCGCCGAACACCGCGAGCTCGCTCGCGATCAGCACCCACATCAGCGGATTGCCCGGCAGACGCGACAGAGGCCCCCATGCCTCGCTACCCGGATCGGCGGGGTCGCTCGCCGATCCCCGTTGCGCCTGCGTCATCGCGACAACGTCCCGAGAACCGCCAGCCTACTTGGAGCCGTCCGCCTTGTACTGTTTCAGATAGGCCGTGAGGTCCGTGATGTCGGCTTCCTCGGTCAGGCCGGCGAAGACCATCTTTGTGCCGGGGATCACGCCTTTCGGATCCTTGATGTATTTTGCGAAGGTCGCCTCGTCCCAGTTGATGCCGGAATTCTTGTTGGCGTCGGAATAAGAATAGCCTTCGTAGGTTCCCGACTTGCGGCCGAACAGGCCATTGAGCGGCGGTCCGACGCGTGACTTGGCGCCGGGGCCGACCGCGTGGCAGGTCGAGCATTTCTTGAAGACCTTGGCCCCGTGCTCGAGATCCGCCGCAAGCGCGGAGCCGGCGGCGAGCGAAGCCAGTGTGGCGGCGGCGATAATCAGACGCATGTGGTCCTCCTTGTCCTGCGCCAAGCTGCGAGAAGCGCCCAGGGGCCGCATTGACGATTGTCAAGCGGCCTCAGCTTGTGACGCCCTCCCCGTTTGCGGTTTCGCCCCACAGACGTACACCGTGGCTCGCGCGCGCGGCGGCGATGGCCTGCGGCGGCGGGAGGCAATAGAGACCGGTCGACAATGCGTCGGCCACGGTCGCGGAGCGATGCGCGACGCTGAGCCACCGCCAGTGGTTCGCCGGGCGCCCGGTCGTCGGGTCGAAGATGTGATGATCGCCATTGCGCGCCAGTCGCGTCGCGCCGCCAGAGGATGTCGCGAGCGCGCAATCGGCGAGGCCGATGCGACTGCCGTCCGGCAATGCGACGCGCCAGGCGGCGCCGTCAGCGCGCGCATCTATCGCGCTGGTTTCGCCGAGATCGACAAGAACATGACGAAATCCGGCCTCGCGAAGAAGTGCGGTCGCGCGATCCGTTATGTGCCCCTGCGCTATGCCGTTGAGGGTGAGAGCCGCTCCTGACGGAAGTTCGATCGCGTCCGGCGCGAGGCGGACCCGCTCATATCCCACGCGGCCGATCGCATCGGCGATGTCGCTTTCGCTCGGGCAATCTCTCTCTGGATCTGCCGCATACCAGTCGACATGATACTTCCACAGCGTCTGGACTGTCGGATCGAACTTGCCGTGTGTCGCGGCATACGCCTCACGAGCGCGGGCGAGCACGTGCACGAGGTCCGGCGACGGCGCGTCGAGCCGCCCGGCCGCGTTCAGGCGAGCGAGTTCGGACTCGCCGCGCTGCAGGCTGAAAATCGCCTCCAGACGCTCGATTTCGCAGATGATGCTTGCAACCGCCGTATCCGTCGATCCGTCGGTCGCACTCGAAAAGAGGATGGATATATCCGCGCCGAGCGCCGAGCCGCGCCACTCGATGTTCTTCCCGCTGGCGCGCGGCGCAAGCGACGTGGCGGCGGCCGCCGCCAAAATGCGCAGGACGCGCCGTCTCGTAGGGCTAGCCATTGGCGCCTCCCCGAGAAATCTGCTCGCGCGCCGCCTGCCGCGCGGCGCGGGCCTTCAGGCCCAGGCAGACGTTCGGGTCGTGGTACAGCGACTGACAGTTGAGGCAGTAGATGCATTCGTTCGGGCTGATCGCGCCGGACGGATGGATCGCGCCGACGGGGCAATGCACGGCGCATTGCCGGCATTCCCGACCGCATTGCGGACGACGCTTCAGCCATTCGAACATTCGCATGCGCGCGGGGATCGCGAGCGCGGCGCCGAGCGGACAGAGATAGCGGCAGTAGAACCTGCGCACGAACAGGCCGGCGGCAAGCAGCGCGAAGGCAAATGCGACAAATGGCCAGGCGCGCGCGAAATGCAGCGCGACCACCGTCTTGAACGGCTCCGCCTCGGCCGCCATGAAGGCCATCTTCATGTCGTTCAACGACAGCGCGAAGATCGCGAGAAACACGAGATATTTGATGATCCACAAGCGCTCGTGCAGCCCCCAGGGCACATCGAATTGCGGAATACGCAGGCGGCGCGCGGCTTCGTTCAGCAATTCCTGCAAGGCCCCGAACGGGCACAGCCAGCCGCAGAAGACGCCGCGCCCCCAGAACAGCATGGCGACGGCGACGAAACCCCAGAGCAGGAAAATCAGGGGATCGAGCAGGAAGAACGACCACTGGAAGTTCGTTCGCAAGGCATGCGCGAAAGTGACGACATGCACGACCGAGAGCTGCGCGCGCGAGAAGAGCCCGATGAACACGAGCGTCGCGGCCATGAAGGCTATGCGGGTGGCCTTGTAGAGCTGCGGTCGCGCGGCAAGTTGATCCTGAAACAGGAGAATCAGAACGAGCGCTCCGAGCAGGACGAGCAGCGCGCCGATTTCATAACGCCGCTCGCGCCACGCCCTTTCCCAGAGCGCCTCCTCGCCGGCGGCCGACGCCTCCGGCGGCGGCCGTGCGACATAGTCGAAGGGGACCACATAGGGGATGTCGAAGGTCTGCGCCGATTCCGCACCGTCCGCGGTCCTGCGCACTGCGAGAACCTGAAGACGCCAGGGCTTGGTGGCGTCGAAGCCCGATGCGTGCGGCACCACGAAGATCGCGCGTTCGCGCAACTCAGGGGCATATTCGGCCTCGACCTTGGCAAACGCATGATGCATGTCGCGTGTCAGGCGAATGGTGCGTTTGTCCTGGACGATAGCAAGCCGTTCAAACACGCCGGTCTCGCGCCATTGCGCGCCCTTGATCGACAGAAGCCCGTTCGCGCCGACCATGACGAGATCGTCCTGCGGACCTGCCGTGGACACGATCTGCTCATAATGCTTTCGTCCGATGAGGTGAACGCCGATGCCGGCCGGCGTCGCAAGCGCGACGAACACGTCGAGCAGCGGCTGCTCGCGCGCTTCGCCGCTGCCGCTCGCCGCCACCATCTCGGACGCGCTGATCTTGCGTTCGACGATCGCGCCGGCCGCGATCAAAGTGCGCCAGTCGCCCTGCTCGTATTTGTCGCGCAGAAGCCGGCTGCCTCCGCCGAGGCGCCCCGAAATACGCGCCGCCTTGCGCGCGGCGCGAATGACGGAATCACGCAGGACATTCGACGATATGGTCGCGCCGGCGATGTGATCGACGCCCTTCGCGCCGTCGGCGACAGCGACGCGTTTCAGCGATTTTATGTCCAGCCCGGACTGGCCGGCGACAAGTTCCTGCAATTGCTCCGGCCGCAACCCGATGACGAGCAGCGGTTCGGTCTGGCGCACGAGCAGCGCGGCGCCGACGACGAGCGAAGGGTCGAGCGTCGCCCAGATATCGATCGGCTGGCCGGAATAGCCGACGGATTTGATGAGGTCCCATGTCGAAAAGGCGAGGCCGACGTAGGCCCCATCGCGCCAGGCCTCGACGATGGCGCCCTCGTCGGTCTTGTGATCGCGCAGTTCGGCTTCCGCGCCGAACTGTTCACGCGCATAGGCGCGAAGATCGGCAGGCGCGGCGCGCGCCATACCGGGCAGCAAACTGGCGATTGCGCATAGCGCGACGACGCAGATGCGCAGCAGGCGGACAGCGATCATCCCAGATCCTTCCTGTCCGATAAATCCGACGCAACGGATTGTGTCGCCTTGACAATCGTCAAGGCAAGGACAGGCCGCGCCTATCCAATGTCAAGGCGAATGCCGGCAGATGCGGGTTACGCACCAACGCCACCGA
>JAGRKN010000084.1:695-4528 GCA_020442275.1 Rhodoblastus sp. | reverse complement strand
AGAGCGGCATTCCGCCCTACGTGCCAAGCCTGAATACGATGAACGCCGACAAGATGGAGCAACCCGGCCAAAAGCCCGGCGATCCGAAATTGACGGCGGAAGAATTCGCCTCCGCCAACAAGATCTACTTCGAACGTTGCGCGGGCTGCCATGGCGTGCTGCGCAAGGGCGCCACCGGCAAGCCGCTGACGACCGACCTGACGAAAGCGAAGGGCTTCGAGTATCTTCGCGACTTCATCACCTATGGTTCGCCCGCCGGCATGCCGAACTGGGGAACCTCGGGCGATCTGTCGAAAGAACAGGTCGACCTGATGGCGCGCTATCTCCTCAACGAACCGGCGAGCCCGCCGGAATTCGGCATGAAGGAGATGAAGGCGACATGGAAGGTGATCGTTCCCGTCGATCAGCGGCCGAAGAAGAAAATGAACGACATCGATCTCGACAATGTCTTCTCGGTGACGCTGCGCGACACCGGCGAGGTCGCGCTGATCGACGGCAATTCGAAGAAGATCGTGACGCGAATCAAGACCGGCTATGCGGTCCATATCTCGCGCATCTCCGCCTCGGGCCGCTATCTCTACGTGATCGGGCGCGACGGCAAGGTCGATCTCATCGATCTTTGGATGCCGACGCCGGCGACGGTCGCCGAAGTGAAGATCGGCGCGGAAGCGCGTTCGGTCGACACCTCCAAGTTCAAGGGCTTCGAGGACAAGCTGGCGATCGCGGGCGCCTACTGGCCGCCGCAATACGTCATCATGGACGGACCGACGCTTGAGCCGCTGAAGATCGTTTCGACACGCGGCATGACCTACGACACGATGGAATACCATCCCGAACCGCGCGTGGCGGGCATCTTCGCCTCGCACTATTCGCCGGAATGGTACGTCAACGTGAAGGAGCGCGGCGTTATCGATGCGATCGACTATTCCGACATCGTGCAGCTGAAGGTGCGGTCGATTCCGTCCGAACGCTTCCTGCACGACGGCGGGTTCGACAAGACCGGCCGCTATCTGCTGGTCGCGGCCAATGCGCGCAACAAGGTCGGCATTATCGACACCAAGACAGGACGTCTGGTGAAGGTCGTCGAGTCCGGCGGCAAGACACCGCATCCGGGTCGTGGCGCCAACATCATGCATCCGAAATACGGACCGGTGTGGGTGACCTCGCATCTGGGCGACGAATGGGTGTCCTTCATCGGCACCGATCCCGACAAGCATGCGCAATATGCCTGGAAGGTCGTGCAGAAGGTGGAAGGCCAGGGAGGCGGCTCGCTGTTCGTGAAGTCGCATCCGAAGTCGGCGCATCTTTATGTCGACACGCCGCTCAATCCGGAAGCCGATACGTCGTCGAGCGTCGCGGTGTTCAACATCGCCGATCTCGCGCAGGACAAGCCGAAGTACAAGGTCCTGCCGATCGGCGAGTGGTCCGGCATTACGCAAGGCCAGCGCCGCGTCGTCCAGCCGGAATTCAACAAGGACGGCTCGGAAATCTGGTTCTCCGTGTGGAACGGCAAGACCCAGGAATCGGCGGTGGTCGTCGTTGATGACAAGACGCTGAAACTGAAGTCGGTGATCAAGGATCCGGCGCTCATCACGCCGACCGGCAAGTTCAACGTCTACAATACCCGCAAGGACATCTACTGAAACTGCAGGCGGCGGGGTTCGCCCCGCCGCCTCGCCTTCGGGATGCATCACCATGACCGGCATCGTTCACCTGATAGGCGCAGGCCCGGGCGCTCCCGATCTTCTGACCCTGCGCGCCCTGCGCGCGATCGAGGAGGCCGACGTCGTCGTTTACGACCGGCTGGTCTCCAGCGAAATTCTAGATTTTGCGCCATCGCGCGCGCCGCGTATCGATGTCGGCAAGGCTTCCGGCGATCATCCAGTGCCGCAGCATCGCATCAATGACTTGCTGGTGCGGCTTGCGCATCGCTATGGTCATGTCGTGCGGCTCAAGGGCGGCGATCCCCTGATCTTCGGTCGCGGTGGCGAAGAGGCCGCCCATCTCGCCGCTTCCGGCATCGCTTTCGACATCGTCCCCGGCATTACCGCCGCCCAAGGCGCCGCCGCCGAACTCGCGCTGCCACTGACGATTCGCGGCGTGGCGACAGGCCTACGCTACGTGACGGGACACCGACAGAACAATGGCGCGCTCGATCTTGATTGGACCGGGCTCGGCGATCCGCAGACAACGCTCGCGATCTACATGGGCCTGTCGAACATGCCGGAGATCGCGCGAGCGATGATCGCGCAGGGGCGCGATCCCCAGACGCCCGCTGTAGCGGTGAGTTGCGCGACGACGCCGCAGCAGCGCTGCGCCTTCGGCGTACTCGGCGATATCGCCGACATAGCGCGCGGCGAGCAACTGGCGTCGCCCGTGCTTTTCATCATCGGCGAGGCGGTCGAGCGCATTCCCGCGCGGGGAGAATTGGCGATCAAGGCGGAGCATCGCGATGATGCGCTCGCTTGAACTCGCGCTGATAGCCACACTCTCGTGCGCGATCATGCCCGCGTTCTCGGCGGAACGTTCGCGTGAACTGACCGCGCTCGTGCGAGAGGATTGCGGATCCTGCCACGGCATGACGCTCAAGGGCGGGCTTGGCGCGCCGCTGACGCCGAACGATCTCGCAGAGAAGGATGCGACGTCGCTCGCGGCGATCATCCTCGATGGCGTGCCCGGCACGCCCATGCCGCCCTGGCGCGGATTGATCAGCGAAGCCGACGCGCGCTGGATCGCCGAAAAGTTGAAGCAAGGGTTTCCGCAATGAACAGGCGCTCGTTCCTCACGGCTTCCGTCGCGGCCGGGTTCGCGACGCCAGCGCTTGCCGCCGACGGCGTGGCGCCCTGCCCGCCGACGCGCGGCACGGGCGATCTCGGTCTCATCATCGAGCGCGCGACCGGTTCGGTTCTGATCGTCGACACCACGACGCGCGCTATCGTTTCTCGCGTCGGGGGCCTGGGCGATCTCTCGCATGCGACCGTCGTTTTCGGCCCGAGCGAGCGATACGCCTACGTCTTCGGTCGCGACGGCGGGCTGACCAAGGTCGACATGCTCGCCTGTCGGATCGACAAGCGCGTCATCCAGGCGGGTAATTCGATTGGCGGCGCGATCTCCGACGACGGCGCGCTGATTGTAGCTTCGAACTACACCCCGGGCGGCATCAAAGTTTTCGACGCCGACAGCCTGGCCGAACTTGCCTCCATCCCGGCCGTTGGCGCAAACGGCAAGAGCTCCAAGACCGTCGGCCTCGTCGACCTGCCCGGCCGACGCTTCGCCTATGCGCTCTACGACGCCGACGAGATCTGGATCGCGGATTTTTCGGCCGGCATGACGCCGACGCTGACGAAATTCACCGACGTCGGCCGGCTGCCGTACGATGCCAATGTCACGAGCGACGCGCGACACTATCTCGCTGGGCTTTTCGGCGAGGACGGCTTCGCGCATATCGATCTCTGGACCGAAAATCCGAAGGTCGATCGCGTGTCATCCGGTTACGATGCCGGTCGCGCGAAGTTGCCGATCTACAAGATGCCGCATCTCGAGGGATGGGCGCAGAGTAATTCGACTCTGGTCGTGCCCGCCGCCGGCCAGCATGAGGCATTGCTGATCGATCTCGAGACGATGAAGGAGCAGGGTCGCATCGCGCTGCACAGCCAGCCCGTCTTCTGCGTGGCGCGGCCGGACGGGCGCGAAGTCTGGATCAATTTCGCGCATCCCGACAACGACACTGTCCAGGTGCTCGACGTCTTCACGCGCAAGATCGTGCATACGTTCAAGCCGGGCCCGGCGGTGCTGCATCTCGAATTTACCCCGCGCGGGCATGAAGTCTGGAT
>JAGRKN010000084.1:0-623 GCA_020442275.1 Rhodoblastus sp. | reverse complement strand
TCAAGGCCGTGAAGCCATCGGGTATCTTCTTCACGTCGCGCGCCCACAGGCTCGGGGTCTGACATGCTGTTCGACGCCTCCGACCGCGCCCTGATCGACGGATGGCAGCGCGATTTTCCGATTGCGCCGGCGCCCTTCGCCGAAATCGGCGCGGCGCTCGGCCTCTCCGAGGCCGACGTGCTGACGCGCCTGTCACGCCTTCAGGCCTCGGGCGCGCTGTCGCGGGTCGGCGCGGTCGTGCGCCCGAATACAGTCGGCGCGTCAACGCTCGCCGCGCTCGCGGCGCCCGCGGAGATGCTGGACGAAGTCGCAGCCGCGGTAATCGTCGAGCCCGGCGTCAATCATGCCTACGAGCGCGAGCATCGCTACAATCTCTGGTTCGTGGTCACGGCGCCGGACGCCGACGGCGTCGCTACGGCGATCGCCCGGATCGAGGCGAGGACCGGCATGCAGGCGCTGGTTCTGCCGCTCCTGCGGGATTTTCACATCGACCTCGGCTTCAGCATTTTCGGGACCGGTCCGCTTCGGCCCTCGCCACGAGGGACGACGCCCGCCGTGGTGGAGCGAAACGATCGGCAATTGCTCGGCGCGATCGAGAACGGTCTCGAGCTCGTCGACCGTCC
>JAGRKN010000368.1 GCA_020442275.1 Rhodoblastus sp. | reverse complement strand
GAATTGTCGCAGGCCGCGATGAAGCTCGGCGAGGCCATGTACAAGGCCCAGCAGGCGAGCGCCGAAGGCGCGGCCGCCGGCGGCGAACCCCATGCCGCGCAGGACGACGTCATCGACGCCGAATTCAAGGACGTCGGCGACGACAAGAAGAAATCGTCCTGATAGAACGCGGGGCGCCGCGCCAGCGGCGCCCTTTTCATGTCAGGGGACATCGGAATGAAACTCGCGTCGAAAGCTGCTGCGGCCCTCGTTGGCGCCCTTGCCTTCGCCGGCCTGTCGCAGGCGCAGTCGAAGACCGCGGTGACGCCCGATCAGCTCAAGCCGCCGGCTTCGATTCTCGTCGATTGCGCCAAGGCCGCCCCCAAGGGCGCGGTCACGACGCTGCCCGCCGAACTCGCGGCTTGGGCGGCCGTGTACTGCACGAAGAGCGGCCAGATCTTCAACGCCAACGAAAAATATTTCGGGGCTTTCCCGGACAGCGGCGCACGCGCGACCTTCGGCGCGGCCGAGATGGACAACAAGTCCGGCGCCGAGCGCGAGAAGGCCTATTTCAAGACGGTGACCTACAAGCAGATGGACGACGCCGAATATCAGGCGCTGCTGAAGGTCGATCCGATCTCCGAGAAGATTCTCAAGGGCAAGAAGCTCTATCGCCTCGATCTCGTCTCGGGCGGCGACAACGTCCTGTCGTTTCTCGTGATCGATCCGCTCGCCGAGCCTTTCTGGGTTTTCCCGCTCACTGACAAGGGCCTGGGTTCGCCTGCCTTCTTCGTGGTGAGCGCCGCCTCGCTCAACCGGTCGCGGTGACATGTCGAAGCGCGACTTCTACGAAATCCTGGGCGTTCAGCGCACCGTCACCGAGGTCGAGCTGAAATCGGCCTTCCGGAAGGCCGCCATGCAGTGCCATCCGGATCGCAATCCCGGCGACAAGGCGGCTGAAGCCCGGTTCAAGGAAGTCAACGAGGCCTATCAGATCCTGTCCGACGGCCAGAAGCGCGCGGCTTACGACCGCTTCGGCCATGCCGCCTTCGAGCAGGGCGGCGGCGGGCCGGGCGGTTTCGGCATGGGCGAGGGTTTCGCCTCCTCCATGGCCGACATTTTCGACGATCTGTTCGGCGACGTCATGGGCCGGCGCGGCCAGCGCGGGGGCGGCCGTGAGCGCGGATCGGACCTGCGCTACAATCTCGAGATCTCGCTGGAAGAAGCCTTTTCCGGCAAGACGGCGCAACTCAAGGTCCCGACCTCGGTCACGTGCGAGGCCTGCGCGGGCTCCGGCGCCAAGGCCGGCTCCAAGCCCAAGGCCTGCGCGACCTGCGGCGGCCACGGCCGGGTTCGCGCCCAGCAGGGCTTTTTCGCCATCGAGCGCACCTGCCCGGCCTGTCACGGCCGCGGCGAGCGCATCGACGATCCCTGCACGAGCTGCGCGGGCGCGGGGCGCGTGACCAAGGAGCGCAACCTCTCCGTCAACATCCCGCAGGGGGTCGAGGACGGCACCCGCATCCGGCTCGCCGGCGAGGGCGAGGCCGGCGTGCGCGGCGGACCGTCGGGCGACCTCTACATTTTCCTGTCGATCAAGCCGCACGCCATGTTCCATCGCGACGGCGCCGATCTCTATTGCCGCGTGCCGATCTCGATGGTGCAGGCGACGCTGGGCGGCGAATTCGAGATCGGCACGCTCGACGGCGCGCAATCCAAGGTGAAGGTGCCCGAAGGCACCCAGACCGGCCGCCAGTTCAAGATCCGCGGCAAGGGCATGCCCGTTCTGCGTTCCCGCGATTTCGGCGATCTCTACGTGCAGGCCGTGGTCGAGACGCCGCAGAACCTCACCCGCCGCCAGCGCGAGCTTCTGGCTGAGTTCGACAAGGAATCCTCGCACAAGACCCAGCCGGAATCGGCGGGCTTCTTCGCGAAGATGAAGGATTTTCTCGACAACATAGGCGGCCAGTAGACCCGGCCTTATTGTGACGCTTTCTTGACGCCGCCCGCGGGTTGCGCAAATTTGGGGTTGAGGAGCCCGTTCCAGTCTTGAGCGTCAAACCCCTGCGCACGAACGCGCGCCGCGCCGCGCCGAACCGCATGAAGCTTGAGGAGCGCTTCGCGGACGAGGCGCGCTTTATCAAGTCGTGGTTCGATTCCCCGCTCACGACCGGCGCGGTGACGCCGTCGGGCCGCTTTCTCGCGCGCGCCATGGCGCGCTGCGTCGATCCGCAGGCTCAAGGCCTGATCGTCGAACTCGGGCCGGGCACCGGTCCTGTCACCGAGGCGCTTGTCGCCCGCGGCGTACCCGCAGAAAAGCTCGTTCTGGTCGAATACGATCCCGCCTTCTGCAAGCTGCTCGAACGGCGCTTCCCCGGCGTGCAGGTGCTGCGCGGCGACGCCTATCGCCTGAAGGACACGCTGAAACACCTCGAGGGCGAGGCCATTTCTACGGTCGTGTCCAGCCTGCCGCTGCTGACGCGCCCCGAGCGCGAGCGCTTGCTGCTTCTCGACGACGCCTTCGCGTTGATGGGCGCGGAGGGCTCGTTCGTGCAATTCACCTACGGCCTCGTCTCGCCGATGCCGCTTAAGTCGAGGCTGCGCGCCGCCGCCGATTATCGCGGCGAAGTGTCGAACCCGGTCTGGCTGAACCTGCCGCCGGCCCGTGTCTGGCGCTACACCCGCGCCGACGCCCGGGGCGTGCAGGTGGTCACGCATCTGCGCCGCCACAACGAACTCGCTCCCGCCTTCAAGGCCTTCCGCCAGA
>JAGRKN010000367.1 GCA_020442275.1 Rhodoblastus sp. | reverse complement strand
GCGACAGGACGACGGGACGCGAGGCGAGAAGCCTCCGTCTGATCCGCGATCCTTCCACCGCTGCGGGCCGAAGGCCCATGTGGAAGAACGCGCCCTCCTTTATCCCTTGTCCGGGCCTCGGCTTCTTCGAAAAGTCTGCGACTTTCCGGGCCTCGGCCAGCGGGATCGACAGGCTGCTCACCCTGCGCCGGAAGGCGGAGCGGGAGTGGCCACGGGTGCGAACGAACGCGCCCCGGCGAGGGCCGAGGCGCGGACGGGCGGGTGATACAGGCGGCGGGCCCCCAAGTCAAATCCTGCGCGGGTCTCAGGCTTTCGGCGTCTCGCCCTTGCGCAAAGCCTTGAGCACGAGGCCCGCCAGCGGCACGATGAGCTGAGGCAAGGCGTTGTCGAGCGGATGGCGCACAAAATTGCCGAAGGACCGCTGCAGGCCGCGCAGATCGTCGCGGACGCCGACGAATTGCGCCTGGATCGCCCGCGCCTCGGTCTCGAGCTCGGCCAGCGCCATGTCGCGGACCTCCTGCGCCAGCTCCACCTCGCGCCCCGGCTGCGCGCGGGCGGCAACCAGCGCCAGCAGTCCGGCGATCACGAAATTGCCGCCCCCGACGATGGCAGCGGCCCACATCGGCCCGAGCGACGGCTGGAGCGCGAAGAAGACCGCGATATTGCACATGACATAGCCGAACAGCGCCAGCCCGGCGGCGGCGACCCAGAGCGCGCTGCGCCGGGCCATCGTCTTCATGCGCGCGTCGGCGACAATGGATTCGGCGCGCCAGACGATCTTCAGATTGCGGACCAGAGCGTCCATGACGCGCCCTCGCTTGAATGGTTACTTGGAAAGCCGGCCGAGACTGAAGCCGAGCAGGAAGGCCGCGCCGGCGACGGCGAATGGATGATCCGCCGCGAGGTCCTCCGCGTTGCCGGCGTAATCGCCGACGAGGCGCTTGAAGTCTTCAAGCATCGCGGAGAAGTCGCCCGCGGACGGCTCGTCCGCAGGCTGCGGCGCCTCGCCCTCCGGCTTCGGCTTCTCCGGCGCATCCGCGCGCCGGCTCGCCGCCTGCTGCATCTCGGCGCGCAACGCCCCGAGTTCCGCCTCGACCGACCGAGATCGCGCCATGATCGCCTGCCTCGCGATTGCCTCGAACTGGCGTAGGCGCCGGGGGCGCCCAAGTCAATCTCGGCAATGTCGCGGACGGCAATCCACATTGACCGCCACGCCCGCTCGCGATTTCATGCGCCAACAAGAAAAGCGATACCGGAGGAATTCATGAGCGCGACCGGCGGCTGCCTGTGCGGCAATATTCGATACACCCTGAAGGCGGAGCCGGCGCTGACCGTCGTCTGCCATTGCACCCATTGCCAGAAAGCGTCTGGCTCGGCCTTTTCGACCAATCTCGTGCTCCAGCGCGCCGACATCGAATTTTCCGGCGGCGACATTGCCGCCTATGACGACAAGGCCGACAGCGGCAATACGCTCAAGCGCTCATTCTGCCCGAAATGCGGCTCCTCGATCATGAGCGAGTCGAGCGGCCGGCCGGGCGCCGCCGTGCTGAAGGCCGGCTCGCTCGATGATCCCTCCAAAATCAAGCCCGCCATGCAGATCTGGACCCGTTCGGCCCAGCCCTGGGTGAAGCTCGAGGGCGAAATGGCCTCGATGGAAAAGGGGCGCTGACGCGCACGGCGAGTAAAAGGCGCGCAGACGCGCCGCCGGCCTGACTTCGTCGACGGCGGGGGAAACGTTCATGACACCGAAAAGCATCTATTCCGGAGCCGACGTCCCGCTGACGACGCTGGCCAACGGCGCCGTCACCAACGCCGATGCGCAACGGAGGCTGGCGCAGACCACCTACGGCGTCCCGACGGTCGATCGCGTCGCGCCGGGCGTCACGGTCTTCGGCGGCGGCTTCCTCAATCTCACGCTGATCGAGGGCGACGACGGCCTGATCGTCTACGACACTGGCGAAGTGCTCGCCGACGGCGAGCACTTTCTCCGGCAGATCTGCGAAATCTCGGACAAGCCTGTTGTCGCGGTCATCTATTCGCATTCGC
>JAGRKN010000366.1 GCA_020442275.1 Rhodoblastus sp. | reverse complement strand
ACAGGCTTTTCATCGGCTGCCCTGAGGCTCAGCCGCGCATCCAGGCGGCGATTTCCATCCATTCCGCGGCCAGCGTGCGCGCGCCCAGAAACAGCGACAGGTGGCCGCAATCGGCGAGTTTTCGCGCCTTGCGGGTGGCGGGCGTTCCGACGAGATCGAGCGCGGCGAAGACCTGCGCCGGCGGGGCGACGGCGTCGCGGCCGCCCGCCAGCGCGAAAACCGGGGCGGTAACGCGCGACAGCGGCGCCGGCCGGCCGAACACCGGAAATTCGCCCGACGCGAGGCGGTTCTCCCGGAACAGCCAGGTGTGCACATCGGCATAGTAGCGGCCGGGCAGGTCGACGGCGCGGGCGTCCCAGGCGTTGTAGCGCTCGAGCAGGGCCGGCGTCCCCGGACTGTCGACCTGGAGGATCGCGCAGGCGTCGGTCTCGACATTGCCGAGCGCGCGAAACGCGCCGAGCGTCGCGCGGCCGGACACGAGCCCGCCGCCAGCGGCGATCAACTCCTCCACGACATCGGCCGACACGCTGCGCGCGGCATCGGCGATCTCGGAAGGGCTGGACGTATCCACCGGCGCGCCGGCGACGACGAGCTTGCCGACCTTACCCGGAAAGGCGGCGGCATAGGCGAGCGACAGCCAGCCGCCCTGGCAGAGGCCGACAAGAATGGGGGCCGGCGGGCCAAGATCGATCGCCGCGTTGAGATCGGCGACATAGGCGTCGATCGAGAGGCCGCGCGTCGTCGAGGTCGCGGATTTCCATTCCGTCAGAAGAATGGGCCCGAAGCCTTCCGCCGTCAGTCGCTCGATCAGGCTGTGTCCGGGCGCAAGATCCGCGATGCCGGCGTCGTGGACCGCGAAGGGCGCGACGACGATGACGGGGGCCGCCCCCTGCGACACGAAAGCGCGCAGCCGCATGGTCGTGAAGTCTGCGACGACCTCGTTGGCGCTCGCCCAGTCGATGCGCGCCGGCGCCGGTGCGCCGCCAAGCATGTCGAGGCCGACGCGAAACGGCCACAACCACAGGTCCATGGGATTGGAATGCGCTTCCATTTCGACCCGATCAAACGCCCTGCGGATGGCGGTTGCAAGGCGGTCACAGGCTCTTGGCCACAGTTCAACCCTTAACTGTCCTTAACTATTCAGTGCGCGCGGATTCGGCTAAGTCTGCGACGCCCTGTCCGCCGCTCGGTCCGCGAGCGGGCCGTCTTGCGGGTCTTGTGGAAAAAGTCTTTGTTTTCGAGAGGTTTGCCTCATAAAGCCCGCGCCTTGCGTCTGGCGGCTGTCTTTTCGGCGGGCTTCGCCGTGGCTGGCTGCGACCTCGACTGGAAGAAGCCGAGCTTCGAGATCCCCGATCCGCCGAAATACAAGGCGGCGGCCGAAAAGCCGGCAGACCCCGTTTCCGACCGCTGGGCCGACACTTTCGGCTCGCGTGAATTGTCGGCGCTGGTCGACCGGGCGCTCGCCGACAATCTCGACATAGCGGCCGCCGTCGCACGCATCGAGCAGGCCGACGCGCAGGCGAAGATATCATCCGCGGCGCTGTTCCCGCTCGTGACGATGAACGATTCCTCGCAGCGCGCGCGTTCGCCGGGCACGGCGTCGAGCATGTTGCCGCCCAAGGCCAGCGACGGGACGTATCATTTCAGCGGCTCGTACCGCTCGCTCAACGTGCTCGGACTCAACGCCAGCTACGAGCTCGATTTCTGGGGCAAGAACCGCGACGCTTCGAGCGCGGCGCGGCTCTTGGCCGAAGCGAGCCGCTACGATCGCGCGGTGGTGCAGATCGCGACGCTCGCCTCGCTGGTCAATTCCTATTTCGCGGTTCTGGGCGCGCAAGACCGCCTGCGCATCGCGCGCGAAAACGTACGCACCGCCTCCGAGGTTCTGAAGGCGATCAAGGCGCGCGTGGCGGTCGGCACCGCATCCGAGCTCGATCTCGCGCAGCAGGAGAGCGTGCTGGCGACGCAGCGCGCCAATATTCCGACGCTCGAGCAGCAGGTGGCGCAGACGAAAAACCTGATCGCGGTGCTCGTCGGCCAGGCGCCCGAATTCATGGACATCAAGGGCGGCAGCCTGACCAGCCTGCGCGCGCCACGCGTGCAACCGGGCATTCCCTCGCAATTGCTGCTGCGGCGCCCCGACATCGTGGAAGCCGAGACGAAGGTCGCGGCGAGCGATCTCTCGGTTTCAGCAGCGCGCGCCGCCATGTTCCCGTCGATCACGCTGACGGGCGGCTACAGCGTACAGGCGCAATTGCTGAAATTCCTGCTGCGGCCGGAGGCGGTGGCTTGGAGCTATGCCGCGCAGCTGATGCAGCCAATCACAGACGGGCGGAATTTGCAGAGCCAGCTCGATCTGCAACGCGGCAAGTACGCGGAGCTGCTGCAGCTCTACCACAAGCAGATCATCACGGCGTTCACCGATGTCGAGAATGCGTTGATCGCCGTGCAGAAGAATACGCAACGCGAAGGCCTGCAACAGGCGGCCGCCAGCGCCTCGCGGCGCGCCTACAATGCCGCGATCAAGCGGTTGCAGGAAGGCACGATCGACATCGTGACGCTGTCGACCACGCAGACGACGCTGTTCCAGAATCTCGATCTCGTCGCGCAGACGCGTATCGCGCGCTACCAGTCGCTCGTGTCGCTCTATCAGGCGCTCGGCGGCGGCTGGAGCGACGTCAAACGCGAGATGGCGCGGCTCGAGGAGCGCGCGGCGTTCAGCGATCCCAAGGGCATTATCCCGTGAAGAAATTTTCGCTCTTCGTCGCGCTGATAGCCGTTCTCGCCTATGTCGGCTGGCGGACGGGCTACATCAAACTGCCCGGCCAGAGGGAGCAGCAGGAGACGTTCACGCCCGGCGGCGGCGGTCCTGGCGGCGGAGGGCCGACGATGGGCCGGCGCGGCGGGGTCGACGGACCGGTCGTGATCACCGCCTTCGATCTGCGCAACGCCGACGTGCCGGTGACGCTCGACGCTATCGGCACGGCGCAGGCGTTGAACACGGTGACCGTGCGCTCGCAGGTCGAGGGCAAGCTGATCGAAGTCGCTTTCAAGGAAGGCCAGGATGTGAAAGCGGGCGACGTTCTCGCGCGTATCGATCCGACCACCTATCAGGCGCAATACGATCAGGCCGTCGCCAAGAAGGCGCAGGACGA
>JAGRKN010000083.1:6947-7411 GCA_020442275.1 Rhodoblastus sp. | reverse complement strand
CCGAGCATCAGATAGCCGTCAGGCGCGAGCTGCGCGGAAATGCGCCGCAGAATGTCGCGGCGGCGCTCGACGTCCATGTACATGAGAACGTTGCGGCAGAGCACGACGTCGAAATGACCGAGGCTCGTGAAATCCGAGACGAGATTGATCTGGCGGAAATCGATGGCCGCCTGCAGATGCTCCGACACGCGCCAGCCGCCTGATTCCTTGCGGAAATAGCGAAGCAACATGGGCGTCGGCAGTCCGCGCTGCACCTCGAACTGCGAATACATGCCGGCGCGCGCGGCGTCGAGCGCCTTCTGCGAGACATCGGAGGCGACGATGTCGACGCGCCAGCCCGCGAAATCGCGCGACAGGTCGTCGATCACCATGGCGATGGAATAGGGTTCCTGCCCGGTCGCGCAGGCCGCGCTCCAGATGCGCAGGTTGCGAAAGTCGCGACGCGTCTCCTTGAGCTTCGGCAA
>JAGRKN010000083.1:6230-6754 GCA_020442275.1 Rhodoblastus sp. | reverse complement strand
GATCGACGGCGTGGGTCGATCGTCATGCCGATGCGGTCGTCGAGCAGCCGCGCGAGTTCCTCGAAAGCGTTCACGGCGCCTCCGATTTCTGCGAGCCGCCAAGGCGGAAGGCGATGGTGTCGGCGAGCTGGGCGACGGGCGCGATCGCAGCCGCGAGTCCCTCGCGCGCGACCGCGCCGGGCATGCCCCAGACCGCGCTGGAGGCTTCGTCCTGGACGATGACGCTGCCGCCGGCGTCGACGATGCGACGCGAGCCCTCAAGTCCGTCGGATCCCATGCCGGTCAGGACCACGCCGAGCGCGCCGGCGCCAAAGGCGTCGGCGGCGGAGCGGAAGAGCACGTCCACGGCGGGCTTGCAGAAATTCTCCGGCGGACCGTCGAAATGCGCGAGCGCGTAGTAAGGGCCGACGCGCACGATCTTGAGATGCATTTCGCCCGGCGCGAAATATATGTGGCCGGCGCGAAGCTCCTCGCCGTTGATCGCCGCGGTCGTCGGCTGACCGGTCAGCTGCGCGATCTGTCCG
>JAGRKN010000083.1:0-6164 GCA_020442275.1 Rhodoblastus sp. | reverse complement strand
ATGCGCGGCATTAGCGCGGCGAGCGCCTGGGGGCCTCCCGTCGAGGCGCCGACGACGAGCACCCTGGGCGTGAGAACGGAAAATCGGCGCAAATGAAATTGGCCGCGACTACCGGAAACGGCGTCGGCGGACGGTGCGCGGGCTGAAACCAACTTGCTCATCAATCAACTTTCATCGGAAATGCTTGGGATCAGATGAGCCCGATTTCCTCGAACTTGGAGCGGACGATCTGCCGGTCGAACGGCTTCATGATGTATTCGTCGGCGCCAGCGTGCATCGCGCGCGCGATCTGCGACACATCGTTCTCGGTCGTGCAGAAGACGACCTTCGGCTTGGAGCCGCCGGGCATGCGCCGCAATTGCTGGAGGAACTCGTAGCCGTCCATGACCGGCATGTTCCAGTCGAGCAGAATGCCGTCGGGCATGGTCGCGCCGCAGGCGTCGAGCGCTTCACGCCCGTCGTTGGCTTCGGCGGTCGAAAAGCGCATCGAATCCAGGATGCGTCTCGCGATCTTGCGGATGACGGCTGAATCGTCGACGACCAAAATCTGTTTCATGGGTTGGCTCCGGAAAGACCGTTCGCGGATTGCTGGGAAGGGAGGCGCGCGGACAGATTGTCCGTGCGCATGTCGAAAAGCGCGTCGACGTCGAGTATCGGCAAGATGCCGCCCGCCGTGCGGTAGTAGGCCGCGGTGAGGCGCGCGCGATCGTCTTGAATGTGGCGCGGCGAGGAAATGCGCTCGTGCTCCTCGCATTCGATGGCGTCGCCGACGGAGTCGACGACGAGCGCGAAAGTCTCGCCGCGCCGCTCGACCGCGACGGCAAGCGCGCTGGTCGCGGCCCCATTCGACTGAAGATCGAGGCGCCTCTCGAGGCTCAGCGCGACCACGATCTTGCCGCGCAGGTTGACGAGACCGGCGACGACGTCGGGGCCGAGCGGAACGGGGGTGATCGCCTGAAGACGGAAGATGGTCTGCACGGCGTCGACCGGCAGACCGAACAATTGCCCCGCGGCCTGCACGGTGAAGAAGCCGCGGCGGGCGCCGGAGGCGGGCGGCGTCGGGGGATGAAGCGCTTGCGCCAAGCCGCTCATGCCGCAGTCTCCGCCAGGAAACGCTCCTCGAGGCCTTGCGCGCCGAGGGAGACCTTGCCGAGCGCCTCGGATAATGTGTCGAGCAAGGCGCGACGGTCGAACTTGCCGGCGATCGCGTCGATGCCGGCCGCGCTTGCCGCCTGCATCGTCTTGTCGTTGGCCTGCGCCGCAAGCGCGACGATAGGCATGCGCGCATATTGCGCCATTGCGCGGAGGCTGCGCGCGAAACTGTAGCCGTCGATGTCCGGCATATCGATGTCGGTGACCACCGCGTCGAAATGCGCGCCCTTGTCGATCAGCGCGAGCGCTTCGGCGGCGGCGGCGAGCGCGGTGACTTGATAGCCGGCGGCTGAAAGCACGGGCGTCAGCATATCGCGGAAGAATTGCCGGTCGTCGACCAGCAGCAGCTTGAACTTGCGGTTGACGCCGCGCGATGCGGAATCGGGACGCGCGATGCGGATGAAATGCGTGAGGTCGAGAAGTTCGCAGACGACGCCGCCAAACTCGGCCGTGCCGATCACGCCGGGCGCGCCCTGCGAGATCTGGATTTCCAGCGGATCCTCGACGATGTCGATGATCTCGTCGACCAGCAGTCCCATGGTTTCGCCGCCATAGCCGATCACCAGCACGGGCTGGTTGGAGTGGGTCGGCGCGACGCCGTCGGCCGCAGGCAACAGCGGCATGAGCTGGCCGCGGTGGCGCAGGACGAAGCCCGCGCCGGTCTGTTCGATGGCGGCGGTGTCGACGCTTTCGATGCGGGTGATCAGCGACAGAGGCAGCGCCTTGTGGGCGCCTTCGCCGGCGCGCAGCAGAACGACGCGCGTCCGCGACTGGCGCGGCGCGATCGAGAGATCGCCGCGCGTTTCGCGATAGGAAGCGGCGCGCTCGATGCCGAGCGTTTCCGCAATGCCGCCGGAGTCGAGAATGAGCACGACCGAACCGTCGCCCAGGATCGTTTGACCGGAATAGACCTTGAGATGGGCGAGCGGGGAGCCGAGCGGCTTGACGACGATTTCCTGAACGTCCTCGACGGCCTGCACGATCAGGCCGAAGGTGGCGGCGGCGACACGCATGACGACGACGAGCCGCTCGTCGTTTTCGTTGGCCTCGCTCGGCGCGACGCCGAGGAGATGATGCAGGTCGGCGATCGGAACCACCTCATTGCGCAGACGCAGCATCGGCGCGCCTTGCACGACCTCAATCTTGTGCTCGGATTCCGGGCCAACCGAGACAGCCTCGACCACGCCGGCCTGAGGAAGCGCGAAGCGCTGACCGCCGGCGGCGACGATGAGGGCGGGCGCGATTGCAAGCGTGAGCGGAATGCGGATGAGAAAGCGCGTGCCGGCGCCGGGGCGCGACGAGACGGCGACCACCCCGCCGATCGCCTGAATGTTCTCGCGCACGACATCGAGGCCGACGCCGCGCCCCGAAACGCTGGTGACGGCGCGCGCCGTCGAAAAGCCGGGCACGAAGATGAAACGGGCGATCTCGTCGGGAGTCATCGCCGCCAGTTCCTGCTCGCTGGCGAGTTCGAGCGTGGCGGCCTTGCGGCGGATCGCGTCATAGTCGAGGCCACGGCCGTCGTCGACGACTTCAATCGAAATCTGGCCGGCTTCATGCGAGGCGGAAACGCGGATCGAGCCGGTCTCGGGCTTGCCGGACCGGACGCGTTCCACGGGCGTCTCGAGACCGTGATCGGCGCAATTGCGGATCATGTGCGTCAGTGGATCGCGGATCTGCTCGAGAATCTGGCGGTCGAGTTCGGTCTCGGCCCCATTGACCACGAGATCGATCTTCTTGCCGAGTTCGACGGCGAGTTCGCGCACCAGTCGCGGCAACGCGCCGAAAATCCGGCTCATTGGCTGCATGCGCGCGCGCATGACCGCGTCCTGCAGATCGGTCGCCACGGCGGACAGACGCTGCAAGGCGCCCTTGACCGCCTCGTCGGTGTTCGAGCGCGTTACCTCGGTCAACTGGTTGCGGGTCAGCACCAGCTCGGAGACGAGAAGCATGAGCGATTCGAGCGCGTCGACCGCGACGCGAATGGTGTCGGCGCGCAACGGACGCACGTGTTCGACGTGGTGGACGTCGCCGGGTTGCGCAGGCTTCTGGTCTTGCGCGGGCTGTTGCTGCTCATCGCCGGCGCCTGCCGCCGCATGATCGGCGGCCGGCGGCTGCGCCGCATGCGCAATTGCCTTGTCCGCGGCCGCCGACGCCGTAGACGGCGACGCCTGCCCCGTCGCCATCGTGGCGACGTGGCTCGTCAGTGCGGCGATGAGTTCGGAATCGTCGCCCTGCGGCTCCTCGCCCTTTTCCTCGATGTCGGCCAGGATCGATTTGATCCGGTCGATCGTGCTGAGAATCAGCGTGACGGTTTCGGCGCTTGCCGGCGCGCCCTCGCGCAAACGTCCGATCAGGTTTTCGGCGGCATGGGTCACGCGGGCGAGGCGCGCGAGACCGAGAAAGCCGCAGGTGCCCTTGATCGTGTGGACGAGGCGGAAAATGCTCGAGATCATATCCGCGTCGGACGGGTCGCGCTCGAGCCGCACGAGCTGTTCGCCCGCGGCGTCGATGTGCTCGGCCGTTTCGACCAGAAAGTCCCGGAGAATGTCGTCCATCAATCCGCCCGCACGCGAAGCCGGACGCCGCCGGCTTCGAACAACGACGCACGCAGGCGTCGCAGGCTGGACTATGAACGGGTTGAGTTAAGGGAGGATTGAAATCCGCCCTTCGCTCACGCTGCGTCGCTGGCTGCTTCGGGCTGTTCCGTCGAGGCGCTTTCGGCCTCGGCGGCGCGCAGGGTCACGCATTCCGGCGCGGTCGCAAGATCGACCGAAAAGCCGATCTCGCGGGCCACGAGGCCGGTATAGTAGGCCTGAATGCCGTGGGCGTCGACCGAGCCGCCCTCGGGCGTTCCGGAGAGCAGAAGCGGGACATGCGCGGCGACGCGCGCGTTCGTCCCCTTCGATTCCACCGACAATGTCGCGCCTTCGCCCTCGATCGTCACCGTGATGAGGCCGCCGCGCGGAATGGCGGCCGCCGCGATCAGGCACATGTTGAGAACCAGCTTGACCTTGTTCTTGGGCAGGAGAATGCGGGGCGCATTCCACTCGAGCCTGGTGCGCTCGTCGGCGATCAGGCCGCGCGCGACATTCTCGGCGTCGCCTGTGTCGATGGCGGCGCCGGCCGAACCGGCCGCGCCGAAGGCGAGACGGCAGAACTGGAGGCGGGCCGAAGCCGTGCGCGCGCTCTTCTTGATGAGATCGAGCGCGAAGGTCCGCATCTCCGGATCCTTCTCGTCCTCCAGCACTTCCAGGCCGTTGACGATCGCGCCGACGGGCGAAATCACGTCATGGCAGACGCGCGAGCACAGGAGAGCGGCGAGATCGAGCGGCGCCAGGGAGAATATGGAGGATTGGTCGGTCATGAGGCGATCCGGAAAAGGTTTGACACGGGGCCGGGCGACGCGACGGGACGCGAATCATTCGCAGGACGCGCGAATCGAGAAATAGCCCGGCCTTGCGCCGCTGCAAAGCGTGGTCAGATTGGAGTTCGCGCGTTAACGCCGCGTTAATTGCGGTAGGATGCATGAAGGAAGCGTCAAGAAATGACCGGCGCTTGATCGCGGCGGCCCTTTTGTGCATGTCAGGGTCATGACCGAACCAAAGCCGCCGACGGACGCCGAACGCGATGCTTGCGCGCAGGAATTCGCGCGCATCGCCCTGCTGGCGGGGCGGGCGGTCATGGAGGTCTATGCCGGCGAATGCGAGGCGCGCCACAAGGTCGACGCGAGCCCGGTCACGGAGGCGGACGAACGCGCCGAGGCCGTCATTCTCGCCGAATTGCGCGCCGCGTTTCCCGACCTGCCCGTGATCGCCGAGGAATCGGTTTCACGCGGCGTGATTCCGACCTGCGGCGCGCGCTTCATTCTCGTCGATCCCCTGGACGGCACCCGCGAATTTCTGGCCCGCAACGGCGAGTTCACCGTCAATATCGCACTGGTCGACTCTGGCGCTCCCGTCGCCGGCGCCGTCTATGCCCCCGCGCTCGGCAAGCTCTGGGTCGGCGGTGCGAGCGCCTGGAGCTGTGCGGCGGCGCCCGACGAGGGGCTTCCGCCGCTCGCATCGCGTCGGCGCATCAAGGCGCGCGCGCCGGGCGCTGCGGGTCTGGTGGCTCTGTGCAGCCGTTCGCACGGCGACGCCGCGACCGAGGCGTTTCTGGCCGGCCTTTCGATCGCCGGTCGGGTCAATGCCGGATCCTCGCTCAAATTCTGCCTGATCGCCGAAGGCGAGGCGGACGTCTATCCGCGGTTCGGGCCGACGATGGAATGGGATGTCGCCGCTGGCGAGGCGGTGCTTCGCGCCGCGGGCGGCCGCGTCGCCACTCCGGACGGCGGGGCCTTCGTCTATGGCAAGGCCGACGCAGGCTTCCGCAACGGCCCGTTCATCGCCTGGGGCAAGGCGGGCTGAGGCCGTCAACAATTCGTTAACCATGCGCGCGCAGTCTGGCGCTTCGAAGCGAGGCGCCGGCAGCGCGGGCGCCGTCGCGCCACGGGTTCACCATTATCCGGCGGCAGGGTCGGCCTTGGGCAGGTCTGCGGCGAGAGGAGCGGGCGATGACGAGGACACGTCGCGAAATTCTGATTCAGTCGATCGGCGCGGCCGCGGCGGCGGCCACGCCTGCGCTCGCCTTCGCGCGCGAGCGCCCGGGTCAATTCTCGTCGAACGAGATCGTCGACAACGGTCATCGCTTCTTCGGTTCGGTCTCGCGCGGTCTGGCGCAGGGCATCGAGAAGGCGACCAAGCGCTGGGGCAGGCCTAACGCCTATATTCTGGGCCAGGAGGGGGCAGGCGCCTTCATCGGCGGCCTGCGTTACGGCGAAGGCCAGATGTACACGCGCAACGCCGGCGACCGGAAGGTCTACTGGCAGGGTCCCTCGATCGGCTTCGACGTGGGCGTCGACGGCGATCGCACCATGATGCTCGTTTACAACCTGCCGGCGGTCGAGGGCATCTATCGGCGCTTCGGCGGCGTCGACGGTTCGGCCTATCTCGTCGGCGGCTTCGGCTTCA
>JAGRKN010000365.1 GCA_020442275.1 Rhodoblastus sp. | reverse complement strand
TCGGCCGCGTCGCCAAGACGACCGACGTCGTCAAGGAAGGTGACAAGGTGAAGGTGAAGCTGCTCGGCTTCGACGATAGCTGCAGGGTGCGCCTGTCGATGCGCGTTGTCGACCAGGAGACGGGCGAAGACCTCGAGGCCAAGCAGAAGGCCGAGCGCGAAGCGCAGAAGGCGGCGGAAGCAGGCGAGTAATCGCGACCTCTTTACGGCTCGAACAGAAAACCCGCTGGAGCTATCCGGCGGGTCTTTTTTTGATTATTTCCGCCCGCGCAGCGCGTCCAATGAGAGCGGCCCGCCGCCGGCGAAGACCAGATAGAAAAATATGAAGCAGTAGAGGATGGCGCCGTCCCCGCCGTTGTTCACCGGGAAGAACCCGCGCGGGAAGTGAGCGAGAAAGTAGGCGAACGCCATGACGCCGCTCGCCAAAAAGGCGGCCGGGCGGGTGAACAGGCCGATGGCGATCAAGACGCCGCAGAGAATCTCGAAAGCGCCAGCGGCGCCCGACAGGGTCGTGATGGCAGGATGATTTCCGCCGGGTGGAAAGTAAAAGTGCTTTTGCGCGCCATGCTCGAGAAAGAGCAGGCCGACAACAATTCGAACAAGCGAGAGAATATACGGCGCGAACCGCGACAGCACAGCTTTCATGGCCGACCTCCGCCTACAGGAACCAGCGGTCGTCCGCTCCGGTTCCTCACAGCATGCTCGGCAGCACCCGATCCGGCGGACGGTGGCCGTCCATGAAGGTCTTCACGTTGACGATGACCTTTTCGCCCATGTCGATGCGGCCCTCGATCGTCGCCGAGCCCATGTGCGGCAGTAGCGTCACCTTCCCGGCCTTGGCGAGCTTCACGAGCTTGGGCGAAACCGCCGGCTCGTGCTCGAACACGTCGAGGCCGGCGCCGGCGAGCTCATTGCCCTCAAGCATGCGCACCAGCGCGTTTTCATCGATGATCTCGCCGCGCGCCGTATTCACGACGATCGCGTGCGGCTTCAGGTACTTCAGGCGACGCGCCGACAGCAGGTGATAGGTGGCCGGGGTGTGCGGGCAATGCACGCTCACGATGTCCATGCGCGCCAGCATCTGGTCGAGCGATTCCCAGTAGGTCGCGCCAAGCTTGGCCTCGGTCGCGAGCGCCACGCGGCGGCGGTTGTGATAATGGACCTCCAGGCCGAAGGCGGCGGCGCGCACGGCGACTGCCTGGCCGATGCGGCCCATGCCGACGATGCCGAGTTTCTTGCCGGTGATACGATGGCCGAGCATCCAGGTCGGCGACCAGCCGGCCCATTCGCCCGAGGGAATGGTCTGCGCGCCTTCCACGATACGGCGGGCGACCGCCATGACGAGCGCCATGGTCATGTCCGCGGTGTCGTCGGTCAGGACGCCCGGCGTGTTGGTGACGGTGATCCCGCGGCGCAGCGCCGAGGTCACGTCGATATTGTCGACGCCATTGCCGAAATTGGCGATCAGCTTCATCTGGTCGCCGGCCTGAGCGACCAGGCCGGAGTCGATCCGATCGGTCACGGTCGGCACGAGCACATCCGCCGCGCGCATCGCGTCCGCGAGCTGCGCGTTGGACATGGGCGCGTCGGTCTCGTTCAGGCGGACGTCGAATAATTCGCGCATGCGCGTCTCGACCACCTCGGGCAATTTGCGCGTTACGACAACCAGAGGCTTTTTCTGCGGCATTCCGTGTCCGTCCCTGCCCGTGCGGCCGGCCGACGAAATCGGCTGGCGGCATGAGGTCGCCATAATTCACCGCTCCTTAACGACGTCTGGACGACAACGTCTCAAGCGCGCGCAATGGCGGTTCGACGCTTCCTAGCAGAT
>JAGRKN010000082.1:621-44634 GCA_020442275.1 Rhodoblastus sp. | reverse complement strand
CGCCCTTCACGCCGAAATCGTCCAGAACGCCTTCGAGCAGACGCGCGTTCTGCGCGAGCGCATCCTCGGAAATTCGGCGCGCCGCCTTGCGCGCTTCGGCGAGCAGTCCGAGAGCGGGCAAGTGATAGGCCTGCCGATCGAAAAGTTCCGGTTGGGCCTCCTTCGATGCACGGCGTCCCGGCTTGAGCGGACCGGCCTGCCTGGCAATGGCGACTTGCGGTTGGGCGTCCGAGTCATGCGCCGGGTCCGGCAAGGCGGCCTCCAACGGCTGCAAGGCTGGTTTCCAGGCGGCGCCATCGTCGTGATTCGATCCCGAGAAGCTTGGTTCGAGACGTTGGCGCTTTTCCGTCGCCGTGGCGCTGTCCGATTCGGTGTCGAGCAGGCGTTTCGTCCCAACGTCTCGTAGACGACGCAGAGCGGCGCTCTTGAGGGCAATCAGCCCGTGCAAGGCCGCGCCGAGAGAGATCAGTGCGGCGCCGGGCTCATCGTCGGGTTCGGCGCGCTCCGTGACGCGCTTCGCCGTCGATGGTTTCGATTGCGCGAGAACCGGCTCCTCGGTTTTCTGCTTGCGTCCTCCACAGGCCGCGCTCAGGCTTAGAATAGCGCTCGCGGCGCAGGCGATCGTCGCTGCAAGCATGCCGATACGTGCGCCGCCGGTCGCCCATCGCGCGAGGCCGGCGATCGCATCGCCGATCATGCCGCCCAAACCCGTCGGCAAAGGCCAGCGTCCGGGTGGCGGCAGCATGGAGGCGACGGCCGCTGCGCTTAGAACGCCGAGTAGCCACAGGGCGATTCGGGACTTGGGGCGGTCGAAACCGTGGTCGACGACAAGACGCCAACCCAGCAAGGCGATCGGGGCCAAGAGCGCGATGGATGCAATCCCAAAAATCTGCGTCAGCAGATCGGCGACGACTGCGCCGCGCAGTCCCAAGAGATTACGAATCGGGCCCGCAGTCGCGTGATTGAGGCTCGGATCGCGCGTCGACCAGGTGGCCAGCGCGAGTCCGGTGAGGATCACGACCGCGATCAGGGCAATACCCGCAGCCTCCGTCGCCCGCCGCGACAGGAACAGTCGCGCGGTAGCGGGGAAGCTGCCGACAAAGGCCGTATAGCCTGCGTTGCGCATAAATTTCCGACGCTGCTTCGAAAAGCGACAACTGTCGCTACTCAGCGCAGACTAGAAAGCCGGGGTTAAGGACCGCTTAACCTTGCCCATTTCTTACCGCCGACTCGCCTCAGCGAGGGCGAATGAGCCCCTCCTGCGCAACCGAGGCGACGAGCCGGCCATCCCGGGTATAGATGGAGCCGCGCGTCAGGCCACGCGCTCCGGAGCTGGACGGACTGTCCTGCGCGTAGAGCAGCCAGTCGTCGGCGCGGAACGGACGGTGGAACCAGAGCGCGTGATCGAGGCTGGCGACCTGTAGATCGCTCTGGAAGACCGATCGCCCATGCGCGATCAGCGCCGTATCCAGCAGGGTCATGTCGGACAAATACGCGAGGACGGCGCGATGAACCGGGGGGGCGTCCGGCAATGCGCCAGAAGCTCTGAACCAGACATATTGAACCGGCTCGCCCGGTATGCCGGCGCGGGGAGCGAAACGCCGGGGATCGACGGGCCTGCTTTCGATCGGACGTGGCTGGTCGAAGAACCGGCGGATCGGTTCAGGGGTCGCGTCGGTGAAACTTGCCTTCAGCTCGGCCTCCGAAGGCAGATCCTCAGGCGGCGCGACCTGCGGCATGACGACCGCATGCTCGAGCCCAGCCTCTTCGACCTGGAATGACGCCGACAGCGAGAAGATCGCCCGGCCGTGCTGAATGGCGACGCAATTGCGTGTGGCGAAACTCTTGCCGTCGCGGATGCGATCGACCTCGTAGACGATCGGCACCGAGGGATCGCCGGGCAAGAGGAAATAACCGTGAAGCGAATGCGGCGGCCTGTCGTCGACGGTGCGGGCCGCGGCGACAAGGGCTTGCGAGATGACAAGCCCGCCGAAGACGCGCTGCCAGCCGACCTGCGGGCTGCGGCCACGATAGATGTTATGCTCGATCCGCTCGAGATCGAGAATCGCAAGCAGGTCGTCGATCGCGCTCATTCAACTGCCATCCCAAGTCCGCCGGTATGGCGGAGGGCGCTATTGATGGAGGGCCTCGCCGTGCAAGGCAAGGTCGAGTCCCATGCGCTCGTCGTCGGAGTCGGTCCGCAGGCCGACCAATATGTCGGTAGCCTTGAGCGATATCCACGTGCCGATCAGGCACCAGACGGTGATTACGACGACGCCAATCGCCTGGATGACCAACTGCCGCGGCGCGCCGTCCAGCAGGCCGGAAATGCCGGCTTCTGTCGCGGTCGCGCTGACCGAGGCCGTTGCAAACACGCCCGCCATCAGTGTTCCGATAATGCCGCCGACGCCATGGACGCCGAAGACATCGAGGGAATCGTCGTATTTGAAGCGGACCTTTATGCGCGTGCATGCGTAGTAGCAGACCGCCCCTGCGATGCAGCCGATCACGACGCCGTGCCAGGGCAATACGTAGCCTGACGCAGGCGTGATCGTTCCGAGACCCGCCACGGCGCCGGAAATGACGCCGAGAACGGAGGGCTTGCCGCGCTCGGCCCATTCGAGCGCGCTCCAGACGATGGCGCCGGAGCACGCCGCCAGATGCGTGGCGACGATCGCGAACACAGCCCGCGAACCCGCGCCCAAGGCCGATCCGCCGTTGAATCCAAACCAGCCGACCCACAGGAGTCCTGTCCCGATTACAGCCATCGATAGGTCGAAGGGGGCGAGGTTCTCCTTCCCGTAGCCCTGTCGAGATCCCATGACGAGAGCCGCAAGCAGACCCGCGACGCCAGCATTGATGTGCACGACGGTGCCGCCAGCGAAGTCGATTACGCCCATGGCCGCAAGGAAACCTCCGCCCCAGACCCAATGGGCGGAGGGGACATAGACGAGGAACAGCCAGAAGACCGTGAACAGGAGAAATGCCGCAAACCTGAGGCGATCCGCTACGGCGCCGGCAACGAGCGCGCAGGTGATTACCGCGAAGGTCATCTGATAGGCGGCAAAGAGGAGTTCAGGGATGGTCTTTGCGAGCGGGCTGACGGTCTCCATCCCTATTCCGGCGAAGAAGGATCGACCGAATTGCCCGATCCATGCGCCATCGCCGTGGAAGCTCAGCGTGTAACCGAAGGCGAACCACAGGATCGAGACGATTGCGGTCGCCGCAAAGCTCTGCGCCATAGTCGCGAGCACGTTTTTCTTGCGGACCATACCCGCATAAAACATTGCGAGACCGGGAATGGTCATCATCAGGACAAGCGCAGTCGCTGCTATCATGAAGCCTGTGTCGGCGGCGCTGATCGTACTGGCGTCTGCGGCCTGCGCGAAAGCAGGCCGGAAGAAGAGCGTGATCGCCAAGCCGGCGTTGAATGTCAGCTTTTTCATGTGCCTAGATTTCGACCAACCGTGTGGAAGCGGCGTGATCAAAAAGGCATCTTTCTCGGAGAAGCAAGTAGCAATATGCTTTAATATTAGGCGTTATGACATGTATTTCAGCACCTACAGATTTCTAGCTTCCTCGGGCAGCATGATTGGAATGCCGTCCCGGATCGGATAGGCGAGCTTCGCACCGTGCGAAATCAGTTCGTTGCGAGCCGGGTCATATTCCAGGGTCGCTTTGGTCAGCGGGCAAACTAGGATTTCCAGGAGACGGGGATCGATCCTCGTCTTCTCATCCTGCGCGCCGCTCTCATGCTCGGTCATCGAAATCTCCATCAATGCAGAGGCGCGCGCCCGCGATCGCCCGCCAATTCCATCTCGGCGACGGCGACCAGCACCGCAGCTCGCTCGCGCAGATTTCGCGCTTCCAGAAGCGCCTGCTTTTCCTTGATACCGAAGGGGCTCATCATGGCCAGCGAATTGACAAGATTCTCATTCGAGGCGTTCGCAACGGAACTCCATTCGATCTCGATCGCATGATGCTCGGCGTAAGCGCGCAATGCGATCAGGAGAGCTTCACGATCAGGGGTGTCGGATGCAGGCGGGGGCTTCAGATCCACAGCGAAATTGTCGTACTCGACATCAAAGGTCCGAAACCCATCGCTTTGCTCGTGCTCTTTGCCTGTACGAAAGCGGCAGACGCCTTCGAGAGAAATGAAGTATCGGCCGTCGCCCGTTTCGGCGAAGCGCGTAATCTTTCCCACGCAGCCGATTGCGAAAAGTGGGGGGTGCGATTCGCCGGCCGCCTCCGGCAATGGCTGGATCATGCCGATCAGTCGGTTGGACGCGAGGGCAGCGTCCACCATCGCGAGATAGCGCGGTTCGAAAATGTTCAGCGGGAGGTCCGCACGAGGCAGGAGCAGGCAACCGGCCAACGGAAACACCGGCAATTCTTTTGGTAGTTCGGCAACGCTCTCAAAAGGTCGGTTCATCGTAACGCTCGCCGGCTTCGCAGACTCAAGAGAACAGAGTTGCCGAGAGCTTGCGGCGGGCCGCCTTCGTTGCGGGATCAATCGGGCCCCAGACCTCGAAGAACTGCAACAGTTGCTTGCGGGCGCCATCTTCGTTCCAGTCTCGATCGCGTTTGATGATCGCGAGGAGAACATCGGCGGCCTGAACCCTGTCGCCAACGCCGTTGAGCGCCAGAGCCAGGTCGAATTGTGCTTGAAGATTGTCGGGCGCCTCCGCCGCCTTGCGCCGCAGGCTGTCGATGTCGCCGACCGCTTCCGACTGAGAGGCGACTTCGAGCGCCGCGGCGACCTGTCGCAAAGCGGCGTCAGCGCGAATGTTGTCTGGCAGCGCCTGGAACATCGCCGCCGCGCGCTCCGTCTCTCCCAGAACGAGAAGCGTCCTAAGATAGAGGCCTACCGCCTTGGGGTTTTCCGGTTCGCCGGCGACGGCCTGTTCCGCGAGTTCGAGAGCCCGGTCCGCCTCTCCGGCTTCGAGCGCCGTCTCCGCGAGCGCGAGAGCCTCTCCGGCCGGGCCCAGAGGACCCACGAGGCGCTCGAGAAACGCGACGATCTGGCTTTCCGGCAAGGCGCCGACGAAGCCGTCGACAGGCTGCCCGCGCTGAAAGGCGATCACCGCCGGGATCGATTGAATTCCCAGCTGTTGCGCGATCTGCGGGTGATCATCGATATTCATCTTGACCAGCCGCGCCTTGTCGCCTGCGGAGCTCACGGCTCGTTCGAGGATGGGCGCAAGCTGCTTGCAGGGTCCGCACCACGGGGCCCAGAAATCGACCAGAACCACCTGTTGCATGGAGGCAGTCAGGACATCTGTGCGGAAGGTCGCCGTCGACGTCTCGATCACGCCGGCGCTTTCCAAAGTTTCCGCCGATCCCGCGTTCATGGTCCATCTCCTCTGGGCGATTGCATGCCGTACAGGTCAAGGAGATAGGCCGCGTTCGAGCCGGTCGCAACCTTGGCGAACGGGCCAGTTGCATTATTCGAAGCTTTGCGGCATATAGCCCGCGCCGACGACGTCGGCGACGGATGCGGGTGTAGCTCAGGGGTAGAGCACAACCTTGCCAAGGTTGGGGTCGAGGGTTCGAATCCCTTCGCCCGCTCCATTTTGCCGAAATGGCAGCGGTCTCACGGCAGATCGAAGTCGGCAAATCAAAGCTCACGGCAAATCAAAGGCCGCGAAAGCGTTGTTGCATACGACGCTCTGGTGCGCCTAACATTCGTCGATGGTCAAGCTCCTCCACTCGATCCGACCCGCTCGAGCCAGCGACGCGCGTGCGATCGCCGTGGTGCACGACGCGGCTTGGCGCGAGGCGTACAGCGGCATAATTCCGGCCAAGGCGCTGGAAGCGATGATCAATCGGCGTGGCCCTGTCTGGTGGATGTCTGCAATCCGGGGCGGATCTCGTATCCTGGTCCTCGAATTCGACGGCAAGCTGGTCGGATATGCGAGCCTCGGACGCAACCGCGTCTCGGCTATCCCCTATGCCGGCGAAATCTTCGAGCTCTATCTGGCGCCCGAATTTCAAGGACTGGGTTTTGGCGCCCGACTATTTGCGGCTGGACGCGCGGATCTGGCGTCGAAAGGTTACTTTTCGACCATCGTCTGGGCGCTCGCCGACAATGAAAGGGCCCTACGATTTTATGAGAAGATGGGCGGCGTCGAAGTCTGGCGCGCGACGGAGCGATTCGATAACGATATGCGCGCGCGGGTCGCTTTTGGCTTCGCGGCGGACTAGAGCGCGTACAGCGCGGTTCGATATCGCTTTCTGAAACAGGAGCTCCGATGCGCCTCGACGCCATCTCGATCGGGACAAACCCCCCACATGACGTCAACGTCGTCATCGAGGTGCCGATCGGCGGCGAGCCGATCAAGTACGAGATGGACAAGGCAGCTGGAACGCTGGTGGTCGATCGATTCCTCTACACGCCGATGCGCTATCCCGGAAACTACGGCTTCATTCCGCATACGCTGTCTGAAGACGGAGATCCGTGCGACGTGCTTGTGGCCAATACGCGACCGATCATTGCTGGCGCGGTGATTTCCGTGCGCCCTATCGGCGTATTGCGGATGCGGGATGAGGCCGGCGGCGACGAGAAGATCGTGGCGGTGCCTTCCTCCAAGCTGACCAAGCGCTACGACAAGATCCAGAACTACACGGACATGCCGCCGATCACCGTGCAGCAAATCGAGCATTTCTTCAGCCACTACAAGGATCTCGAGCCCGGCAAATGGGTCGAGTTCGCAGGCTGGGGCGACGCCGAGACCGCGCGCGCGCTGATCCTCGAGGCGATCGAACGGGCCAAGGTCGACAAGGCCTGATCAGCCGCGCTTCCGGTGGAGCAGGAACACCGCCTGCTCGCCGAACATGTTCCAAAGCCACCAGGGCGCGTTGACGCGCATCTTCGCGCCGTAGCGATCGAGCGCGACCGCGCGGTCGATCGACGCTCCCAGATCGTCTACGAGGTGCACGAAATCGTGGATCGTGCACAAATGGATGTTGGGCGTGTCGTACCAAGAATAGCTCAGCGCCTCGGTGCGCGGCATGCGGCCCCTGAACATCAGTTCTGTTCGAATGCGCCAGTGCCCGAAGTTCGGAAACGATACGATCGCGCGCCGCCCGATGCGCAGCATATGTTCGAGCACCTGTCTCGGGCGTCGTGTCGCCTGCAGCGTCTGTGACAGAATCACGTAGTCGAAGGCGTCGTCGGGATAATCGACCAGGTCGGTGTCGGCGTCGCCTTGAACGACCGACAGGCCCTTGGCGACGCATCCATTGACGCCAGCCTGCGAAATCTCGATCCCCCGGCCATCGACATTCCGGTCACGTGTGAGAATCTGGAGAAGAGCGCCGTCGCCACATCCGACGTCGAGGACACGAGCACCGCGGTCGACGATATCGGCGACGAGCAGAAGATCGACGCGCGCGCTGGTGTGAGACGCGATTTCGCTCATTTGCCAGCTACCGCCTTCGACGGCTGGGATATTCCGCGCGCGATCGCCGCGGATTCGAGAAAGCCACGCGTGGTCGCCATGAAATCGGGCTCGTCGAGCAGGAAGGCGTCGTGTCCCTTGTCGGTTTCGATTTCAACGAATGAGACCGGCAAGGTTGCGGCATTGAGCGCATGGACGATCATACGCGCGTCGGACGTCGGATAGAGCCAATCGGATGTGAAAGACACGACGCAAAATCGCGTCGCGGCGCCAACGAAGGCGCGCGCCAATGATCCACCGTAGTCCGCCGCGAGGTCGAAATAGTCGCAAGCGCGGGTCACATAGAGATAGGAATTCGCGTCGAACCGATCGACGAAGCTCGATCCCTGGTATCGCAGGTAGTTTTCGATCTGGAAGTCGGCGTCGAAAGAAAAGGTCGGCGCGACGCGATCCTGAAGCTTGCGGCCAAACTTACGCTGAAGCGCCCCTTCGGACAGGTAGGTGATGTGCGCGGCCATGCGCGCGACGGCCAAACCCTTTGTTGGACGGACGCCGAATTGCGCATAACGACCGCCGCGCCAGTCGGGGTCGGCCATGACGGCCTGACGGCCTACCTCGTGAAACGCGATGTTCTGCGCGGAGTGCTTTGGCGCGGTTGCTATCGGAAGCGCGGCGAAGACGCGGTCCGGATAGCTCGCGACCCATTGCAAAACCTGCATGCCGCCCATCGAGCCGCCTGCGACACAAAAAAGGGTGTCAATTCCTAGGTGGTCGATCAGCATGGCCTGCGCTCGGACCATGTCGCGAATGGTGACGACCGGCAGATCGAGCCCCCAAGGGCTGCCGGTTTCAGGATTTGTAGAGGCGGGCCCCGTCGAGCCCATGCAGCCGCCGATGACGTTGGAACATATGACGAAGAAACGATCCGTATCGATCGGGCGACCGGGCCCGACCATGGCGGACCACCATCCGGGCTTCTGCGTCAGGGGATGGGCGCTGGCGACATGTTGATCGCCGGTAAGAGCATGACAAACCAGGATTGCATTGGATCGGTCGGGGTTCAGTTCGCCATAGGTTTGATATGCGACAGAGAACGGCGCGACGAGAGGGCCCGCATCCATCTGCAGCGGCCTTTCCGGACCAAAACGCGCAATGCGACTGCTTGGGTTGTCCGCTTCCTGAACACTCATGATCGCCAAGATCTTGACCCGCCGCGATCGTTCGGTATGCCGAACGTTCTGTGCGACGAGAAGAACCTTCTTCCGCGCAGAAAGTCAAGCACGCGCACGCGCCGCCTTCTGTTCAAGCATCCATGGGTCCAGTAAGAGAGGCGCGACAGTGGAAAATCCGATGACAGCGACCCCCGACGATCGCGCCTCGCAGGATCTTGCGGCGCTGCGACAGAACATCGACCGGATAGACGAGAACGTTCATCGACTCTTGATCGAACGTGGCGAGATTATCGAGAACCTGATCGCCACGAAGTCACGGCAGGGCGGCGGATCGGCTTTCCGTCCCGGCCGCGAGGCGGAGATGATGCGCCGCCTCGTGCAACGACACACCGGTCTCCTGCCGCTCGACACGATCGAGAGCATCTGGCGGATCATCATCGGGACGTTCACCTACGTCCAATCCAACTATTCGGTGCATGTCGACGTTTCCGCGGGCGATTCGGCGATGCGCGATTCCGCTCGATTCCACTTTGGGTTCACTGCGCCCTACATGCCGCATCACGGCCCGCAGGCGGTCATCGACGCCGTCGAAGCCTCGAGCGGCGACCTTGGACTATTGCGTGTCGCGGGCGGGGTCGGCGATGGCCCATGGTGGTCGCGACTCGTCGAGCCCGCTGCGCCCAAAATCATCGCCCGCCTGCCTTTCGTCGACCGGCCGGACCATCCAGCGGGCATTCCGATTTTCGTCGTGTCGAAGCCGCTCGCGGAAGCCGCAGCGACCGACGTGCAGCTTTTCGCAGTGCGAGTGGATAGATGGCGGGATGCGCTTCCGGATTCGATCCGCAATTCTGGCGGGCGGCTCGTCGGCAATGCTGTCGATGAGCGCGGACTATCTCTTCTCATGGCCTTTCCGGGGCCCGAAGGGCTGACATCCGCGCGCCGCGCGCTGGCTGAAGCGGACATATCGGGCACAGAGCCGATCTTCGTCGGCAGCCACGCGGCGCCTTTTGTGGCGCGGCAATCAACCAGTGCTGAAAAATCGAGCCATGCCTGATACCTGGGGCCAGAAGCTGGCCGAGCCGCTGTTCGAACGATTGACGGTCATCGGTTGCGGGCTGATCGGATCTTCCCTGCTGCGTGTCGCGCGGCGGAACAATCTCGCACGCACGCTGGTCGCCGCCGACATTTCGCCTGCAATCTGCGAGCGCGCGACAGAACTGACGCTTGCCGATCAAACGACATGCGATCTCGCGGGCGCAGTCGCAGGCTCCGATCTCGTCATTCTCTGCGTACCCGTCGGCGCCAACGAAAGCGTTGCGGAATCGATTGGCCCAGCGCTTAGGATTGGCGCCATTGTGAGCGACGTCGGCTCGGTCAAAGGCGCCGTGATGGCGGCGCTCTCTCCGCATATGCCTGCTGGAGCGCATCTCATTCCGGCCCATCCTGTCGCTGGTACGGAACATTCCGGCCCTGACGCGGGTTTCGCGACGCTGTTTCTCAATCGGTGGTGCATTCTGACGCCGCCGCCGGGCGCCGACGAGACCGCCATCAAAAAGCTGTCCGACTTCTGGACCGCGGCCGGCAGCAATGTCGAGGTGATGACGAGCGAGCATCACGATCTCGTTCTCGCCATCACGAGCCACGTGCCGCATCTGATCGCTTACAACATTGTCGGCACAGCCGCCGATCTGGAGCTCGTGACGCAATCCGAGGTGATCAAATTCTCGGCCGGCGGTTTCCGCGACTTCACGCGCATCGCCGCCTCCGATCCGACCATGTGGCGCGATGTGTTCCTGAACAACAAGGAAGCCGTCCTGGAAATTCTCGGGCGGTTTACCGAGGACCTGAGCGCCTTGCAGCGCATGATCCGATGGGGCGACGGCGACGGCCTGTTCAACCTGTTCACACGGACTCGCAACATCCGCCGCAGCATCATAGAAAGCGGGCAGGAAACGGCTGCGCCCGATTTCGGACGCCACCAATCCGATCCTCAATAGAGGGGCGGAAGCGTCAAGACACGGCGCAACGGGCCGACTGAAAGCATTCCATTTTCGGCAACGACATCGAATTTGAGCTCGCCAGGCCCGTTCAGAACGCCAAGCGCGAGTTGTCCCGCGAGCGTTCCTCTCTTCAAGGCCCCGGCGCCTTCGGCGAGCGCGAGAAGCGCCGGCCCTGCATTCCGAACACGCATTGCGAACTTGCCATCGGGTTTGTGCCGGCGATCGATCCCGGTTGCCCCCTCGGCATGTAGGATAAATTCGTCTCGCGTCAGGTCGAGCGTGGCGATCGAGACACGCCCACCGGCATCGCTCCAGAGTTCGGCGCGCTCCTGCCAGGTCCCACGGCTTGCAACGTCGAGTTGGGTAACCGTGCCAGTCGCGGTGAGTAACGCAGGATTTCCCGGACCGATGAGCTGAGTCAGCAAGGGCGAATCGATTCCGGCAAGCCCCAAGACTATGCCGTAGGGCGCCATCTGGACCGGCGACGTGCGTCGTAGATGCAGATGGACAGCTTCGACTCTTGACGGCGCGGATTCGGGAAGCCGAAATATCATGTCGTGGCCGACCACAGAGAGCCGGTCGAGGCGGCGCGGCAATCCACGTGTCGAGATCCGTAGCGATTTCCAGTCGAGCGAGCTCTGCGCTGTGTCGCTGCGGAATTCGGCCGGGCCAGAAACATCGATATCCACGAGGGTCGGCGCGTACAGGCGTACGGTTATGAGTGCGCGCTTTGCAGAGATCAGATCATCGTCGACGCGGAGGTTCGGTTCGGCGCAATCGACAAAGATGGACAAGGGATAGCCGCCGAACTCCAATTTCTCGCAGGTCCAGACACGGCCGAATCGCGCCTCCTGCTCGATCTGCTTGCGGAGCTCTCGCTCGGCAAGATTGCGCGCGATCTGCCAATAGACGGACCAGCCGCAAAGCAGAAATGCGCAGGAGAACACTGCAAGCCATCGAAGTTTTCGCGAGTGAGGCATGACTCAGGCCGTACGCGAAGCCTGCGAGGCGCTATCGATGTCTCGCACCAGCGTACCGAGCGTCGGATCGACGCTGAGCGCTTCTTCGACGAGCGCCCGCGTTCCGTCTTCAATCGTGTCCTGAAGGCGTTGAGTAAATTCCTCGCGCGGCAGGCCCGGTTCGATGACGGGCAGGAATTCGATGACGGCCACGCCGGGGTTTCGGAGAAAGCTTCTGCGTGGCCAGAACAGTCCGGTGTTGAGCGCGACCGGCACCACTCTCGCGTTCAAGGTCGAATACAGATGCGTCACCCCATATTTGTATTTCGGCGGCGCGCCGACAGGTCTCCGCGTGCCCTCGGGGAATATGAGAATGCGTCGATCGAGCTTGAGAAACTCCGCAACGCCATTGGCCACCTGCGAGAGCGCGGTGGATCCGGACGTGCGGTTGATCGATATCTGATCGACAGCCCACAGATACCAGCCAAACAGGGGTATCCAGGTCAATTCGCGCTTGTGGACATAGGAGAAATTATCAACCG
Organism: Rhodoblastus sp.; assembly: GCA_020442275.1. Lineage (GTDB taxonomy): Bacteria > Pseudomonadota > Alphaproteobacteria > Rhizobiales > Beijerinckiaceae > JAJXWB01. The sequence continues at coordinate 32,561 of JAGRKN010000082.1, read as the reverse complement.
CGAGAGTCAGTGCGAATGTTTCGAGCATCGACTGATGTTTCGGCGCGACGACGAGGCCTCCGGGCGGCATCTGATCGAGACCGCGAAATTCGACGGTGGTCCCGCAGATGTGTCTGAGGAGCCACAGCGACGTTCTCGCCCAAGCCCGCGCCATGAATGTCGCCGGTCCACGCCCCATGAGGACCGACGGCAGTCCGCAAACCATGAGGCAGATGAGATTTACGTAGAATAGGACATTGAAGATCGTCGAACGGACGACGATCGAGGCGCGTCGCGCGGAATCTGGCGCTTGGCGCAAGACAGTTTCCGAATCGGACATTTCGGTGCGTCGCTCCTTGACGATCGACGCGCTCAGGTCAGGCGTCTGAGGCGGCGGAAAACAATGATACGCGAAGTTTGCCCGGACAAGGCGGCGCTGAGAACAGCAATCAGCGCAATGGCGGAATAACCGGGCCAGCCGATCGAGAAGGAACCGAACAGGGCTTCGAGCTGCTCGCCGCTGGGAGTCGCCGCCAGGCGTCGGCTCAACAGGCCTGCGCCGAGAAAGACGAGCGAAGCCATTCCAGCGCCGATCAATCCACCCCGAAGGCCGAGCCACAGAAAGCGCCGCTGGAACTGCTTGGATATGAACTGATCGCTGGCGCCAACGAAGTGCAGGACTTCGATGATCTCGCGATTGCCGGCCATCGCGCCGTGCGTGGCGAAGGAAATCGCAAGCCCCATGGCGGTGACGATCAGAACGAGCAGAACAACAGCGATCGCCACGAGGGCGTTGGCCATGTCCGCAAGGCGTTCCGACCACATGCGATGATCGTCGAAATTGGCGTTGGGCGAAATCTCGGCAATGCGGCGACGCAATTGTTCGAAGTCTACGCGAACGCCGGACGCGAGCTTCAGAACAACCATCCGGGGGACCGGAACCTCGTCCAGGTTCACGCCCTGCCCGAGCCAGGGTTCGAGCAGGAGCTCGGATTCGCGCTTCGTCATGGCGCGGACCTCGGCAACGCCTGGCGTTCCCCTCGCGGCTTCGACGATCTTGCCCAGATCGGCTTCCATGTCGCGGTTAGTCGCTGGCTTGAGCTGAATGGTCGCTTCACGGGAAACGGTCGAACGCCATTCCTGGCTGGCCTGGGCGACAAGCATCGCGCCGCCGGCGGCAAGCGACGCCAGAAACGTCATGATAGCCACGACGATGATCAGCGTGCGACCCGCAATGCTCGAGGCGGGCACCAATGGGGCTTCCGCGGCGCGATCCCTGCGAAGCGACGCCGTCGCCGAAGAAATGCCGATAGGGTCGGCGGACATTGAGCGCCCCCTCAGTCGTAGATGTGAAGGCGACTGTCGCCGAGCACCAGCCGACGCGCGCCGTCGAACTGATCCATCAGCCCCAGGTCATGGGTCGCGACGACAACCGACGTTCCCGACCTCTGGAGCTCGACGAACAGGCGAATGATTCGGCGCGCCATCGTCGGGTCGACATTGCCGGTCGGCTCATCCGCCAGAAGAAGCTCCGGTCGAACGATCAAGGCGCGCGCAATCGCCGCGCGCTGCTTTTCCCCACCGGACAGAACCTCGGGATAGACCTGCATCCTGTCGCCGAGCCCGACCCAGCGGAGCAGCTCGATCACCTCGTTGCGATATTCGTCTTCCGCCTGGTTCTGCACACGCAGCGGCAGGGCCACGTTTTCGTAGGTGGTCAGATGATCAAGCAATCGGAAGTCTTGAAAGACGACACCGATACGGCGTCGAATCGAGGTGATGGCGTCCTTGTCGAGTGTCGAGGCGTCTTGCCCGAATATGGAGATCAGGCCGCGCGTCGGCCTGAGAGAGAGCAACAGGAGGCGCATGAGCGTCGTCTTGCCTGCGCCGGAAGGGCCGGTGAGAAACTGAAACGAGCCTGGCTCGATCGCGAAGCTGAGATCCTGGAGAACTTCCGGCCCCATTCCGTAGCGCAGGCCGACGTTTTCGAAGCGTACCAAGGCCAAGCTCCGGCAGAACCGTTCACGCGCAATTGCGGCGACGAATCGCCGTTCTTAACCCCCAATTAACTATAAGCCTGCGATCAATGAAATCGAAAGCCGATCGGCAAGCTCGGCGGCGCGTCGCAAAATCTATCGGTCCGGACGGCATGACCCTCGCCTTCGATCTGCAATCCGACGCACCGCGCAGCGGATCATCCCGCAATCTCGTCCTTTTCGCCGTCATGCTATCCATCACGGCGATGACCGCTGTCGGCGCGCGCTCAGCCATTGTCCGGACAGCGCCGCGAACGGCAGCTGCGTTCGAGGCCGTCGGCCTGCCCGTGAATCTCTCGGGTTTGGCCCTAGACCATGTCGCCGCAAGAATTGTCGCCGATGGCGAAAGGCGAATTCTGATCGTGACCGGCGACATCGTGAACGCCAGCGATCGCGAGGAGAGCGCCCGACCGCTATCGGTCACCGTGCGTGGAGACCAGGGGGACATTCTCTACAATTGGATTACCCAAGCGCCCCGTCAGAAGGTCGCAGCAGGGGAGCGCGCGGCTTTCCTGGCGCGCCTCGCCTCGCCGCCGGCAGGCGCATCGGGAATTGTGGTCGAGTTCGACAGGTCGACGACAAAAGGCGCCCATGGCGCGCGACTTCAAGGCTCCAGGACGGAATCCCAGTAGAGATAGTCCATCCAGCTGTCGTGCAGATAGTTGGGCGGAAACTGGCGTCCGGCGCGTCTGAGATCGTCGATATCAGGCTGGAACGGCGCGACGGCCGGCCACATGCGCACCTCGGCCGGCAGACGATCACTCTTGAGAAGATTGCAAGCGGAACAGGCGGCTACGACGTTTTCCCATGTGGTCAGCCCACCCTTGGACCGCGGAATGACATGGTCGAACGTCAGATCTTCATGATGGCCGCAATATTGGCATGTGAAGCGATCGCGCAGGAAGACGTTGAAACGCGTGAAGGCAGGATGACGAGCCGGCTTGATATAGGTTTTCAGCGAAACCACTGACGGCAGGCGCATCTCGAAGCTCGGACTTCGGACCGTCCTATCGTAGTTCGAGACGATGTTCACGCGATCGAGGAAGACCGCCTTGATGGCGTCCTGCCATGACCAGAGCGAAAGCGGGTAATAGCTCAGCGGCCGATAGTCCGCGTTGAGCACCAGCGCCGGACATGCTTCCGGCCTGACAGTCGGTTGGAAGTGAACCGTCAACCGGAGCACCCTGTCTCATCTCGTTCGGCACACGCCGAATCTCGCCGCGGACACAGTCTACAAGCGTCAAGACGGAATTGTGAAGGCCGGTGAAATCAGCGGGTGGGGACAGGCGCCCCGCTGCGATAGTCGTAGAAGCCGCGTTGCGTCTTGCGCCCGAGCCAGCCGGCCTCGACATATTTGACCAGCAGCGGGCAGGGTCGATACTTCGAGTCCGCAAGACCTTCGTGCAGCACCTGCATGACGGAAAGGCAAGTGTCGAGCCCTATGAAATCAGCCAGTTGCAGCGGGCCCATCGGGTGGTTGGCGCCCAGACGCATGGCCGTGTCGATCGAATCGACGGAGCCCACGCCCTCGTAGAGCGTGTAGATCGCTTCATTGATCATCGGCAACAGAATGCGGTTGACGATGAAGGCCGGAAAGTCCTCCGACACCGTGATCGTCTTGCCGAGATTGGCAATGAAGCTGCGCGACTTCTCGAAGGTATCGTCCTCGGTCACGATCCCGCGGATCAACTCGACGAGCTGCATGCGGGGCACCGGGTTCATGAAATGGATCCCGATGAAAAGCTCGGGGCGGTCGGTCGAGGCAGCCAGCCGCGTAATCGAGATCGACGACGTGTTCGACGCGATAATGGCGTCCTTGCGTAAAACGGGACACAGCTGATTGAAAATCTTGCGCTTCAGCTCTTCATTCTCGGACGCAGCCTCGATGACGATATCGCAATCCGAAAAAGCGTCGTAGGAGCTCGACGTGCCGATGCGGCCAACAATGGCAGAACGCACCGCCGCGTCGATCTGCCCACGCTCCTGCTGCCGCTGGAGCGTGGAATCGATGTCGGCGACGGCTTCGGCGAGCCTCTGGTCGGAAATATCGTTCAATGCGACGGTATAGCCGGAGGCCGCGCACACCTGCGCAATCCCCTTGCCCATCTGACCGGCGCCGATAATTCCGACTCTGGCTATTTCGCTGCCCATTTGCTCGTCCAGTTCAGCCACGCGCGACGATCATAAGCCAAGCCGTCGGTTCGTCCAGATCGACCTTGCTACTTGCCGATCTTCTGAAGCTCCTGCTCCAGTTCCGGGATCGCCTGGTAGAGGTCGGCGACGAGGCCGTAGTCGGCGACCTGGAAGATCGGCGCTTCTTCGTCCTTGTTGATCGCGACGATGACTTTGGAGTCCTTCATGCCGGCCAGATGCTGGATGGCGCCGGAGATGCCGACCGCGATATAGAGATCGGGGGCGACCACCTTGCCGGTCTGGCCGACCTGCCAGTCGTTGGGCGCGTAGCCCGCATCGACCGCTGCGCGGGAGGCGCCGACGGCCGCGCCGAGACGATCGGCGACCGGTTCGATGTATTTCTTGAAATTCTCCGCGCTCTGCATCGCACGGCCGCCCGACACGATGATCTTGGCGGAAGCGAGTTCCGGACGATCGGACTTGGCGAGCGCTTCCGAAACGAAGCTCGACACGCCCGGATCGGCTGCGGCGGAAATCTTCTCGACCGCAGCCGAACCGCCTTCGCCCGTCGCCTTGAAGGAGGCGGTGCGAACCGTGATCACCTTCCTGGCGTCCTTCGACTGCACCGTCTGGATCGCGTTGCCCGCGTAGATCGGACGCTCGTAGGTGTCCGGCGCAACCACGGCCGTGATTTCCGAAACCTGCATCACGTCGAGCAATGCAGCGACGCGCGGCATGATATTCTTGGCCGAAACCGTCGCGGGCGCGACGATCGCATCGTAGCCCGAGGCCAGCCCGACGATCAGCGCCGCCGTCGGTTCGGCCAGCTGATGGCCATAGGCGGCGTCGTCGGCCAGCAGGACCTTTTCGACGCCGGCGAGCTTCGCCGCGTCGGCGGCGGCCGCATCGCCGCCCTGAGCCGCGACGAGGATATGGACCGGCGCGCCGAGGGCGGCGGCGGCCGTCAGGGCCTTGGCGGTCGCGTCGTTCAGCTTGCCGCCATGGACTTCCGCGAGTAGCAGCGTCGCCATCAGATCACTCCCGCTTCATTCTTGAGCTTGCCGACCAGTTCGGCAACCGACCCGACCTTCACGCCGGCCTTGCGCGCCGCCGGTTCGGTCGTCTTCAGCACCGTGAGGCGCGGCGTCGCGTCGACGCCGTAGTCGGCCGCCGTCTTCTCGTCGATCGGCTTCTTCTTCGCCTTCATGATGTTGGGCAGCGAGGCGTAGCGCGGCTCGTTCAGGCGAAGATCGGTGGTGACCACCGCCGGCGTCTTGAGCGCCACCGTCTGCAAACCGCCATCGACTTCGCGGGTGACGTTCACGCCGCCGTCCGTGATCTCGACCTTCGAGGCGAACGTGCCCTGGCCCCAGCCGAGCAATGCGGCCAGCATCTGGCCGGTCTGGTTGCAGTCGTCGTCAATCGCCTGCTTGCCCAGGATGATGAGGCCCGGCTGCTCGGCGTCGGCCACGCCCTTGAGAATCTTGGCGACCGCGAGCGGCTCGACGGGCCCGTCGACCTTCACGAGAATGCCGCGATCCGCGCCCATCGCCAGACCCGTGCGCAGCGTCTCGGAACATTGCGCCGGACCGACGGAAACGACGATCACCTCGGTCGCCTTGCCGCCTTCCTTCAAGCGCAAAGCCTCTTCCACCGCGATCTCGTCGAAGGGATTCATCGACATCTTGACATTCGCCAGATCGACGCCCGTGCCGTCCGATTTCACGCGGATCTTCACGTTGTAGTCAACAACCCGTTTTACCGGCACGAGAACCTTCATAACTAGCTCCCACAAGGCCCAAAATTCGAGACGCTTGGTACCCGCCGACTCCTGTCGAGTCAACGCGCTTCGCCCCGGCTCATACATGCATTCCGACAAGCGAAATCAGCGGTTCTGACCGGGGGTCCACAGAATATCGGCAGCGCCGCGATCATTGGCGATCCGCGACGCCACGAAAAGTAGGTCGGACAATCGGTTCACATACTGCATCGCGGGCGCATCGACGCTTTCTCCGGGTGTCGCCCTGAGAGCGACCATCGTTCTTTCAGCGCGACGGGCGATCGTGCGCGCCATGTGCAGGGCGGCGGCGGCATTCGAACCGCCGGGGAGGATGAAAGACTTCAGCGGCTGCAATTCGGAATTCAATTGATCGATTTCCTGTTCAAGCCGCTTCACCTGGCTGTCGACGATTCGCAGCGCGCCTTCGGCGCGCGGAGCGTCCGCCGGCGTGGCAAGGTCTGCGCCAAGATCGAACAGGTCGTTCTGAATTCTGGCGAGCATCGCGACGAGCGTCGGCTCGCTTTCAGCCAACGCCGCGCGGGCGACGCCGATGGCGGCGTTGGTTTCGTCGATTGCGCCATAGGCCTCGACCCGCAAATCGGCCTTCGAGCGACGCTCGCCCGATGCGAGACCGGTCGTCCCGTCGTCGCCAGTGCGCGTGTAGATCTTGTTGAGACGCACCATGGATCTTCAGCTCCGCAGCCAGAGGACGCCCATGATCACGATGATCGCCAGAAACTGCAGACCGACGCGCCAGCGCATCAACATCTGCGACCTGTTGGCGCTTCCGTCCCGCATCATGTTCGCGAGGCCGAGAAACAGCACGACAGCCACCGCGCCGAGCGCCAAGGAAATAAGGATATTAGGGCCCATCGACGAGACCTCGTACGCATTGCAGCGACGTAGTTAGCGGCGACCACGAATTATAACAAGACCAGCGAATTATCGCCGGATCAGGCGCTCGAGATAGTCCAGTTCGTCCTGCGGGCGCGCGGTTTCCCCGAGCCGCCGGCGCAATTCCTCGAGAACGCGTTGCGCCCGCAAAGCAGGCGTCGCGCCGAGAGGATCGTAGCGCGCGTTGGGATCGTACCGGCGGTTTCGCGCCGTCGGTCGTCCGAGCGGATCGGCTTCGTCGCGTTCTGCGCCGCTGGCTTCGCCCATGTCGGGGCCTTCGCCTGCCTGCTCGGACTGGTTGCCCCCTCTTTGCATGTCCTGCGCGAGTTGTTCCGCGCCATCGCGCAGCGCCTGGAGCGCTCGTCCCTGCGAATCGACGGCCTTGTCGCGATCGCCGCCCTGCCCCAGCTCGCCCTCGGCCTGCTTCATGGCCTCTCCGGCGCCGCCGAGCTTGCCGTTGCCGTTCTTGCCGAGGCGGCGCTGAATATCGCCGAGGCGCTTCTCGAGCTCGGCTTGGCGTTCCTTCAGACTGCGGCCGCGGTTCTGAGGCTTGCCGCCCTGATCTGCGCCTTCCTGCTCCGATTGACCTTCACGATATGTATCGTCACGCAATTGCTGCTGATCGCGCATCAGCTGGTCGAGATCCGACAGGGCGCGCCGCATTTCGCGCTGCGCCTGGCTCGGCTGCCCGTTTCGCCGCGCGGTTCGCAGGTTTTCCAAAATGTCTTGCAACTGGTCGAGCATCTGTTGGGCGCTCGCCATGTCGCCCGATCGCGCCATGGCCTCGAGCTGCTCCATCATCTTCTGCAGCTGATCGCGCGAAATTGATCGCGCGCTGCGATCCGGGTTTCTCTCGGCCTGCGCCTGGCGTTCAGGTTGGCGACGCGCCATCTCGGCGAGAAAGCGATCCATTGCCTGGCGAAGCGCTTGCGAAAGCCGGGCGATTTCCTCCGGCGACGCATTTTTCTGGAGCGCATCGCGAAGGTTGCGTTCGGCGGCGCGCAGGTCTCGCTCGGCGTCGCTCGCGTGTCCGTCCTCGATCTGAAGCGCCATGGACCACAAGAGTTCAGCGACATCGAGAAGGTCGGCGTTCGAGCGCGCGTGGGTCAGGCCGGATCGCGCAACCCGCAATCCGAGGTAGACGCCGGCTGTCTCGCCGAACCTTTCGGGCTCGAGCATCAGGGCGTCGAGTGCGCCGGCGACCCGGCTACGCTCGCCGGGCGCGAGGACGAGGTTTCGTCGCTGTTCGACGAGAGCGCGGGCCAGCGGATTGGTAAACGGACGTTGCGGCAGGTAGATCGAGATTGGCGCCGTCGCCCCCTCGTTGCCACCTTCGTCGCGCGCGACAAGCCGCAAGGACACGCGCGCACCCGCCCAGGGGCTTTCGGAAAAGTCCAGGGTCGAACGTGCTTCGCCAACTCCATTTGCGGTAACAGGCAGGGCGACGGGCAACCGAGGCGCGTCGACGAGTGGCTTGTCGTGCAGGGCGCGCCCCTGGATTTCCGGATCCGAGACCCGGGCCTCCAGGCCGGCGATTCCGTAGTCGTCGTCGGTGCGATAGGCGACGCTCAGCGAGCCGCGCAGATTTGCGCGTGGCTGTTCGAGAAGCTCCACGACCGGCGGGCGATCCGGGATGGCGACGATTTCGAAGGTTTCTCCGGCAAGCTTCAAACGCCCATCACCCTTGAGAACGAAGCGGCTTTCGTTTTCGTCGCGCCGCGCTGTCGCTCCCTTGTCCTGGAGTCGGGAAAATTCGCCCTCGACGGTTGCGGCGACCGGCCCGTGGCCGGCGCTCCGGATGACGAGCGTCGAACCGATCGGCGCGGATAGCTGTCGATGCGCTTCGTCCGGACGTCCGCTGACCAGCATGATCGGCGGCTTGCCGGTGTAGGGCGGCGGATCGATCCACGCGTCGACGCGCGTCTGCGCGCCCCCCAGACCGTCGCCGCTCCAGACGAAGGCGGCGGCCAGTCGGGCGTTCCGATCGGGACCGGCAAAAATTCCTGCAGCGATCGCCAGAAGAACGGCGCCGGCGCGCAAGGCCCATCTGTCGCGATCGACCGCGCGCGGCGCAGGCGCCGACAGGCGAACCGAACGAAGTCTGCGGGCGACCCGCGTCCGATGGACGCGCCAGAGAGCCATGGCGGTCGGATCGTTGGAATTTGCGGGCGAATCTTCGAGCGTGCTGGCCGCCGCATAGCTGTCGCCGGCATCAAGATCGATGCGGCGCAGCGCATCGCGTCGGCTCAGGGCCGCGTGGCGCGCTTCGCGCGCCAATGCGGCCAGAATGATGATCAGAAACGCCAGGACGCAGAAGGCGCGGGCGGCCGGCGGAACGAAATTCCAGACACCGAGCCAGGTAATTGCAAGGAACAGCGCCGCGATCCCCGCGACGGTCGACAGCGCGCGCCAAAGAAATTCCCACGCCAGCGTCACGCGCGCTCGGGCGACCAGTCTGTTCAGCGTCGTCTCGATCGAAGCCACCAGGGAAGTTCCAAGCGCCAGCGAGGCTGGAAGCCTACACCAAGGTCCGCGTGCGCGCGACGCCCGCTACGTCCAGAGTTTACGCCAACCATGCCGGAATTGTGTCGAGCCCGATCAGGTCCTCGAACGAGGGTCTCGGACGAACGACGGCCGCTTCGGAACCGCTCACCAGCACCTCAGGGACCAGAAGGCGTGAATTATAAGTGCACGACTGGACGGCCCCATAGGCGCCAGCGGACATCACGGCAAGCAGCTGGCCCGGCTCGACCTCCGGCATCTCGCGATCAAGAGCGAGATAGTCGCCGGTCTCGCATACCGGCCCGACGACGTCGACGCGCTCCAACGGCGCCTCCATGTCGCGGCGCACCGGCAGGATTTCATGATGCGCCTCATAGAGCGTCGGGCGGATCAAGTCGTTCATCGCCGCATCCGCGATGACGAAGGTCCGGTTCTCGCCACGCTTCACGTAGATCACGCGCGTGACAAGAATCCCGGCATTGCCGACGATGAGACGGCCCGGCTCGAAGATGAAGCGGCATCCAAGGTGGCCGACCGTGCGGCGCACGACTTCGGCGTAGCGGTCCGGGTGATAGGAATCGGGGTCCTCGCCGGGGCGGTAGGGAATGCCGAGACCTCCGCCGAGGTCGACGTGATCGATCGCATGCCCGTCCGCGCGCAAGTCGGACACGAGTTCGGAGAGCAGGAGGAACGCGTTCTCGAATGGCGCGAGATCGGTGATCTGCGAACCGATATGCATATCCACGCCCGAAATCCGGATGCCGGGGAGCGTAGCCGCCATCGCATAGATGTGCCGCGCGCGCTCGATCGGCACGCCGAACTTGTTTTCAGCCTTTCCGGTCGAAATCTTGGCGTGTGTCTTGGCGTCCACGTCCGGATTGACGCGTAGCGCGATGGCCGCCGTATGCCCTGTTTCCTGCGCGACAGCCGACAATGCGTGCAGCTCCGGTTCGGATTCGACATTGAAGCAGGCGATGCCGGTTCGCAGCGCCAACGCCATCTCGTCTCGAGTCTTGCCGACGCCGGAAAATGTGATGCGTTCGCCCGGCACGCCCGCCGCGAGCGCCCGCCGCAATTCGCCTTCGGAGACGATATCCATGCCGGCGCCGCAACGGGCCAGCGTACGGATCACGGCCTGATTGGAATTGGCCTTCATCGCGTAACAGATCGCGACGTCCAGCCCGGCGAAGGCGTCGCGGAACACCTTGTAGTGCCGCTCGATGGTCGCCGTCGAATAGCAATAGAAGGGTGTGCCGACTTCGGCCGCCAGCGCGGCGACGTCTACGTCTTCGGCGAAGAGACGCCCGTCGCGATAATCGAAATGCCGCATGGCCTAGAGAAGCGGATCGAGGACGAAGGTCGAGGAGCGCTTTGGCGCCCCCTCGGTCTTGGTTTCCGGCTCTTCCGCCTTTGAGGACGTGTTGCGAAACAGCCCGCCGGGCGCGCCGGGCGCCTGCGCTTTGGTCTCCGCCGGCGTCGCGGCGCGCGACTGCGACAGCGACCCGGGCGGCGGTTCGAGCGGGCCCCGTCGACCGCAGCCGGTCATGGCAAGCGCCGCTGCGACGCAGACGAAAATTCTGATGGCAGAGGACAAGGAACGATCCCGCTGATGTTGGCTTGGCCTAGCACAGGTCACGGCTTTGATCCAACAACAGCGGCTGGTCAACCGCGACGGTCGTCGCGCAGCCGTGCGAGCCAGGCTTCCGCCTGTGTCTCGACATTGCGAGGCGCGGTTCCACCGAAGCTCGTCCGGCTGGCGACCGATTTTTCGACCGCCAGTATGTCGAGCGCGTCCTGTTCGAACGCCGGATCAATCGTGCGCAGGTCTTCCAGGCTCAATTGTTCGAGCTCGGCGCCGCGCGAAGCGGCGAGCGCCACGATGCGGCCCGTCACGTGGTGGGCCTGTCGGAACGGCATGCCGAGCCGCCGCACCAGCCAGTCCGCAATGTCGGTCGCGGTCGAATAGCCGGAGCTGGCGGCGGCGCGCATTCTTTCGACGTCGGGCGTCATGTCGCGAACCATGCCCGAGACGGCCGCGAGGCACAGCGACAGGGAGTGGACCGCGTCGAAGACGCCTTCCTTGTCCTCCTGCATGTCCTTGGAATAGGCCAGCGGCAGGCCTTTCATCACGATCAGAAGCCCGTTCAGCGCGCCGATCATGCGCCCGGTCTTGCCGCGCACGAGTTCGGCGGCGTCCGGATTGCGCTTCTGCGGCATGATCGAGGAGCCGGTCGAAAATTTGTCGCTGAGCCGCAAGAAACCGAAGAACGGGCCGGTCCAGAGGACGATCTCCTCGGCGAAACGGGACAGATGGGTCGCGCAGATCGCGATGGCCGACAGTGTTTCCAGGGCGAAATCGCGATCCGAGACGCTGTCGAGCGAATTTGCCGTCGGGCGATCGAAACCGAGCGCGCTCGCCGTCATGGCGCGATCAATCTGGAAAGACGTACCGGCCAGGGCTGCCGACCCGAGCGGACATTCGTTCATGCGGGCGCGGGCGTCGCGGAAACGGCCGCGGTCACGGCCGAGCATTTCAACATAGGCGAGTAGGTGATGCCCAAAGGTGACGGGTTGCGCGGGCTGTAGGTGCGTGAAGCCCGGCATGACCGAGCCCGCATGCGCGAGCGCTGTCTCGGCCAGCGCGAGCTGCAGATCGCGAAGCTGACCGTCGAGCTGGTCGACAGCGTCGCGCACCCAGAGCCGGAAATCGACGGCGACCTGATCGTTGCGCGAGCGGGCGGTGTGCAGTCGGCCCGCGGCGGGGCCGACGATTTCGGAGAGGCGCGATTCGACGTTCATGTGAATGTCTTCCAACGCGCGCGAAAAATTGAAGCCGCCGCTTTCGATCTCGCCGAGAACCTGGTCGAGACCAGCGGAAATGGCTTCGGCGTCCGTGGAAGAAACAACGCCCCGAGCGGCCAGCATGGCCACATGCGCCTTCGAAGCTGCTATATCCTGGCGAAACAGGGCCTGATCGAATCCGATCGATGCGTTGATTTCCTCCATGATCGCGTCCGGTGCGGATTCGAACCGTCCGCCCCACATCTTGTTGCTCATGAGCCTACCCCGGAACCGCGATCCATGACCGAACAGACGACCCGCCCGACGCCGCGACGACTGCGGCCAATACTCGTGGGAGGCGCGCTCCTGGCGGTCGCAGCGGGCGTCCTATACGGGATTCTTGCGCCAGCGGGCAAGAAATCGACGGGACAATGTGCTGCGTCAGACGCAGTTGTTGGACGGGTGGCGGCGCTCGAAAAAGGCGCGGTCGCCGCAGCGGCGTCCAAGAAAACCGTCCAACCGATGACAGCGCTCGACTTTCTGGGTCCTGACGGGAAGGCAATCTCGCTCGAAGCCTTCCGAGGCCGTGTGACGCTCGTCAACATCTGGGCCACCTGGTGCGTGCCATGCCGCGAAGAGATGCCGACGCTCGACCAGCTGCAGGCAAAGCTTGGCTCCAAGGATTTCGAGGTCGTCGCAATCAATGTCGATACGGCCCGGCTCGAGCGGGCGAGGGACTTCCTGCGGGATATTTCCGTCAAGAACCTCACATTTTATTCTGATCCGAAAGCCGACGTGTTCTATCGCCTGAGGACGGCCGGAAAAGTCGTCGGGCTGCCCACGACTTTTCTCGTCGGGCGTGACGGTTGCGAGATCGCCGCCATGGCCGGCCCAGCGGATTGGTCGTCGGAAGACGCCCTCGCGATGATCCGCGCGGCGCTCTGACGCCTCTCCAGGCGCCAACTACGTTTCGCGTTCAGGTTACCAGCCGAAGGAGATTGCCGCTCCGTCGCGATTGTGAAACTAGTACCGGCGTCGTTGAGGTTTCATTAACCTTTTGACGAGGGTGGGGTTCGCAATGCGTAGATTTCTGTCGGCTTTCGCGTTTGTGGTCGCGTCGTTGAGCCTGTCTCCCGCGCAGGCCGGCGGATTGCTCCAGGACTTGTTCGCCCCCGCCCCACGTCCTGCGCCGGTCGTCACCTATTATGCTCCCGCGCAGCCGCACATTCGGTTCCTCGTCGACGAGGGCTTGCGCGTGTCGCGGCGCCCTGCGGCGCACCGCAAGGCGACGGCAAGAAAGCACGCTGCAAAGAAATGGTCGGTCAAACGCCACGATGCCGCGCGTCTTGCACATGCGCCGTCGTCCCGGTTTCGGGTCGATCACGGACGCCGCATCCCTCGCGCCCACGTGACCAAATCGGGTTCACGGGCGCGGCTCGCCTCCAAATTCCATGCGCCCGCGTCGGCAGTTCCGGCGCAACTTGCGCTGAACGTCGCCAAAGTTACGCCGCCCGCTCGGATTGACAATGACCCGACCCTGCGGGTCGGCGACGCCTATATGACGACCGAAGGTCTGAGGATTTATCGTGGACCGCAAGCTAAAGCCGTTCAGCGCAAGGCTTTCGTGGATTTCAGGACTTCGCATCTGGGCAAAGGCGTGAGGTCACAGCTTGCCGCGCTGGAGAATACGCCGGCGCACCGTATCCGGCGCATCGGCGCACCGGCGCTCAAATCGATCCCGGCCCGCGCCAGCGAGCGCAGATCAATCGATCGCCAGGGACGTGCGATCCGGATCGTCGGTCCATAGCGAGGGCGCAAAGGCCTTGCGCGGTCAGCCGCGCGCGGGAGCCTTGTGCGGCACGCCGGCCTGCGCGAGATGGTCGGTCAGCTCGCCCGACTGGAACATTTCGCGGATGATGTCGCAGCCGCCGACGAATTCGCCCTTCACGTAGAGTTGGGGAATGGTCGGCCAGTTGGTGAAGGACTTGATGCCTTCGCGCAATTCGCCATCGGCAAGCACGTTCACGCCGGTGTAGGGCACGCCGAGATAGTCGAGAATCTGAACGACCTGACCTGAAAAGCCGCACTGCGGCATCTGGGGCGTGCCCTTCATGAAGAGCACGACGTCATTCGTATCGACCACGTTCTTGATCTGGTCGTGAATATTGGCCATCGCATTTTCCTTTCCTGGCGGAGTTCAAGGTTCCGCAGTGAAGTGACTATAAGGCGTTCGGCGTCCGACTCCTAGATTGCACGCTATGCGGTTCAGGCGGGAACGCTGGTGGTGAGGGCCAACGCATGCAGGACGCCGCCCATCTGCCCCTGCAGCGCGCCATAGACCATCTGATGTTGCTGGACGCGCGACTTGCCCCGGAAAGCCTCCGACACCACGGTGGCGGCATAATGGTCGCCGTCTCCGGCGAGATCCTGGATTTCCACGCGCGCGTCCGGGAATGCCGTCTTGATGAGCCGTTCAATTTCGGATGCTGGCATCGGCATGGCTTTGTCTCGATCTATTTGAAGGCCTCGGGACATTCGCCGGCCATGTAGGTCGGCAAGGCGTCTTCGTATGCGTCGCGCAATTTCGCGACCAATATGGGTTCTTCGCCCGGCAGTCGCAATGCATCGCCACTCGTCGCGCCCAAGCGCATCGCGGGCACGCCGGCGGTCGCTGCTTCGCCGAGGATCGCGGCGGTGTCGCTCGGTCGGCACGTGAGCACGTACCGGGCCTGATCTTCGCCGAACAGGGAAGCATGGTTCGGGCCAGCCGGAAGCGCCTCGATCTGCGCGCCCGTTGCGCCAGCGATCGCCATTTCGGCAAGGCCGACAGCGAGCCCGCCTTCCGAGAGGTCGTGGACCGCCGTCGCCCGGCATGTAACGATCAGCGAACGCACGAATTCGCCATTGCGGCGCTCCACCGCCAGGTCGACCGGCGGCGGCGCGCCGTCTTCGCGACCGCCGACGGAGGCCAGCCAGGACGACTGGCCGAGCCAGCCGGCCGTCGCGCCGATCAGAAGGATATCCTGACCGGCCGCCTTGAAGGCGATGGTCGCGGCTGTCGCGACGTCGTCGACGACGCCGACGCCGCCGATCGCGGGCGTCGGCAGGATGCCGGCGCCCTGCGTCTCGTTGTAGAGCGAGACATTACCGGAGACGATCGGGAAATCGAGCGCGCGACAGGCTTCTCCGATGCCTTCGAGGCAGCCGACGAACTGGCCCATGTATTCAGGTCGCTCGGGATTGCCGAAATTGAGATTGTCGGTGACCGCCAGCGGTCGCCCGCCGACCGCGACGATATTGCGCCAGGCCTCGGCCACGGCCTGCTTTCCGCCCTCGACGGGATCGGCGAAGCAATAGCGTGCGTTGACGTCGGTGGTCAGCGCCAGCCCCTTCGGCCCGTCGTCGATGCGCACGACCGCCGCATCGCCGCCCGGGGCGACGATCGTGTTGCCCAGAATCAGATGATCGTACTGCTCCCAAACCCAGCGTTTCGAACAGATATCGGGCGAGGCGAGCAGTTTCAGAAGCGCGTCCGCGTTGGACAGCGGCGCCGGCGTGGAGGCGGCGTCGATTGGCGCCTTTTTCGGGGTCGGAACGTGCGGGCGGTCATAGACCGGCGCCTCGTCGCCCAACTCCTTGATGGGCAGGTCGGCTTTCACTTCGCCGCCGTGCTTGATGACGAAGCGCAGCGTGTCCGTCGTCTTGCCGATGACCGCGAAATCGAGGCCCCACTTGCGGAAGATGGCCTCCGCCTCTTTTTCCTTCGCCGGCGTCAGCACCATGAGCATGCGCTCCTGGCTTTCCGACAGCATCATCTCGTAGGCGGTCATGCCGGTTTCGCGACAGGGCACCTTGTCGAGATCGAGCTCGATACCGAGATTGCCCTTCGCGCCCATCTCGACGGCCGAAGATGTTAGACCCGCAGCGCCCATATCCTGGATGGCGATGACGGCACCGCTCTTCATCAATTCGAGGCAGGCCTCCAGCAGAAGCTTTTCCGAAAAGGGATCGCCGACCTGCACGGTCGGGCGTTTTTCCTCTGCGTCGGCCTCGAAGGAGGCAGACGCCATGGTCGCGCCATGGATGCCGTCGCGACCGGTCTTGGAGCCGAGGTAGACGATCGGGTTTCCGACGCCGGTCGCCTTGGCGTAGAAAATCTCGTCTGCCTTTGCGAGGCCGACCGCCATGGCGTTGACGAGAATGTTGCCGTCATAGGCCTTGTGGAAGCCGGTCGAACCGCCGACCGTCGGCACGCCGAAGGAATTGCCATAGCCGCCGATTCCGGCGACCACGCCGCCGACGAGATGGCGGGTCTTGGGATGGGAGGGCGAGCCGAAACGCAGCAGGTTGAGGCAAGCGATAGGACGCGCGCCCATCGTGAACACGTCGCGCAAAATGCCGCCGACGCCGGTCGCCGCGCCCTGATACGGTTCGATGAACGATGGATGGTTATGGCTCTCCATCTTGAAGATGCAGGCCTGTCCGTCACCGATGTCGATGACGCCGGCGTTCTCTCCTGGGCCCTGAATCACCCAGGGCGCGCTGGTCGGCAGCTTGCGCAGGTGGATGCGCGACGACTTGTAGGAACAATGCTCGTTCCACATCGCCGAGAATATACCGAGCTCGGTGAAGCTCGGCGGCCGGCCGATCAGCTTCAGGATACGTTCGTATTCGTCGGGCTTCAGTCCATGCGCCGCGACGAGTTCCGGCGTGACATTTGGTTCTGTGGTCAAGGGAATCCGACCCGACGATTGGAGTGCGAGCAAGCCACGACCGCTTAGCCCCGCACGGCGGCGAAGGCAACAGGTCGCAAATATGTTGCAATTCGGTCACGCCGTCGATCGGAATGCAACGATCACGCTGCCCGTTGACATAGGTCAATTATTTTCAATGCCCGACGAAGGATTTTCCGCCTCGGGATTTCGGCGCATTTGCGCGAATGACAGGGGTATTAAATGACTTTCAAGGCTTTCCTCCGCGGTACGGCGTCGATCGCCGGCCTGCTGGTTCTGGGCTCGGCCGCCATGGCCGCGGACCTTCCCTCGCGCAAGGTCGAGGCCGCCGCTCCGATCATGATCGACACCTTCCATCCGTTCCAGATTCGCCTCCGCGCCACGGCGGTGATTCCGGATGGCAAGACGACGGTTTATGATCGCTTCGGCGCAATTCTTCCGCTCGTCAATCTGAGCGGCGGCGCTGGCAGCCCGATTTTCGGCTCGGGTGCGAAGGTTTCGACCACGGTCATTCCGGAGCTCGACGTCTCCTACTACTTCACCAAGAACATCGCGATTGAAGCGATCTGCTGCTTCTCGAAGCACAGCGTCTCGGGTACGGGCACTCTTGCCGGCCTGAACATCGGCTCGACCTGGGTGTTTCCGCCGACCGTCCTGCTGCAGTATCACTTCACCAACTTCGGCGCCTTCCAGCCCTACCTTGGCGTCGGCGTGAATTTCACGGCCTTCTTCGGCGCGAAGCCCGGCAACCAGTTCACGCCGTTTTTCACGCCTGTCGGCCTCGTCGGCGCGAACGCCGTCACCAACCTCAGCGTCGGTTCGTCGTGGGGCGTCGTGGGCCAGGTCGGCTTCGACTACATGATCAATTCGAACTGGGGCGTGAACGTCGACCTCAAGCGCATCATGATGCAGCCGACCGCCTATGCGACCGTGTGGAATTCGGCTGTCTCGCCGGTCCTCGGCCCGATCCCGGTTCGCGCCAAGGTCAACATCGACCCGTGGGTCGTCTCGGCCGGCATCACTTATCGCTTCGGCGGCGGCGCCGGCGCGGTGGTCGCCAAGTACTGATCCCGTATCCTGACGGAAAGCAGAAGGCCCGGCGAAAGCCGGGCCTTTTCATTTGGCGGATCGCAAGCGATCGGAGGCGTTGCTCGTGCGGCGCGCCTGAAGCGAATCAGCCGGCCGCCGCCGCCAGGCTCGCGAACATGCCATTGCCGTCGACGCCGCCCACCAGCGGATCGATCAGGTTCTCGGGATGCGGCATCAGGCCGAGAACGTTGAAGCGTTCGGAATAGATGCCGGCGATGTCGTTGCGCGAGCCGTTGGGATTTGCGGCTCCGCCAAGGACACCGTTTTCGTCGCAGTAACGGAATGCGACACGGCCGTCCTTCTCGATCGCCTCGATGGTCGCGTCGTCGGCCTCGTAATTGCCCTCGCCGTGAGCGATGCAAACCTTGATGACCTCGCCCGACTTGTAAGCGCTGGTAAAGGGCGCAGCGGCGCGCTCGACCTTCAGATGCTGCATCTTGCAGACGAAATGCAGGTTGGCGTTGCGCATCAGTACGCCCGGCAGCAGCCCGCTCTCGCAGAGGATCTGGAAACCGTTGCAGATGCCGAGGACATAGCCGCCACGAGAAGCATGGTTGCGCACGGCGTCCATGATCGGCGCGCGGCCGGCGATCGCGCCGCAGCGCAGATAGTCGCCGTAGCTGAAGCCGCCAGGCAGGACGACGAGATCGGTTCCTGTCGGCAGGTCGTGGTCAGCGTGCCAGACGATGTCGGGTTGGCGGCCGGTCGCCTGCTTGAGGGCGCGCGCAGCGTCGCCCTCGCGATTGGAGCCGGGAAAGAGAATGACGGCGGCTTTCATGGCCTCACCGGTTTCCGATCAACCGAGGTCGATCTTGAAGTTTTCGATGACGGTGTTGGCGAGCAGCTTCTCGCAGGCCGCCTGCAGGCTGGCGCTGGCGGCGGCCTTGTCCTGGCCCTCGATCTCGACGTCGAATACCTTGCCTTGCCGGACGCTGGCGACGCCATCGACGCCGAGCGACTTCAACGCGCCCTCGATCGCCTTGCCCTGCGGATCGAGCACGCCATTCTTGAGGGTGACGACGACTCTGGCCTTCATGTTCGCTTCCGGATTGGCGTGAATTACTGGACGAGCTTGGGGCCGGCGCGCGGCGGCTCGTCGGTCGCCTGCAGGATGCCGAGGCGTCGTGCGACTTCGGTATAGGCCTCGACGAGGCCGCCCATGTCGCGGCGGAAGCGATCCTTGTCGAGCTTGTCGTTCGACTTGATGTCCCACAGGCGGCAGGAGTCGGGCGAAATCTCATCGGCCACGACGATGCGCATCATGTCGTTTTCCCAGAGCCGACCGCATTCCATCTTGAAGTCGACGAGGCGGATGCCGACGCCGAGAAACAGGCCGGAGAGGAAGTCGTTGACGCGGATGGCCAGCGCCATGATGTCGTCGATCTCCTGCGGGCTCGCCCAGCCGAAAGCCGTGATGTGCTCTTCCGACACCATGGGATCGTTGAGCGCGTCGTTCTTGTAGTAGAATTCGATGATCGAGCGGGGCAGCTGGGTGCCTTCCTCGATGCCGAGGCGCTGCGACAGCGAGCCGGCCGCGACGTTGCGGACCACCACCTCGAGCGGAACGATTTCCACCTCGCGAATCAGCTGCTCGCGCATGTTCAGGCGACGGATGAAATGCGTCGGAACCCCGATGTTGTTCAGGTGCTGGAAAATGAATTCCGAGATTCGGTTGTTGAGGACGCCCTTGCCGTCGATGACCTCGTGCTTCTTGGCGTTGAAGGCGGTGGCGTCGTCCTTGAAATGCTGGACGAGCGTGCCGGGCTCCGGGCCCTCGTAGAGCACCTTGGCCTTGCCTTCGTAGATGCGACGACGGCGGTTCATGACGGGCGCCTGTGGTTCGAGAAACAGCCTTGCGCGCCGGACGAAGGCCCGGCGCGGGATTTCGAGTCCTCGTATCGCTTTCCCGAGCGGGTTACAACCCGAACCGTCGGATATACCGGCTCTAATCCCTTTTCCCGACGCGGTCGTGGCCCGGGGCGCTAGGCGCCCGCGCGGAGGATCGCTATATCAAGGCCGTATCCAGCCTTGCCGCACACGCGGCGCGCCAGAATTCGAGGCCCGAAAATGACGACCTTCGACAAGCGCGAAGACAGCTTTGAAAAGAAATTCGCGCACGACGAGGAATTGCAGTTTCGCGCGACCGCCCGTCGCAACAAGCGTCTTGCGGCCTGGGCGGCGGAGAAGCTCGGCCGGACGGACGCCGACGCCTATTTCAAGGAAGTCATGGCGGCCGACCTCGAGGAAGCCGGCGACGACGACGTGATCCGCAAGCTCACGGCCGATTTCGTCAAGGCCGGCGTCGAGCAGTCCGAGCACCAGATCCGCCGCACCTTGGACGAGCTGATGGCCGCGGCGGTCGCCGAGATCAAGGCAGGCAAGTAATCCTGCATTAACCGTGGTGCGGGATCGTCCGCGATCCTTGCCGATGAGACGGTTTTGACAGGCGACGCCGCGACCGATCCGAGACTTGTTCGCGCCGCCGACGCCATGTTGCGCGGGCTCATAGCCAGTTGGGTCTCCCATCTGGCGGGCGAGCGCCGCATGGCCCGGCTGACGCTCGACGCCTACGAGCGCGATCTTCGACAGTTTCTGGACTATGTCTGCGAAAAATCGGGGAAGCCTGTGGGTTTGGCGGAGCTCAGCGAGTTGAGCCAGGCGGAGGCGCGCGCTTTTCTGGCGGCGCGTCGCCAGTCAGGAGCGGGAAGCAGGTCGCTCTTGCGCGGACTTGCCGGAATCCGGTCCTTCCTGCGATTTCTCGAGCGCGAGGGTTACGCGAGCATCTCGGCCTTCGCCAGCGTGCGGACACCCAAGACCGCGCGTCGCCTGCCCAAGGCCCTGACAGTCGGCGAAGCGCGCGATCTTTCTGATACAGGCTCGCGCGCCGGAGAGGCGCGCCCACCGTGGGTCATCGCGCGGGACGCTGCGGTGCTGGCGCTCCTCTACGGCTGCGGACTACGCATATCGGAGGCGCTGGGCCTCACGCGGGCTGATGCGCCGACAGGCCGACGCGACGTCGTCACAGTGCTCGGAAAGGGTGGCAAAACCCGCAGCGCGCCGGTCATCGAACCCGTACGCCATGCGGTCGAAGCCTATCTCGAACTCTGTCCCTACCAGCTGCCGTCCGGGGGACCGCTCTTCGTCGGCGCGCGCGGCGGTCCCCTGTCGCCGCGAATCATCCAGCTTGCCGTAGAACGCATGCGCGGCGCGCTTGGCCTGCCGGAAACCGCGACACCGCACGCGCTTCGCCATTCGTTCGCCACGCATCTGCTCGGCCGGGGCGGCGATCTGCGGTCGATCCAGGAATTGCTCGGCCATGCGTCGCTGTCGACGACACAAATCTACACGGCGATCGACACGAAACGGCTGTTGTCGGCCTATCAGTCCGCCCATCCGCGGGCCCGGGCGGGCGCGAAGGGATAGACGGCCTCGATCCGGTAGGGGCCTCCGCCGGTGGATTCGCGCGACGAATAGAGCACGAAGCGCTTCGCCTCGAAGCTCAGCGGCCGCATGTCGCCGCGTGATTCGATGTAGCCCCCGACGGTCGGAGCATCGACGCCGCGCAGTCGCGCCAAAGTGACGTGCGGCGTGAACTTGCGTTTTTCCGCCGGGGCGCCAAGCCGCCTGACGAGTCGCTCGTGCTCGAGTTGCAGGGCTGTCAATGCCGCGCTGTCGGCAGTGCGCGCGATCAGGGCGCGCGGCTTGTCGGATCCGAAGACCGCGAGCCTTTCGAGCTTCACCGAGAACGGGGCCGCTGCGATCGACGCCAGCGCTTCGGCGATGTCGTTGGCGCGCTCCATTTGTATGTCCCCGATGAAGCGCAGCGTGAGGTGGTAGTCTTCGGGCTCGATCCAGCGCGCGCCCGGCAAGCCCCCGCGCAGCAGGCTCAGTTCTGTCGCGATGTCGGATGGGATTTCCAGCCCGGTGAAGAGGCGCGGCATGGCTTGCGGCTTTCTTCAGTTCACTTCTTCAGTCACTTGGCGGCCTGCGCCCGCGCGCCTAAGCGCGTCGTGAGAACCGTTTCGAGGAATGGCGCGAATCCGGCGACGATCTTTTCCACGCCGGCCCTGTTGGGGTGCATGCCGTCCTGCTGGGTCAGGGCGCGGTCGCCGGCGACGCCTTCGAGAAAGAAGGGATAAAACGGCGCATCGTAGCGCTTGGCGAGGTCCGGATAGATAGCCTCGAATTCGGCGCGGTAAGAGTCGCCCCAATTCCCGATCGAGCGCATGCCGGCCAGGACCACGACGATCTTTCGCGCCTGCAGACGTTCGGTAATCCGCGAGAGCGCCTGCGCGGCGTCCGCTGGCGGCGCCCCTCGCAGCATGTCGTTTGCGCCGAGCTCGACAATCACCAGATCCGTTCCATCGGGCACGGACCAGTCGAGCCGCGCAAGCCCGCCGGCGGTCGTGTCGCCGGAAACGCCGGCATTGGCGACCTCGACCGAAAAGCCGTCAGCGCGCAGCCGCGCTTGCAGCACGTTCGGGAAAGCCTCGGCGGCAGGCAGCTGGTAGCCCGCCGTCAGGCTGTCGCCGAGGGCGACGATGGAGACCGGCTTCGCTTCGGCGGCGTGCACGGACAGGCTCAGTGCGACGAGGGACGCGAATTGAAGTAAGAGCCTAGCGACACCATGTGTCGTGTTTCCGCCCGCCCGCCGGACCGATCGACGAGAGCTCGACCGCAAAAATGCCAAATCCCACACTCCTCACGGGCGCCGCCGACCGCACGGCCATAGCGCTCAAGTCTCTACGCTTGAGCCTCGGTTCCGGCCCGACGCGGGTCGAAGTCCTCAAAGACATAACGCTCGACTTTCGCCGGGGAAAGGCGACGGCCATCGTCGGGCCATCCGGTTGCGGGAAGTCCACGCTCCTGATGACGCTTGCCGGGCTCGAGCGACCGGACGCCGGCTCGGTTGAGATCGAGGGTCGTGCGATCACCGCCATGGGCGAGGACGAACTCGCCGAATTCCGCGGCAAGAAGATCGGGATCGTCTTCCAGTCCTTTCACCTGATGCCGACCATGACGGCGTTGGAAAATGTCGCCGTGCCGCTTGAACTCGCGGGTCGCGACGACGCGTTCGCGCGCGCGAGGACGGAGCTCGCGGCCGTCGGGCTTGCAGAACGCGCGTCCCACTATCCCTCGCAATTGTCGGGCGGCGAGCAGCAACGTGTCGCGCTCGCTCGCGCGCTCGTCGGCGATCCTTCGATCCTGCTCGCCGACGAACCGACTGGAAATCTTGACGAAAACACGGGCGCGAGCATCATCGACCTGCTGCTCGGGCAACGCGCGCGACGCGGCTGCACGCTCGTCATGGTGACGCACGATCTATCGCTTGCTACGCGCTGCGACGACATCGTGCGCCTGCACTCGGGCATGGTCGAGAGCGTCGTCGCCGCACGAGAGGCCGCGGCGGCGTCATGAGGCTGCTGTCGACTATCCTGTCGTTTGCGCGCCGCGATCTGCGAGGCGGGCTCAAGGGCTTTCGCGTCTTTCTCGTCTGCGTCGCGATCGGCGTCGCGGCGGTCACCAGCGTCAACGCGGTCTCGCAATCGCTGCTCGCGTCATTTGCGATGCAGGGCCGCTCGATGCTCGGCGGCGATTTGACGCTTGCGCGCTCGCTACGGGTTCTCGAACCCGACGAACGCGCCTATCTCTCCTCGCTGGGGCGGATTTCCGAAATCGCGATCCTGAGGGCGATGGCGCGAACGCATGATGATCGCGCCATCATGGTCGATGCGAAGGTCGTCGACGAGCCCTATCCACTGGTCGGCGAGACCGTGCTCGAACCGGCCACGCCGCTTGCCCGCGCGCTGTCGAAGGACGGCGATCTCTACGGCGCTGTCGCGGATGCTTCCTTCATCGATCGTTCGGGTCTTCGAATCGGCGAGCGTTTCGATTTAGGCAATGCGCATTTTGTCCTGCGCGGCGAAATCCGTTCGGAGCCGGACCGGATCGCGACGGGGATCGGCTTCGGTTCGCGCGTGATGATATCGCGCGCCGGTTTTGATGCGAGCGGCCTCGGGTCGACTGCGTCGCTGACGCGTTGGGTCGTTCGCCTGGCTCTCGCGAATCCTGGCGTCGACGACGCGCGCGTGAAGGCGCAGGCTGACGACATACTCAAGCAATTCCCGAAATCCGGGTGGGACGCCCGCACACGCGCGAACGTTTCGCCACAACTGACGCGCAACGTCGAGCGCTTCACGCAATTCATGGCGCTGATCGGCGTCGTATCGCTGATCGTCGGCGGCGTCGGCGTGTCGATCGCGGTCGGCGCCTTCGTCGACCGCAAGCGCGAATCGATCGCGATCCTCAAGGCCGTCGGCGCGCCAGGCGGCGTGGCCTTTTCGCTCGTCCTCGTCGAGATGATGCTGATCGCGCTGGCCGGCGCGCTGATCGGCGCTGCGGTCGGCGCTGCTTCGCCCTTTATCGCGGCGCGTTTCGCCGGTCCGGCTCTCGACCTGCCCTTTGAGCCGATCCTGTCGGGTCGCGCCATTGTCGCTGGCGTCGCCATCGGCCTGCTGTCCGCTCTGACATTCGTCGTCGCTCCGGCTGGCCGCGCACATGACACGCCCGTAGCCGTCCTGTTCCGATCGGCTGCAACCATGGAAGGCGGCCGCCTGCGCAAGCGCTACGTTTTCGGCGCGATTGCGGCCTTTGCGGCGATGATCGCCTTGGTCTATGCGCTCTCGAGCGAGAAACGGATCGCCCTGATGGCTATTGCGGGCGTCGCCGCTTCAGCGGTCGTGCTGCGCGTCGTTGGCTGGGCGGTCGCCCATGGCGCCGCCTTTGGCGCGAATGTACGCAACCTGCCGGCGCGGCTCGCACTCGGCAATATCCGGCGTCCCGGCGCCGTTACGCGCCCGGTCGTGACATCCTTGGGGCTCGGCCTGACCCTGCTGGTGGTCATTGTCGGCGTCGACGGCAATGTGCGGCGGCAGCTCAAGGCCGGCGATCCCGGTCGAACGCCCGATTATTTCTTCGCGGATGTACAGAGTGCGCAGGCCGCCGCTTTCCGCAAGATGCTGAAGGCGCGGCAACCCGATGCCGCGATCGAAGAAGTCCCGATGCTGCGCGGGCGGATCGTGCGCGTCGGGTCGCGGCGCGCCGAGGAGATCAAGGCCGAACAGAACGCAGCCTGGGTGCTCGACGGCGACAGAGGCATTACGTATGCGGCCAGTCCGCCGCCCGGCTCCAAGGTGACGGCGGGGCTCTGGTGGCCGGCGGACTACAAGGGCCCCCCGCTTGTCTCGCTCGACGGCGACATCGCGCGCGGGCTCGGTCTTTCGGTCGGCGACGAGATCGCGGTCAATGTCATGGGCCGCGAGATCTCGGCCAAGATCGCCAATCTGCGTGAGGTCGACTGGCGGAGCTTCGGCATCAATTTCGTTCTCGTCTTCACGCCGACGACATTTGCCGGAGCTCCGCATACCGAGCTGATTTCGATGACGATTCCGTCAGAGACGCGTGCGACGGCCGGTTCTCTGGTCTCCGATATATCGAAGGCCTATCCGACAGTTGTCACGCTCGCGGTGCGCGATGCGCTGCAGCAGGCGCTGTCGTTGACGGAGAAGCTTTCGACCGCAGTCCGGGCTGCCTCGTCGATCACGCTCGTCACCGCGCTTCTGACGCTCGGCGGCGCGCTCGCGGCGGGTCAGCGCGCGCGTCTCTACGATGCGGTGGTGCTACGCATGCTCGGCGCGACGCGGCGCAGGCTGATCTTCGCCTACTTCCTCGAATTCCTCGTGCTCGGCGTCGCGACATCGGCCTTCGCGCTGGCTGCCGGTTCCGTGGCCGCGCAGCTCATCGTTACGCGATTGATGAAACTGGACTTTGTGTTTGATTGGACGGGTTTGGCCGCCATTGTCGCGATCGGTTGCGCCACCACGATCGGGCTCGGTCTCACGGCCACCTGGCGCACGCTAGGCGCCAAACCCGCCCGCGTCCTGCGGGAATTATGACGGAAAGTTCATTTACGCCGATGCCCGGACCTTCTTGTCTTTGGCATGGCCGCCAATCATATTTGTCGCATTGCGCACCTGTGTGCGCGAGAGCAGCGCGGCCGGGGGCCGCGAAGGAGAGTTAAATGTCCGACTATGACCGCAACGCCGGCGCCCACTGGGGCACGAGCGTAGGCCAGGCCGGCGCACAGCAGATCGATCAGGGCCTGCGCGCGTACATGCTTGGCGTGTACAACTACATGACGCTGGGTCTCGGCGTCACGGGCCTCGTCGCCTACGGCGCGCATATGATGAGCGTCGTCAATACCGGCGCGGCCGGCCGCATGGTGCTGACGCCGTTCGGCCAGACGCTCTACCAGAGCCCGCTCAAGTGGGTGGTGATGCTCGCGCCGCTGGCCTTCATCTTCATCTTCTCGTTCCGGATCGACCGCATGTCGGCGGCGTCTGCGCGTAACATGTTCCTCGGCTTCGCGGCCGTGATGGGCCTGTCGCTGTCGACGGTGCTGCTGTACTTCACCGGCGCTTCGGTGACGCGCGCCTTCTTCATCACGGCGGCCGCCTTCGGCGGTCTCAGCCTATACGGCTACACGACGCGCCGTGACCTCTCGGCCTTCGGGTCGTTCCTGGTGATGGGCCTGATCGGTCTCGTCATCGCGAGCCTGGTCAATGTGTTCGTCCAGAGCTCGATGTTCCAGTTCGGCCTGTCGATTCTGACGGTGCTGATCTTCGCAGGCCTCACTGCGTGGGACACGCAGGCGATCAAGGAGATGTACTACGCCTCCGACGACCATGAGACGGCGACGAAGAAGTCGATCAACGGCGCGCTGATGCTGTATCTCGACTTCGTCAACATCTTCCAGGCGATCCTGTCGCTGACGGGTAGCCGCAACGAATGATCCTGACTGCATCGCAGCAGATCGGACGCCCCGCTTCGGCGGGGCGTTTTTTTATGTCACGACGAGCTTCAGCTTCTTGTCGAGCACGGCGAGAACCCGCTCGAGATCATGCCCACGCTTCAGGATGAATCCATCCGCGGAGACGACGGAATAAGCGCCCTGGCGCCGGGCGAGCGTGGGATTCTTCTCGATCGTGTACAGCGGGGTCTCGGACGCGCGCCGAAAGATCGCGAAAACCGCCTTCTGGGCGCCGAATCCGATGGCATAATCCCGCCATTCCCCTTCAGCGACGCGGCGGCCATAGAGGTTGAGGATCGTCTGGAGCTCCCGGCGGTCGAACGACACCTGCTTTGTCGCAGGAGGCTCCGAACTATTTGGCGTGGGCGCGACGGGGCGTCGCCGAAAGGCGACCGATACGACATCCGCGCCCGGCCGCTCCGGGTCGGCGATCTCCGAATCCGTCATTCGATGCTCCGACCAGCATGTTCCTACGAATGCGAAAGAACGGCAAGCGCCGCGAGAAATGACGAAATTTCATGGTTTTGCCCAAGTCTTGCCCTTGAGCGGCCCAAGAGCGGGTCCAGCTTGTTACCGTTGCCTCGATGGCCCGGTTCGCCGTGTCGCCGGATTTCGTCAGCCCCCCAGCCCCCCGGTGGCGCAATGGCGGGCCGGGCCGTTTTTTCGAGGCGTTGCGTCGAGTAATTGCGTCCCTTACCCAGGCCGACCGTGTTGCCCCACGGTCGGCCTTTTCTCTTCCCTTTCTCTTGCCGTTGAATTTTCAGGCCGCATTTCGATATGAGTGGCCTCTCCATTCCAACAGGGGCTTTCAGTCGATGACCGACACCGTGAACGATAGCGCGACCGGCGCGACGGGCGGCGCTATCGAGCGACCGTTCCAGGCCGACGTCGCCCGACTTCTCGATCTCGTCGTCCATTCCATCTATTCCGACCGCGACATTTTCTTGCGCGAGCTGATTTCCAACGCGGCGGATGCCTGCGAAAAGCTGAGATTCGAGACGGCGACCGGGCAGATTGCCGGCTCTGACGCGCCGTTCCGCATCGCCATCGAAGCCGACAAGCAGGCGAAGACTCTTTCGATCGTCGACAATGGCGTCGGCATGAGCCGTGAAGACCTCGAGCAGGCGCTCGGCGTCATCGCCAATTCCGGCACGCGCGCCTTCATGGAAAAGCTCGAGGGGGCAGGCGACAAGGGGCCGGCGGAATCGCTGATCGGCCGATTCGGCATCGGTTTCTATTCGTCCTTCATCGTCGCCGACCATGTCGACGTCTATTCGCGCCGCGCCGGACAGGCGGAAGGCTGGAAATGGTCGTCGGACGGCAAGAGCTCCTATTCGGTCGAGGCGTCCGAGGATTGTCCCGAAGTTGGCACGCGCGTGGTGCTGCACCTCAAGGGCGATGCAGAGGACTACCTCGACGTGTCGACCCTGCAGCGCATCGTCGGCGAACATTCGGCCGGCATTCCTGTGCCGATCGCCGTGCGCGAAGCCGGCGGCGAAGAGCAGAAGGCGAGCGAAGGCGCGGCGCTCTGGGCGCGGCCGCGTTCCGAGATCACGGCGGAGCAATATGCTGAATTCTATCGGACCATCGCTGGGCAGTTCGACGAGCCCGCGCTGACCGTCCACTGGCGCGCGGAAGGCCGCTACGAATTCGACGCGCTCGCGTTCATTCCGGGGTCGCGGCCCTTCGATCTCTTCAATCCCGAGCGCAAGGGGCGGTCACGCCTCTATGTCCGCCGCGTGCTCGTCTCGACCGAAGCGGACTTGCTGCCGCCCTGGCTGCGCTTCGTGACGCTGGTCGTCGATTCCGCCGACGTTCCACTCAACGTGTCGCGCGAGATCGTGCAGAAGAGCCCGGTTCTCGGCGCGATCCGAAAGGCCGTCGTCGGCCGAGTGATCCAGGAACTGACCAAGCTCGCGGACAGCGATCCCACGAAATTTGCGGAAGTCTGGAAGAATTTCGGCGCGGTGCTGAAGGAGGGGCTCTACGAGGAGCCCGAGCGTCGCGATGCGTTGTTCGCGCTCGCGCGGTTCGCGACGTCGACGCATGGCGCGGGCGACCGCACGCTCGCCCAGTATGTCGCGGATCTCCGGCCGAATCAGACCGCGATCTACTATCTGACCGGCGCAGACGCCGCGACGATCGCCGCGAGTCCCCATCTCGAGGGTTTTCGGGCACGCGGAATCGAGGTGCTGCTGCTTTCCGATCCCGTCGATTCCTTCTGGGTTTCGAGCGCGGTCGGTTTCGATGGCAAGCCGTTCCGGTCGGTGACCCAGGGACAGGCGGATATTTCGCAAGTGCCGCTCATCGACGGCGCGGAAGCGCCGGCAAAACCGGAACTCGACGCCGCCGCCGCGACCACGCTGGCGAAAATGAAAGAGGCGCTCGGCGCGCGTGTGTCCGATGTGCGTGTGTCGGAACGCCTCGCCGACAGCCCGGCCTGCCTTGTCGCCAGCGACATGGCCCCGGATCGGACGCTCGCCCGAATTCTCGCAAGCGCCGGGCGTCTCGACGCCTCGATGCAGCCTGTGCTCGAAGTCAATCTCGGGCATCCGCTGGTCAAAGCGTTGCTTGCTCTCGATACGGCCGGCGACCGGGCGGATTTCGAGGATGCGAGTGGTCTGCTGCTGGACCTTGCGCACCTCGCCGAGGGCGAGGCGCCCGAGAATGGGCCCGAGGTCGCGCGCCGCCTCTCCAAATGGCTGGCGCGGGCGCTCGCCGCCAATGCCGGCGCCTGACGCGCCTTTCGTCACGGCCGGCCTGTCGCGCGACAATGCATGCGCGGCGGGTCGTGCTTTCTTGCGCGCCGCCGGCGTCGAGGCGGCCGCCGAGGATGCGCGCGCGTTGCTGCTCGCCGCGTGCTCCATCGATCGATTGGCGCTGCTGACCGCGGCCGCCGCGTCGGTGTCCGCAGTCGAGGCGCAGCAATATCGGTTGTTTCTGGAAAGGCGCGCGGCGGGAGAGCCTGCAAGCCGCATACTCGGCCGACGCGCCTTCTGGACGCTTGACCTGGAGGTTCGGCCGGGGGTGCTCGATCCGCGCCCGGACAGCGAGGCGCTCGTGCGGCTCGCGCTGCGGGTCGGGCGCCGCGACGGCACGGCGCCGCGCAGGATTCTCGATCTCGGCTGTGGCTCGGGCGCTCTGCTCTGCGCTCTGCTCGACGAGTTTGCCGAGGCATTTGGCGTCGGCGTCGACCTTTCGGACAAGGCTTGCGCCGCCACGCGGGCAAACCTCGCCTCCTGCGGTCTTGGTCGGCGTGCCGCGGTCGTTCGGGGCAGGTGGTCGGCGGCGCTTGCCGGACCCTTCGATCTGATCGTGTCGAATCCGCCGTACATTCGGGTGGACGAGTTCGCCGCTCTCGATCGCGAGGTTCGCGATCATGATCCGTGGCTCGCGCTCGACGGCGGGCCTGACGGGCTCGACGCCTATCGCGAGCTTTTCGCCGCGACGCCTGGCATTCTTGGCCATAACGGCGTGATCGCAGTCGAGTTCGGATCGGGCCAGGCGGGGGACGTCGAGCGGCTCGCGAACCAGCAGGGCTTGCATAAAATCGATTCCGAACAAGATCTTGTGGGACGTGAGCGGGCGTCCGCATTCGCGCCGACGTGACGATTTGACAACAATTCCAGTCAGTTGCGTGTTCGAGCCCAAGAGGCCTTGGCGAGCGCGCGGAAACCGACTAATAAGGTTTTCAAGAGATTCTGGCTGAGAGACAGCTGGAACTTCGGGCAAGACGTTTTGCCACTCCCCCGCGCAGCAGTTTCGCCGGTTCGTTGAGCGAGTTCAGGCTGGAGGCTCGTGCTGGGATGTCAGGCGCTATGCGGAGCGCCGACAAGAGAGCGTCGTCAGCGCCTCGCAACGCACGGATCCAGAATTCAGGATTGCGCCTTTTGAAGACATGTTCGCCGCTACCCGACATGGCGGCCCATCGCACCCGATCCGACCGGTCAAACCATGTCCGCGCTGTACGCGGCTGAATGTCGTCGGAATTTCACGCGGCCCCGTCAGGCTCGCGATTAGTTCAAGTCAAGGATCGTCATGAGACCTGGTCAGAACAAGAGAATGCGCGGGCGCAACAATCGCAAGGGCCCGAACCCGCTGACGCGGACCTACGAGTCGAACGGGCCGGATGTGAAGGTGCGCGGCACAGCGCAGCATATTGCGGAGAAATATCTGCAGCTCGCCCGCGACGCGCAATCGAGCGGCGATCCCGTGATGGCGGAAAGCTATCTGCAGCACGCCGAGCACTATTACCGGCTGATCGCGACCGCGATGGCGGCGCAGCAGGCGGCTCTGCCGCCGCAGCCGGGACAGCCGCCGCGCCCGGCGCCGGAGGCGGAATTCGAGGATGACGAGGACGATGTGGTCAATGACCGCTTTGCCTCGGTCGCCGAGCGCCTGCCGCAACCGCAGTTCCAGCAGCCCCAGTTCACGCCGCCGCCCGGTTATCAGGAGCGCCAACCCTATAACGGCGGCAACGGCGGTCAGCCCGGCCAGGAGCGGCAGGACAACCGACAAGAGGGGCGTCAGGACCGGCCGGATCGCCCGCCTCGCCACGAGCGGCCCTACAACGACCGCAACCAGCAGGGCCAAGGCTTCAATAACCGCGACAACCGCCGGTTCCGCGAACAGCGGCCGCCGGCCGATGGCCAGGGCGAAGCGCGGCCGCCGGACGAGACGCGGGTCGTCGCGCAGCCGGAAGGCTCCGCCGGCTTGCCGGCCTTCATCACCGCGCCCGCTCCCCGCCCGTTGCCGGCCGATGCGCCGCAGCCCGATCTTCCGGCGCTGGAAGGCGACGAGCAGCAGGACGCCGGCGGCTACCACCTGCGGCCACGCCGCCGTCGCCGCAGCCGTCCGGCCGGTCTAGTCGGCGCGGGCGCCGAGGGGGGCGAAACGCCCGCGGATGACGGCGGTGCTGCGGACGGCGAGTAATCGTCCAGCCTGCGGCGGCAATTTCGACGTCGCAGGCCTGTCGCAGGGCCTTCAAGAACCTGAGACGGCTTCCTAAATCTCGGACGACGGTCGCCAATGGGACCGAATCGTTCGAGTATTGCCGCGGTCGAGCTGCTACGGGGCTCGGTCGGCGGGCCAGGAGGTCGGCATGAATATGGAAAAATACACGGAGCGCGCGCGCGGCTTCGTCC
>JAGRKN010000082.1:0-594 GCA_020442275.1 Rhodoblastus sp. | reverse complement strand
GATCCGCGAAGGGCATCAGCAGTTCACGCCCGAGCATGTGCTCAAAGTGTTGCTGGACGATCCCGAGGGATTGGCGGCAGGCCTGATCGACAAGGCGGGCGGGCGCTCGCGCGAGGCGCTGCAGCAGGTCGAGCTGGCTCTGTCCAAGCTCCCGAAGGTGCAGGGTTCAGGCGCAGGCCAGCTCTATCTCAGCCCGACGACCGCGCGCCTCTTCGACAATGCGGAGAAGGTCGCGCAGAAGACCGGCGACAGCTTCGTCACTGTCGAGCGGCTGCTGCTCGCGCTGGCGATGGAAAAGGGCTCGGAATCCGCGAAGATCCTCGCCAATGCCGGCGTGACAGCGCAGACGCTGAATGCGGCGATCGAGGATTTGCGCAAGGGCCGCACAGCGGACAGCGCATCGGCCGAGAACGCCTATGACGCGCTGAAGAAATACGCCCGCGATCTGACCGAGGCCGCGCGATCGGGCAAGCTTGATCCGGTGATCGGTCGCGACGAGGAAATCCGTCGCTCGATCCAGGTTCTGGCGCGCCGCACCAAGAACAATCCCGTTCTCATCGGCGAGCCCGGCGTCGGCAAGACGGCGATCGTCGA
>JAGRKN010000081.1:7255-7476 GCA_020442275.1 Rhodoblastus sp. | reverse complement strand
GACCGCTCGCTGCAACTCCTCCGCTCGTTCGGCAAGAAGGCGGGCGTTTCGCTCAAGCCGTCGCCGCCGGAGAGCTCGATCGAATACGTACTCGACCGGCTCGATCTCGTGCTGGTCATGAGCGTCAATCCGGGTTTTGGCGGTCAGAGCTTCATCCACAGTCAGGTGGACAAGGTGCGGCGCATTCGCGCGATGATCGGCGACCGGCCGATCCATATCGA
>JAGRKN010000081.1:2306-7112 GCA_020442275.1 Rhodoblastus sp. | reverse complement strand
GCGGCGGAGGCGGCGCGGCGCAAGGCCGCGGCCTGAGCGCGACACGCATCGGGCCATCTGGAAAGAAAAGGGGCCGCACCAGAAGGTGCGGCCCCTTTTCTTGTAGGGAACGGCGGCGCGTCGCGCCGCCGTCTCGAGAGCAGTGCTTGCTCGCGATCAGTACTTGGCGACTACCGGGCGCGGCTTGTCGCCGAACTTGTAGGAGACGCCGAGCGAGCCTTCGAACTGGTGCATCGACAGCGTGATCGAGCGCGCGATGTTGTAGCCGAAGGGCGTCATTTCCGGACCCGTCACCGTCTTGGTCGGCACGACGCTCATGGCGAGGTCGAAGGTCAGGTTCTCGGTGTACTTGTAGCCGAGACCCGCCGTGATGTGGTCGGTGACGACGCCGGGCGCGAGGATGTTGAACGTGACCTGATCCCAGCGCACGGGATTGGTGTTGTGCGCATAGCCCGCGCGCAGGGCGAGTTGCGGGGTCACGCGCCATTCGGCGCCGACCGTGAAGACGTCGACGTCGCGCCAGCCGAAGCCGGGGCCGCCGGGCGCGCCGAGCAGGCCGCCGGGACCGGGCGGCGCCACGAAGGGCACGATGATGCTCGCGCCGCTGTTCGCGATAGCCGGAACGCCGCGGTAGAAGATGTGCTTGTATTCCGCCATCACCGTCAGGGTCGGCAGAACGTCGAAGGCGACGCCGGCTGTGATGTTGGCGGGAATATTGAACTTGCCGCCATCCGCGAACAGGCCCGCGTACTTCTTGAAGGCCGTCATCCAAAGCGGCGTCTGGCCGCTGACGCCTACGCGCAGGGAGGGGGTGATGTTCCACTGGACGCCGGCGCGCAGGCCGCCGCCGTAGGACATGTCCACGCCGTTGTTCGTCAGGTGGAAGGGATCGGACGAGAAGGTCTGGAGGAAGCCCGGTGGGAAGAAGCCGCCGAACGGAAAGCCGAACTGGCCGAGACCTTCCGCCTTGAACATCTGCACGGCGAGGACCGGCGCGACACCGACCGAGATCGTGCCGAATCGCTTGGCGAAGCCGGCGCTCAGGAACATCTGCTTGAGGTCGACGCCGGCATTGCCGCCGCAGAACACGCCGCCGGCGCAATTGGGCGTCGGGAAGGTGTTGAGCACGTTCTGGTAGGTCGTGTTCATGCCGCCGTTGCCGAACATGGCCACGCCCCAGGCCGTATCGCCATCGATCGGCATGGAATAGGCGAAATGCGGCATCAGGAAGTAATTTTCGATGCTGTCGATACGTGTCGTCTGCGGGATGAAAGCGCCGGGCGCGGTCAGGCCGCCGGGGCCGGTCGCGGTATAGCCGCGGAACGGCATGAACAGCGTCACGCCGCCGGTGATCATGTGCGGCAGGTCGACAAGGCCGGCCGGGTTGATCGAAAGCGCCATCGCGTCCTGCGGATTGGCGACGCCGGCGCCGGCCTCCGCCTTCTGCACCGTGCCGTAGCCCGCCTGGAAGTAGCCTTCGGTGGCGAACGCGGGGCCGGCGAGGGCCGTCGAGGCCAGGGCAAGCGCGCCGATGAGGCTGCGGGTCGGATTGAAATTCATGCGGGGCTCCCTTCGGCCTTTGAGGCCTTTATATTCGAGCATCATTATATGAAGGACTGAGGTTGTCAGGATTGCTGTATTCGCGGGCAGGTGACAAGCGCGCGCGCGCTGCGCGTCCCGCATTCATTCAACAAAGATCGACCGTGACACTAAAAAGCCACATATGCGTACTTACGAATTGACGCGGCGCAGCAAGGGTTTCGCGGGATTTCGATCGCGCGTAACAAAAAAGCCGGGCGCAGGCCCGGCTTGATCGCGCGATGCGTTTCGTCTCAACCGGTGTGCTTGATCAGGAAGCGATAGACGCCGCCATCTGCGGTGGATTCGACGAGTTCGTTGCCGGTCGTCTTGCAGAAGGCCGCGAAGTCGGCGACCGAGCCCGGGTCGGTCGCGAGGATTTCGAGCGTGCCGCCGCGTGGCACTTCCTTCAGCGTCTTCTTGGCGCGCAGGATCGGCAGCGGGCAATTCAGTCCCTTGGCGTCGAGAGTCTTGTCGGCCATATGCAGTTTCCTCCCTTGTCAGTGTGGACGCGACAACGTCCGGTGTTTCAGATGTACAGGTTGATGTGCGACTTCAGCGCCTGTTCCATGTAGGTCGCGGCGCCGCCGAGTTTCACGCCCTCTATCATGTCCTCTTTCTTGAACTCGAAGAGGTCCATCGTCATCTGGCAGGCGATGATGTTGATGTCGGATTCGACGGCCGCCTCGCGCAATTCCTCGATCGAGGCGACGCCCTTCTTCTTGATCATGTCCTTCATCATCGCGGTCGCGCCGGCTTCCACGCCTGGCAGCATGCCGACGAGATTGGGCATGCCCATGTGCATGCCCATCATCGGCATCTTCATCGCGGGATTGCCGAGCGGCGAGACGGCGAGATCGAGCTTCTTCTTCAGAAGCGAGAGGCCGTAGAAGGTGAAGAACATCGTGACGTCGACGCCCATGGCGGCGGCCGTCGTGCCCAGAATGAAGGGCGGGTAGGCCCAGTCCAGCGTGCCCTTGGTGACGATGATGGTCATCGACTTGGCGTTGACGCCATTGTTTTCGGCTTCCGACATATTGTCCTCCCGGCGCTTCGCGCGGCTACGTCAGTTTCTCACATCTTATAATATTCGAATAGGTCGGTCTATCCATCAAGCGGCGCGACCGTAGTAGATCATGCTGGCGTGCGTGGCCTCGGCGAAAAACAACCAGCGTTCGACGGCGACGCCGACGCCGGCGCTCAATGTGGCCAGTATTCCCATTGCGATCGCCAGAGACGGGCCGCTCCACAGCGCAAGCGCCAGCAGGGCGAGCGGGACGACGAAGAGCGTGAGCGCTGCAACGATTCGCAGGCGACGGGCGTGCTTGCGTGCGACCGAATAGCCCATCTCGCGCATGATGAAATTCTCTTCGGTGTGCGGCATTTCGAGGAGGCGCACTTCGCCGAACCGGTCGAGGCCGGTCGCCGTGCCGAGCGTCGAGCGCGGGCGCTCGGTGTCGATCTGGCGCCAGTAGGCGAGCTTGATCGCAAGGCCGAGCGCGAGCAGGACGACGGCGAGCGTCGCAAAGGCCGGGCGATAGACGCCAAACAGCGCGGAGATCGTCACGAGAAGAATGGCCCCTGTCGCCAGCCCCAGTACGAGATAGGCCGGCAGGGTGAGCGCATTGTTCCACTGCCGGATGGTCTTGAGGCTCGCGTAGATCATCGCCGTGCAGCAGACTGTGACGAAGGCCATGACGGCCGTCGCCGCGCCCGCCCAGGCGAAGGGGCCCGATGTGTCGTTGAGGAAGACCCAGCCGATGCCGAAGATCGCGATCGGCGCGAAAGCTACGACCGCGGCCACGCCCTCGCGCGCCAGCCACGACGAGCGCCATTGCGTGAAGGCGCGCACGGCGCGCTCCGGGCGGCCGAGGTGGAAGGTCGAGGACAAAAGGCCGGCGACGACCAGCGCGACGCCGAGGCCTATGCCGACGAAGCCGAGCCACGTGTTGGCCGGCAGGACGCCGGCCGCGCCGAAGACCGCGAGCAGGGCGAGCAGGCCGTAGCCCGCGCCCGAGGCCGTGGTGAAGAGGATGACGGAATAGGCGGGATGCATGAGCTTGCCTCAGCGGGACAGGACGCGATCGACCCAGCGCAGGAATTTTCCGGCGCCGGCGAGATCGGGAGCAGGTTCGAGTTTTTTCGGCGCGCCATTGGCGCCATTGCCGGGGCGCGGCGGCAGATATTTGCTGGTCGGGCGATAGCCGGTCTCGGGCATGAGATCGAAACCGCCGCGCTCGCGCACGAGCTGTGAGACCTTCGAATCGGGATCGGCGAAATCGCCGAAGTGCCGCGCCTTGGACGGACAGGTCGCCACGCAGGCCGGGACACGATCGCCCTCGGGCAGATTCTTGTTGTAGATCTTGTCGATGCACAAAGTGCATTTCTTCATCACGCCGACGTCTTCGTCATATTCGCGCGCGCCATAGGGGCAGGCCCAGGAACACAATTTGCAGCCGATGCACTTGTCGTGATCGATGAGGACGATGCCATCCTCCGCGCGCTTGTAGGAGGCGCCGGTCGGGCAGACCGTGACGCAATCCGGCTTCTCGCAATGCAGGCAGTTCTTGGGGAAATGCACGGTACGAGCGGAAGGCCCCTGTCCGCCGACCTCGTAAGTGAAGACGCGGTTGAACCAGACGCCGCGCTGCTCGGCCTGATAGGCGTTGACGTCGGTGAGCGGCGCGGAATGGCCCGATGTGTTCCATTCCTTGCAATTGGTCGCGCAGGCGTGACAGCCGACGCATGTGTCGAGATCGATGACGAGGCCGAGGCGCTTGTCGCCGGTTACAGTGGGAAGGCTGGTCATTTGCTCTCTCCGCCTCAGCGCTTTTTCTGCGCGAGGCGCGCGCCATAGTCGTTCACGATCGGCGCGGGCCCGATGCCCGGCGGACGCGGCAGGTCCGGGAATTGCGGTTCGCTCACCTCGGCGCCCGGTTCGCATTTCTCGATCCGCACGCGCAGGTCGAACCAGGCAGCCTGTCCGGTCACCGGATCGGAATTTGAAAGGCGTCGACCGTCCTTCTCCGGCGGCAGCAATTCGCTGATGAGATGGTTGAGCAGGAAGCCTTTCTTGGCTTCCGGCGCATCGGGCGCGAGCGTCCAGGAGCCCGCGCGCTTGCCGATGGCGTTCCAGGTCCAGACCGTCTCGGGGTTCACGCCCTCCATGGTCTTGATCTGCACCTTGATCGAGCCGTTGTGGCTCGTCACGCGCACCCAGTCGCCGTC
>JAGRKN010000081.1:0-2245 GCA_020442275.1 Rhodoblastus sp. | reverse complement strand
TCTGGCGCAGCCAGGCGTTCTGCGAGCCCCAGGAGTGGTACATGATCATCGGGCGCTGCGTCAGCGCGTGCAACGGATAGGCCTGCTTGTCGACCATCTGTTCTTCGAAGGGCTCGTACCAGATGGGCAGCGGGTCCATCGTCGCCTTCAGCCGCTCGCGCATGTTGTCGGGCGGTTGCACGTCGCCATGGCCTTCGGCCGCGAGACGGAATTTCTGCAAGGGTTCGGAATAGAGCTGCAGCACGATCTGGTCGGTCGAGCCGATGAAGCCCATGTGCTTGGCGAAGTCGAGATATGACTTGTTCGCGAACTTGAAGAATTTTTGATCCGGCGACAGTTCGTGATGCCAGAAGCATTCGTGCTCGATATAGGCGTCGAGCTGATTGGAATTGGCCGCGCCGCGCCCGTGCTGGTCGCCATTCTCGCCACGCCAGCCGGCAAGCGGGCCTATGCCGGGCGAACGTTCGTGGTTAGCGATGTAATCTGGATAACCGCCGGGAAATTTCGCGCTGCCGTCTTCCTTGGTCATGCCCGGCAATTGCAGCCGCGCGCCGAGATCGAGCAGCACGGTCTGGAACGCGCGCACGTCGCGGTCGGGCTGAACGATCGGCTGACGGATCGCGTCCGCGGGACCGTCAGCCTCGCAGATCGGGCGGTCAAGCAGCGAAATGCAATCCCAGCGCTCGAGATAGGTCGTGTCGGGCAGGACGAGATCGGCGTAGGACACCATCTCTGAGGCATAGGCGTCGGAATAGATGATGCGCGGGATCTTGTACTCGCCGGTCGACGCATCCTTGTCCGTGAGCATCTCCATGACGCCCTTGGTGTTCATGGTCGAGTTCCACGACATGTTGGCCATGTACATGAACAGCGTGTCGATCGGGTAGGGATCGCCCTTCCACGCATTGGTGATGACCATGTGCATGAGGCCGTGCGAGGCGACCGGCGCCTCCCAGCTGTAGGCCTTGTCGATGCGCACCGGCGTGCCGTCGGCCTCGAGTTGCAGGTCTTCCGGTCCGGTGGTGAATCCGAGCGGCATGCCGCCCAAGGGCTTCATCGGCGCATAGCCCTTGCCCGACGGCTTCGGCGCCGGCGGAATGGGTTTCGGGAAGGGCGGCTTGAAGCGGAAGCCGCCGGGGCATTCGACGGAGCCGAGCAGCACTTGCAGGAAGTGGATCGCGCGGCAGGTGTGGAAGCCGTTGGAATGCGCGGAGATGCCGCGCATCGCGTGCATCGCCACGGGGCGGCCGATGAACTTGTCGTGCTTGCGGCCGGCCCAGTCCGTCCATTCGACGTCGAGCGTGATCGACTGGTTGAAGGCGACGTCCGCCAGCTCGGCCGCGATGCGGCGGATCTGGTCGGCGCCGATGCCGCATTGCGCCGCGACCGCGTCCGGGCTGTAGCGGCCATCCATGTAGCGCTCGGCGATGAGCTGGAAGGCGGGCACGGCCTTGCGGCCGTCGGCGAGCGTGACTTCGCCGACGATCGAAGGCGCGATGTCGGCGCGCTTGGCGCTCGCCAGTGTCTTCGTCGTCTGGTCGAAGCAGAGCGGATCGCCATTGGAGTCGCGCGCGAACAGGCCATTGTCGGCAGCGCCCGGCGCCTGGATGACCAGCCAGGGCGCGTTGGTGTAGCGCACGAGATAGTCGAGATCGATCTTGTCGGCGTTGAGGAGTTCGTGGATCAGCGCGAGCACGAACAGGCCGTCCGTGCCGGGGCGGATGCCGATCCATTCGTCGGCGACCGCCGAATAGCCGGTACGCACGGGATTGACCGAGACGACCTTGGCGCCGCGGCCTTTCATCTTGCCGAGGCCGGTCTTGATCGGGTTCGAATCGTGATCCTCGGCGACGCCGAAGATCATGATGTATTTCGAGCGGTCCCAGTCGGGTTCGCCGAACTCCCAGAAGGAGCCGCCGATCGTGTAGAGGCCGGCTGCCGCCATGTTGACCGAGCAGAAGCCTCCGTGCGCCGCGAAATTCGGCGTGCCATATTGCATCGCCCACCAGCCGGTCAGCGATTGGCTCTGGTCGCGGCCAGTGAAGAAGGCGAGCTTTTTCGGATCGGTCTTGCGGATATTGCCGAGCCATTCGGTCGCGAGCGAGAGCGCTTCCTCCCATTCGATCTCGACGAATTCGCCCTTGCCGCGCTCGCCGACGCGCTTCAGCGGCTTGCGCAGGCGCGCCGGCGAATAGTGCTGCATGATGCCGGACGAGCCCTTGCCGCACAGAACGCCCTTGTTGAC
>JAGRKN010000080.1:13233-16783 GCA_020442275.1 Rhodoblastus sp. | reverse complement strand
GGCGCGGGCAAGACGCGCGCCGGCGCCGAATGGGTGCGCGGCATGGCCGGCGGCTTCGTCGATTTCGCCGACAAGCCGGTCGCACGCATCGCCTTGATCGGCGAGACCTGGGCCGACGCCCGCGACGTGATGGTCGAAGGCGTCTCCGGCATTCTCGCCGCGCACGACAAATGGGACCGCCCGCAATGGGAGGCTTCGCGCCGGCGCCTGACATGGCGGAACGGCGCGATCGCGCAGGTGTTTTCGGCCGAAGATCCAGAGAGCCTGCGCGGACCGCAATTCGACGCGGCATGGTGCGACGAGGTCGCCAAATGGCGCCATGCGCAGGAGGTTTGGGACATGCTGCAATTCGGTCTGCGCCTCGGCGAATGGCCACGCGCCATGGTGACGACGACGCCGCGTCCGCTCGCGCTATTGAAGAAACTGATGGCCGATCCCGCCAATGTCGTGACGCGCGCCTCCACCCGCGCCAACGCCGAAAATCTCGCGCCGGGTTTCTTGCGCGCGATCGAGGAGAGGTACGGCGGCACGCGACTCGGCCGCCAGGAGATCGACGGGGCCATCGTCGAAGAGCGCGCCGACGCGCTCTGGTCGCGAGACATGCTGGAGCGCGTCCGCATTCCGCTCGCGCCGCCGCTGGCGCGCATCGTCGTCGCGGTCGATCCGCCGGCGGCTTCGCACAAACGCGCCGACAAATGCGGAATCGTCGCAGCCGGCGTCGATGGCGATGGGCTTGTGTACGTCTTGTCAGACGTCACGCTCGCCGCGGCAAAGCCAGCCGAATGGGCGGCGCGGGCGACCGCGCTCTATCACGAATTGCAGGCCGACGCGCTGGTCGTCGAGGTCAACCAGGGCGGCGATATGGTCGCGAGCGTGATCGCGCAGGCCGACAGCAGCGTGCCTGTCATGAAGGTGCGCGCGACGCGCGGCAAATATCTGCGCGCCGCGCCGGTCGCGCTGCTATACGAACAGAACCGCGTGCGCCATGCCGGCGCCTTTCCAGAACTCGAGGACGAGATGTGCGCCTTCGGGCCCGACGGCCTGCTGAACGGCGCGAGCCCGGATCGGCTCGACGCGCTGGTCTGGGCGATCACGCATCTCGCGCTCGACGGCAAACGCGCGACGCCGAGGGTGCGTAGGTTGTAGGCGCAAGGCTCGATCATTTTTCCTTCTCCCCGTTTACGGGGAGAAGGTGGCCGAAGGCCGGATGAGGGGCCGGGCCGTGATCGAGACTCGAAGAATTCCTTCGGCCCCTCTCCCCAGCCCTCTCCCCGCGAGCGGGGAGAGGGATCTCACACACGAGAACCCGCATGTCCTTCCTTTCCCGCCTGTTCGGCGCGCAGTCGCGCGAAGAAAAACGTTCGCGCGCTGGCGCCCTGCTCGCCCTGCACACGGTCGGCGCCGCGCGCTGGACGCCGCGCGACTATTTGGCGCTGACGCGCGAAGGCTTCGAGCGCAACGCCATCGTGCATCGCTGCGTGCGCATGGTCGCCGAATGCGCCGCCACCATTCCCTGGCGGCTCTACGAGGGCAGGGCGGAATTGACCGCCCATCCGCTGCTCGACCTTCTCGCGCGTCCCAATCCCACGCAGACGTCGACGGATCTGATCGAGAGCCTCGTCGTCAATCTCCTGCTGTTCGGCAATGCCTATGTCGAAGGCGCGCAGGTCGATGGGCAGGTGCGCGAAATCTACGCGCTGCGCAGCGACCGCATGACCGTGGCGCCGGGCCCGAACGGCTGGCCGGCGGCTTACGAATATGCATTCGCCGGCGACCGCGCGCGCTACGTCATGCGCGGCGAGGGCGTCGAGCCGATCATGCATGTGCGCCTCGGCCATCCGCTCGACGATCACTATGGCCTGCCGCCGCTCGCCGCAGCCCATGTCGCGATCGACACCCACAATGCAGCGGGCTTCTGGAACAAGGCGCTGCTCGACAATGCCGCGCGCCCCTCTGGCGCGCTCGTCTATGGCGCGAGCGACGGCGCGCAATTCTCCGACGCGCAATTCGATCGGCTGAAGAGCGAGCTGGAAGAGAATTTTTCCGGCAGCGCGAACGCCGGCCGTCCGCTGCTGCTCGATGGCGGCCTCGACTGGAAAGCGCTGTCGCTCTCGCCCAAGGACATGGATTTCATCGAGGCCAAGGCGGCGGCGGCGCGCGAAATCGCGCTCTGCTTCGGCGTGCCGCCGCTGGTGCTCGGCCTGCCCGGCGACAACACGCGCGCCAATTATGTGGAAGCCAACGCCGCCTTCTGGCGCCAGGCCGTTATCCCCATGGTCCAGCGCTTGCAACGCGCCTTCGAGCACTGGCTGCAACCGGCCTGGCCCGGCCTGCGCTTCGACTACGACGTCGATCGCATCGATGCGTTGAGCGCGGAGCGCGCCGCCGAATGGGCGCGCGTGGATGCCGCGACGTTCCTGTCGGCGGATGAGAAGCGGGAGCTGCTGGGCTTTGCGGCGAAGCAAATCGGCGCCGCGACACAGCCAGGTCCATGAACGATCTGCTCGCCCTGATCGCCGCGCGCGGCGATCTCGCGCATATCGCGCTCTTCCTGTGGGCAAGCGTTGCATCGACCATGCTCTGGTACGCGCTGCGCGAACTCGCGGCCTCCAATCGTCGCTTCGATCTCTTCCTGCGCGAACTCGCGCGCTTCAACCGCCGCTTCGGCCGCGAGTCCTGACATGACCTTTCGCTTTCTTCACCGCCCACGCCGTGCGCCGCGCCGCCGCGATCCCGATTCCCTGATCAAGGCCTTCTGGCGCACGCTCGAACGTTTCGCGCAACATGAGCGCGCGGAGCGCGAGCCTTCTGGCTCGCCCAAGAGCGCAGAATGAAGCGAGCCTGAAGGCTCGCGGTCCGAGTTTCCTGGAGTTCACACATGGCATTTGCAGACCGCGCCAGCATGGCGCGAGCGCTGACGCGCGCGCTTACCCGAGCTCCCGAAAGCAAGCGTGCGCCGCTCGCTGTCGGCGAAGTCAGCGCGACCGGGATATTCGAGGGCTACGCCAGCCTGTTCGGCGTCGCCGATCTCGGCGGCGATGTGGTGCTGGCCGGCGCCTTCCGCGACAGCTTGCGCAAGCGTGGGCCCGATCGCGTCAAGATGCTGTGGCAGCATGATCCCGCAGAACCCATCGGCGCCTGGAGCGCGATCGAAGAGGATTCGCGCGGCCTGAAGGTCAAGGGCCGACTCAGCCTCGAAGTCTCTCGCGCTCGCGAAATTCTCGCATTGATGCGCGAGGGCCAGGTCGACGGCCTCTCCATCGGCTTCCGCACCTTGCGCGCGACACACGACCGAAAGACCGGCCTTCGACATCTGCAAAAGCTCGATCTCTGGGAAATCTCGCTCGTCACCTTTCCCATGCTGCCGCAGGCGCGCGTGACACAGGTGAAGGGCAATCTCGTTGCGCCCGCAGGCGCTGCCCCGCGTTTCGCCGTCCGGCGCGGGACTTGTTCGCGCGACGGCGCATCCTGTGTGAGGTAAAAATGCACGAACTCGAAAACAAGTCCTACGCTTCGGAGGCCGCCGCCTTCGAGGATCTGCACCGCGCCT
>JAGRKN010000080.1:0-13226 GCA_020442275.1 Rhodoblastus sp. | reverse complement strand
CGCCTGACGTCGGACGTGATCACCGA
Organism: Rhodoblastus sp.; assembly: GCA_020442275.1. Taxonomy (GTDB): domain Bacteria; phylum Pseudomonadota; class Alphaproteobacteria; order Rhizobiales; family Beijerinckiaceae; genus JAJXWB01. Next base: position 13,200 of record JAGRKN010000080.1, on the reverse strand, counting down.
GGAAAAGCTGACCCGCATCGATCGCGCGCTCGACGAGACCAAGAGCCGTCTCGACCGCTTCGCGCTGGAGAGCGCGCGTCCGCGCCTCGGCGGCGGCGTCAAGACCGACCACGTCGAGCGCGAACACAAGACGGCCTTCGGCCTTTACATGCGCGCCGGCGAGGCGGGCGGCCTCAAGGCGATCGAGCAGAAGGCGATGAGCCGCGGCTCGGGGCCGGATGGCGGCTATCTCGTGCCCGTGCCGGCCGAGCGCGAAATCCTGCGCCGCATGTCCACGGTCTCGCCGATCCGCGCCATCGCCAATGTCGTGGAAATCTCCGGTCAGTCGTTGAAGCGTGCGATCTCCACCACGGGTCCGGCGTCCGGCTGGGTGGCGGAAACCGATCCGCGCCCGCAGTCGACGAACCAGCAGATCGCGGATCTCACCTTCCCGGCCATGGAGCTCTACGCCATGCCGGCGGCGACGCAGACACTGCTCGACGACGCCGTCGTCGACATCGAGCAGTGGATCGCCGACGAAGTTGCGGTCGTCTTCGCCGAGCAGGAAGGCGCCGCTTTCGTGTCCGGCGACGGCGTCAACAAGCCCAAGGGTTTTCTCGCCTACACGACGACGCCGCAGGCCACGTGGTCGCATGGCAACATCGGCTATGTCGCGACCGGCGTGTCCGCGAACTTCCCGGCTTCAAATCCGTCGGACTTGCTCTACGATCTCGTCTATGCCCTGAAGGCAGGCTTCCGCCAGAACGCGCGCTTCGTCGTCAACCGCAAGACGCAGGCGGCGATCCGCAAGTTCAAGACCTCGACCGGCGAATATATCTGGGAGCCGCCGGCGACGCTGGGCGCGCAGGCGACGCTGATGAACTTCCCCGTCGTCGAGGCCGAGGACATGCCCGACATCGCCGCCAATGCGCTCGCGCTCGCCTTCGGCGATTTCGAGCGTGGCTATGTCGTGGTCGACCGCGTCGGCGTGCGCGTCCTGCGCGATCCCTATTCGGCCAAGCCCTACGTGCTGTTCTACACGACCAAGCGCGTCGGCGGCGGCGTGCAGAATTTCGACGCGATCAAACTGTTGAAGTTCGGCGTGTCGTAATCACCGCCACCCCGCCATCGTCTGCTCGATCCAGGCGCGATAGGGCGCGACGCGCACGGCCTGCGTAAGGCCGCCGCAGCCGCGCCCCTTCTGCCCCTGCGCGAAAGCGACGACGCCGACCAGCGCGCCGTTCACGAAGACAGGCGCGCCGGAATCGCCGGTGCAGGCGCCGGCGCCGTCGTCGCCCGCGAGCCACAGCAGCACATGCGACAGAGGCGCGCGCAGCGACAGCCGCGCCCGCCGCAACACGCCCGATGTCGAGGCGACGCCGGGTTTGGCGACGCCATAGCCCGCGACATCGAAAGCGGCGCCGACTTCGTTCGACGCTTCGCCGATCGCGACCGGCGCGAAGGACGTCGGCAGCGGCTCCCTCGTCTCGATCAGCGCCAGGTCGATCGATTTCGCGCGCGCTTTCACAGCGTCGGCGCGAAAGCCCGGATGCCGTGCGACACGCGCCACTTCCATCAGTACGGGCTTGCCCGCGCCGTCGCGGAAATGCACCCGTGTCCCTTGGGGNNGCGACGCAATGCGCGGCGGTGAGAATGACATTCGGCGCCAGCACCGCGCCGGAGCAGAAGCCCGCGCCGCGCCCGTTATGGGCAAGCGCCATCACGACATGCGCGGCATAGCCGCTCGCATCGCTCGTCGGGCCGACCATAGCCTGCGCGCGACCGCCGAGAGCGAGCGCCGCAAGACAAAGAAAGAAGCGTGCTGCGAACATGGCTTCTTCTGCCATGTCTATGCGCGCCGCGAAAGCAGGACCAAACGCCATGCAATCAATTCTGATCGCGCCGCCCGCGGCGGAGCCCGTGACGTTCGCCGAGGCCAGGAGCTGGCTGCGCGTCGACACGACCGACGAGGACGAAGCTATCGGATCGCTGATCTCGGCTGCGCGCGAAATCGTGGAAATGGCCACGCGGCGCGCGCTGGTCACGCAGAGCTGGCGCCTCGTCATGGACGCCTGGCCGACGGCGGGGGCAGACAGGAGCTGGACGCTGCTGTCGACGCGCGCGGCCGCCGCGCCAGGCGAGGTCGTGCTCCCGCTCGCGCCGGTTCAATCGGTCGCGGCGATCCGGGTCTACGATTCCACGGGCGTCGCACAGACCCTCCCGACCTCGAGTTGGCGCCTCGTCGCAGCGCCGGAACGCGCACGCATCGTCTTTACCGTCGCGCCGCCGCAACCAACGGCGACTGTCGCCGGCATCGAGATCGATGTCGTCGCCGGCTACGGCGATCCGCAGGACACGCCGGCGCCGCTGAGCCACGCGATCCTCTCGCTGGTTTCCTACTGGTTCGATAATCGCGGCGATGTCGCGACGATCGACGCCGGCAATCTGCCGCCGCGCGCCGCCGCGCTGATCGCGCCCTTCCGGCGCGGGAGGCTCGCGTGTGCCGGCTGGTCAGCGAAGGCGAACTGCGCACCCGCGCCATTCTCGAAACCCCTGTCGACACGGTCGACGATTCCGGCGCGCTGGTGCGCGCCTGGCAACCCGTCGCTTCCGTCTGGGCGAGCGTTTCGCCGAAACGCGGCGCCGAAGTCTTCGTCGCCGGCGAACAGGAGAGCGTGCTCACATCAGAGGTCGTCGTGCGCTGGCGTCCCGAAGTCGCGAGCCCCATGCGCTTTCGCATCGGCGCGCGCGCGCTTCTTATCCGCGCGGCCTTCGATCCCGATGGCCGCCGCCGCTTCCTCGTGTGCGCATGCGAAGAATTCTCTGCCTGATATATACGCGAGGTGTCCCTTGTCTTCATCGGTTCTCGCGCTGCGCCGCGCCATTCGCTCAGCCTTGCTGGAGGACTCCGCGCTGACGCAATTGCTCGGCGGCGCACATGTCTTCGACGAGGCGCCGCCGGGCGCGCCGACGCCGCGCATCGCATTCTCCGACATGCAGTCGCGCGACTGGTCCGCGCAAGGCGTACCGGGCGCGGAGCAATTGCTGGTGCTGACGGTCTGGTCGGGCGAGCGCGGCGCGCGCGCCGCGCTCGATATCGCTGACCGCATCGTCGCGCTGCTCGATGAAGCGCCGCTTGAACTCGCCGGTCATCGGTTGATCGATCTGCGCTTCGTCGCGCTCGCCACGCGGCGCGAACAGAACGGCCGCTACGCGCGCGCCGACATCCGCTTTCGGGCGACGACCGAGGCGATCTGATCCGCCGTCATCGCGAGGATTGAAACGACGAAACGATCCAGAACCGGGTCGTGGCTCTGGATTGCTTCGCGGTCAGACGAAGTCGTCGAAAGCCGATTTCTGTCGGGCTCGCAATGACAAGGAAAACACCCAAAGGAGAACCAAATGGCCGCCCAGAAAGGCAAGGACCTGCTCGTCAAGATCGACGACGGGACAGGCGTCTTCGTCACGATAGCGGGCCTGCGCACACGTCGGCTGTCACTCAACGCCGACACGGTGGACGCGACCGACGCCGAATCCGTCGGGCGCTGGCGCGAATTGCTCGGCGGCGCCGGCGTGCGCCGCGCGAGTCTCGCTGGCAACGGCGTCTTCAAGGATCAGGCCTCCGACGCGCTCGTGCGCCAGGTCTTTTTCGACGGCGCGATCCGCAGCTGGCAGATCGTCATTCCCGACTTCGGGGTCATCGCCGGCCCGTTTCAAATATCGAGCCTTGACTGGCGCGGCGAGCATGCGAGCGAAGTCACCTTCGACATCGCGCTGGAATCGGCCGGCGCGCTGACATTCGCGGCGATCTGAGCCATGGCCAATCTGTTGCGCGGCGAGATCGTCGCCGAGATCGGCGGCGAGCGCCGCACGCTCTGTCTTACGCTCGGCGCGCTCGCCGAACTCGAGGCCGCCTTCGGCGCCGGCGACGTGATCGCGCTCGCCGAACGCTTCCAGCGCGGCGGCCTTTCCGCACGCGATCTGCAGATCATTATTGCGAGCGGCCTGCGCGGCGCAGGCGCCGCGGTCACGGATGACGAAGTGGCCGCGATGCGCGTCGACGGCGGGCTGGAAACCTACGTGCGGATCGCGGCCGATCTCATCGCAGCGACTTTCGGAGGCGCGCCGCAATTGCCGCGCCCTCCGGCGCCGCAGGACGCCTGAACGCGGAAAATTCGCGTCCTCCCCGCGAAAAATTTCCGTGGTCCGAGGCGATGCGCTTCGGCCTGGGCGTCCTGCGGCTTGCCCCCGGCGAATTCTGGGCGACGACGCCGCGCGAATTGCATTCGGCGGCCGAAGGGCTGTTCGGCCCGCGCGAAGGCGCCGCGCCATCGCGCCAAAAACTCGACGCGCTGATGCGCGCCTTTCCGGACGGGTGAGCGACCATGACGAAACGCAGCATTCCCGCCTATTCGACGCCGGCGTCGCAGGCGGACAGCCTGTCGGGTCTGTCGACATTCGCCGTACAGGACCTCGCGGCTTTGCGTGCGCAGCTCGATGGCATCAATGCATCGGCGGGCAATGTCTCCGCTTCTCTTACCAAGGCATTCGCCAGCGCTTCGACGAGTGGGCGCGGATTCAACGCGACCCTCGCGTCGATCACGGCCTCGCTCGCGCAGATGCTGGCGAGCGTCGGCGCGGGATTTCTGGGCCAGGGCCTGTCTTCGATCTTCGGCAGTCTGTTCGGTGGAGGGGGCGCCGGTCTGCCGGTCGCGCCCTTCGCCGATGGCGGCATTGTCGCAAGCCCGACCTATTTCGGCGCGGGCGGTTCGCTCGGTCTGATGGGCGAGCGCGGCGCCGAGGCGATCATGCCTCTTGCGCGAGATCCCAATGGCCAGCTCGGCGTTGTCGCAAATGGCGGCAGCGGGCGCGCGACCCAAGTCACGGTCAATATACACACGCCCGACGTCGAAGGCTTTCGTCGATCCGAAACCCAGGTCGCCGCTGCCTTGGCCCGCGCCGTCGCGCGTGGACGTCGCGGGCTCTAAGGGTCAGGCCTCAAGATATCCGGCGATCTCGTCCTTGAGCCGGAGACGCTCTTTCTTGAGGCTCTCCATGGTGAAATCGTCGGCCGGTTCGACGTTTGTCTCCATGCGATGCAGCGTCCGATTCAGCTCGTGATAGCGATCCGCGATCCGCGCGAAATGCGCGTCGGACGTCTTGAGATCGTGGATGACCTGAGCCTTCGCCGGAAATTCGTCGGTCAACTCGTGCGCCACATGCGACATGCCTGATCGTCTCCTTCTGATTGTGGCCAAAGCCTAGCCTGCGCGCCGTCCGGCGCGTTGTTCTGGATCAAGTTTGCGCTCCCGTGCGCGTGAGGCGGTTCATGACTGGTTTCCACGAAATCCTGTTTCCGCTCGATATCGCGCTCGGCGCGCGGGGCGGGCCCGAACGGCGCACGGATGTCGTGACGCTCGGCTCCAATCGCGAAAAGCGCAACGCGCGCTGGGCGCGCTCGAGGCGGCGGTGGGAGGCGGGCTACGGCGTCAAGACTTTCGCCGACCTTGCGTCCATCGTCGATTTTTTCGAGGAACGTCGCGGGCGACTTTACGGATTTCGCTGGCGCGACCGCTCCGACCATTCCTCCGGCCTGCCGGGCCGCGCGCCGACGCCGATCGACCAGACGCTCGGGCAGGGCGACGGCGCGCGCAAGAGCTTTCAACTCGTCAAGACCTACGGAGCCGCCTATGCGCCCTATGCGCGCGAGATCGCAAAGCCCGTAACGGGTAGTCTGCGCATGGCGGTATCGGGCGTCGAACTCGACCCCGCCCAATTCTCGGTCGATGCGACGACCGGCCTTGTGACGCTGGGAACCGCGCCCGCCACGGGCGCATTGGTGACAGCCGGATTCCTGTTCGATACGCCCGCGCGTTTCGACACAGACTATCTCGACATCGATCAGACAGGCTTCGAAGCCGGCGAAATTCCGAAAATCCCGATCCTCGAAATCCTGCCGTGAGGCTCTGATGCGCGACCTGGATATGGCCACGGCGACGGCGCTCGCCGCCAACGCGACGACGCTCTGCCATTGCTGGCGCCTGACGCGACGCGACGGGGCCGTGCTCGGCTTCACCGATCACGATCGCGATCTGGCTTTTGCCGGGGCGACTTTTCGCGCGACGACGGGGCTCGACGCCGCCCAGGCTGAAAGCGCCGCAGGTTTCGCGGTCGCGGGCGGCGAGGTGCACGGCGCCTTCGACGATGCGGCGCTGGTCGACGCCGATCTCGCGGCCGGCCTCTACGACGGCGCGAGCGTCGAGATCTGGCTCGTCGACTGGAGCGATGTCGCGCGGCGCGTGCTGATGGATATCGCCACGATCGGCGAAGTGCGGCGCACGGAATTTTCCTTCGTCGCTGAATTGCGCTCGCTCGCCCATCGTTTCGATGAAGAGCAGGGCCGGCAGTTCCAGCGCAATTGTTCAGCCGACCTCGGCGACGCCAGATGCGCGGTCGATCTTTCCGCGCCGCTTTATTCAACCGGCGCGACGGGCATGATGGTCGAATCCGACGGCGCCTTCATCGTAGCGCCGGATGCGAATTTCGCGCCGGGCTACTTCACCGACGGCGCGATGACGTCGCCGACCGGCGAGCGCCACGCCATCAAGCTGCATGACAAGGCGGCTGCCGGCGATCGCGTGGTCCTGTGGAGCGCGCAGGTCGCGACATTCGCCGAGGGCGTTCGCGTGACGCTCGGCGCCGGCTGTGACAAGAGCCCGGAGAGCTGCGCCACGAAATTCGACAATATCTCCAACTTTCGAGGCTTTCCGCATATGCCCGGCAACGATGTCGTCGCCGCCTATCCGAATACGAGCGGGCCGCCGATGGATGGCGGAAGCCTGTTCCAATGAGCGCCTTTTCACGCGACGATATCGTGGCGGCGGCGCGCGCCTGGATCGGCACGCCCTATCATCACCAGGCTTCGCTGCGTGGCGTCGGCTGCGACTGCCTCGGCCTCGTGCGCGGGATCTGGCGCGAGCTCGTCGGCCCCGAGCCGGAGCCGATGCGACCCTATTCGCCGGATTGGGCGGAAGCAGGCGCCGGAGAAACGCTGCTCGAACTCGGCGACCGTTATTTCGACCATGTCGCATCGCGCGAATGGCGCAGGGGCGACGTGCTCGCCTTTCGCTTCTATGACGGCGTACCCGCCAAGCATCTCGGCATAGCGACCGATGCACGACGCATGATCCACGCGCATGACGGCGCCTGCGTCGCGGAGGTCGCGATCGGCGGTTGGCGCCATCGCATCGCGCGCATCTACGCGTTTCCCGGATTGGTCGAAGCGCGATAGCGCCGACCGCTCCTCGCTCAACACAATTTCGGGCACAGCTCATGGCCACGCTCATTCTCGCCGCCGTCGGCTCTGCCGTTGGTCAATTTGTCGCGGGTCCTCTCGGCGCGCTCGCCGGTCAGGCGCTCGGCGGCCTCGGCGGCGCGCTTCTGGCGCCGCGTTCGGCGGTGAACACGCGCGTCGAGATCGGCCCGCGCCTGACGAAGGTCGCTGGCCTGACCTCAATGGAGGGCGCGCCACTGCCGCGCGTTTACGGTCGCGCGAGAATCGGCGGCCAGATGATCTGGGCGACGCGCCTGATCGAGCAGACCAATGTCGCCTTCATACCGGGTACGGGCGGCAAGGCGACGGCGCCCGCGCGTCCCGCGCAGGTCAACATCAGCTACAGCTATTTCGCCAATTTCGCGGTCGGCCTGTGCGAAGGCCCGATCGCTTTCGTGCGCCGCGTGTGGGCGGACGGCCAGGAACTCGACCTGACGACCGTGACGATGCGCGTCTACAAGGGCGACGAGGCCCAAGACCCCGATCCCCTCATCGTCGCCAAGGAAGGCGCCGACGTCGTTCCCGCCTATCGCGGCCTCGCCTATGTCGTGTTCGAGCGCATGCCGCTCGCCGCCTTCGGCAACCGCGTGCCGCAATTGTCGTTCGAGGTCGTGCGTCCCGTCGAAGGCGTCGCGAAGATGATCCGCGCCGTCGACATCATCCCCGGCGCGACAGAGTTCGGCTACCAGCCGACGCTGCACGCGAGCTATCCCGGACCGGGAACCACGGTGCAGGAAAACCGCGCCCAGTCCTGGGCGGCGACGGATTGGCAGGGGTCGCTCGACGCCCTGCAGGCCTTGTGTCCCAATCTCGAGAGCGTCGCGCTCGTGGTCGCCTGGTTCGGCGACGATCTGCGCGCGGGCCAATGCACGATCGCGCCGCGCGTCGACAATGCTTTCAAGAGCCTGTTCAATATTTTCAGCGTCGACTGGTCGGTCGCGGGGCTGATGCGTCCCTACGCGCGGCTGGTCAGTCAGGCCGACGGCGCCGCGGCCTACGGTGGCACGCCGTCGGACGCCAGCGTCGTCGCGGCGATCGGGGACCTGAAAGCGCGCGGTCTCTCCGTCGTCTTCTATCCCTTCGTGATGATGGATATTCCCGCCGACAATGCGCTCGTCGATCCCTGGAGCGGTGCGAGCGCGCAGCCCGCCTATCCATGGCGCGGCCGCATCGTCTGCGATCCCGCGCCGGGTCGGCCCGCAAGCGTGGATGCGACGCCCGCCGCAGCGGCGCAGATCGCATCCTTCTTCGGCTCGGCTACGCCCGGCGCGAACGAATGGTCCTATCGCCGCTTCATTCTGCATTGCGCCGATCTCTGCGCGCAGGCCGGCGGCGTCGACGCCTTTCTCGTCGGCTCCGAACTCGTCGCGCTGACGCGCGTGCGCTCCGCGCCCGGCATCTATCCGGCGACCGAGGCGTTGGCGACGCTCGCCTCGGACGTGAAGGCGAAACTCGACGCCACGACAAAGATTTCCTATGCCGCCGACTGGACCGAATATGGCGCGCATGTGCTGGGCGGCGGTGCGGAAGTCCGCTTTCCGCTCGATGTCGTCTGGTCCTCGCCCGCGGTCGACTTCGTCGGAATCGACGCTTATTGGCCCCTGTCAGACTGGCGCGACGGCCCGCATCTCGATGAGAACGAGGCCGACGACATCTACGATCTCGCCTATCTCACGCGGCGCATCGGCGCGGGCGAAGCCTACGACTGGTTCTATGCCGACGAGGAAGCGCGCAAGAGCCAGACGCGAACGCCAATCAGCGACGGCGCCCATGGCAAGCCCTGGGTGTTTCGCCAGAAGGATCTCGTCGGCTGGTGGTCGAACGCGCATGTCGAACGCGTCGGCGGCGTCGCATTGGCGAGCGCGACGGGCTGGGTCGCGCGTGGAAAGCCGATCTGGCTCGTCGAGACCGGATGTCCCGCCGTCGATCGCGGCGCGAACGCGCCCAACGTCTTTCCAGATGTGAAGTCGAGCGAAGGCGGCCTGCCGCATTTTTCGCGCGGCTTTCGCGACGATCTGATGCAGGCGCGCTTCATCGAGGCGACGCTCGCACGTTTCGATTCCGCAACGCCGGGCTTCGATCCCGCCTGTAATCCACAATCGCCGGTCTACGGCGGTCGCATGGTAGATCCCGCCCGCATTCACTTCTGGGCGTGGGACGCGCGGCCGTTTCCGGCCTTTCCCGACGTCGGTCTGCTCTGGGCGGACGCGCCGAACTGGGAGACCGGCCACTGGCTGAACGGACGTCTCGAGGGCGCAGCGCTTGATTCTCTCATCGCCGAACTCGCCGCGCCGGCGGTCGACGATGCCGCCGTCGCGCCGCGTCCCGATGTGCGCGGCTTCGTCGATGGCTATGTGCTCGATCGCGCCATGTCCGCGCGCGCGGCGATCGAACCGCTCGCCGGTGCCTTCGCTTTCGATCCTGTCGTGTCCAGCGGCGCGATTCGATTTCTGCGGCGCGCGCGCCGGCCTTCGCGGGCGCTTGATGAGAACGATCTCGTGCCCGATCGCGACGGCGCCCTCGTGCGCGTGACGCGCGTGCAGGAAAGCGAATTGCCGCACGAACTCGCGCTGACCTTTGGCGACGCCGACAACGATTACGAGGTCGCAACCGTCCTGTCGCGCCGGGTGGAGGGTTGGTCGCAGCGGCGTAGTGAGAACGAGACCGCCGTGATGACGCAGCGCGCTGCGGCGCAACGCCTCGCCGACATCTGGCTCGAGGACGCCTGGTGCGCGCGGGAAACCGCGGAATTCCGTCTCGCGCCGCAGGCCGCCGCTATCGAACCCGGCGATATCGTGACGTTGCCGGGCGACAGCGGCGCGCGGGCCTGGCAGATCGCGCGCATCGGCGAGGGGTCGGCGCGCGAATGTTTCGCCCGCTCGGTCGACCGGACGATTTACGACCGCGCGCCGCCGACATTCACGCGCCGCAAGCGGGACAAGCTGCGCTCGCCCGGTCCGCCGCATGTCGTGATTCTCGATCTGGCGATCGCGCGCAACCAGCCGACGACGACGCAATACATCGCCGCTTGCGCCCACCCATGGCCCGGCGCGCTGACGGTCTATCGCAACTACGGTTTCAGCCTCGACCCTCTGCTGACGCTGTCCGCGCCGGCGACCATCGGCGAAACGCTCGATGAACTCGGCCCCGGTCCTGTCGGCCGTTTCGATCGCGGGGCGCGCCTGACGGTCAAACTGCATTCTGGCGCGCTCGCCGGCGTCGGCGAGGCGTTGGCGCTCGAAGGCCGCGCGACCATGGCGATCCAGGGCGCCGACGGCGCCTGGGAAATCTTCGCCTTCGCGCAGGCCGATCTCGTCGCGCGCGATACGTATCGCCTGTCGCGCCTGCTGCGCGGGCTCGGCGGCGAGGAAGCGCTCGCCGCGCGAACCGTGCCCGCCGGCGCGACGGTCGTCCTGCTGGATCGCGCCGTCGCGCCGCTTGCCGGGGGCTTTCCTCGATCGGCGTGACCCTCGACTTGCGCGTCGGTCCCGCCGAGCGCAGCGCGACGGAAGCGACCTACGTGGCGCTCGCTGCGACCGCGACCGACAAGGCCTTCAGGCCTTACGCGCCCGTGCGTCCGCGCGCGAGGCGGACGCCGGCGGGAATCGAAATCTCTTTCCTGCGACGCGGCCTCCTCGACGCGGATCCGTGGGAGCCGATCGAGATCCCGCTCGGAGAAGATATCGAAAGCTACGCGCTCGAGATCGCGCGACCCTCTGGCCCTGCGCGCAAGCTCTCCAGTTCGTCACCGACGATCGTCTATCCCGCAACCGACATAGTGGCCGATTTCGGCGTTCAGCCCGCAGCGCTCGATCTGACCATTCGACAGATCAGCGCATCGGTCGGCCCGGGCTTTCCGCTCGTCGCGCACGTTCCCGTTCAGTGAGGCATCATGTCCAACAGCACCAGGCTCGCGCTGCCCTTCATCGACGGCGCGCAATCACAGAAGCACGTTACGCACAACGAAGCGCTCGTCGCGCTCGACACGCTCGTTCATCTCGCGGTGAAGGCGCGCGACATCGCCGCGCCGCCGGTCGCGCCCGCTGAAGGCGATCGTTATCTCGTGCCGACGGGCGCGAGCGGCGCCTTTGCAAATTATACAGGCGCGGTCGCGGCCTTCGACGATGGCGGCTGGGCCTTTCTGACGCCGCGCGCCGGCTGGCGAGCCTATGTCGAGACGGAGGACACGTTTCTCCTGTTCGACGGCGCAACATGGAAGGACGTGGGGTTGTCGTTGCGCAACCTGCAAAATCTGTCGCGCCTCGGGATCGGCGCGACGGCGGACGCGGCCAATCCGCTGCTCGCCAAGCTCAACAGCGCGCTCCTGACGGCGCGAGCAGCGGGGGAAGGCGGCACAGGCGACCTACGCGTCGCGCTCAACAAGAGTACGGCCGGCGCTACCGTCTCGCAGCTCTATCAGACGAATTATTCCGGTCGCGCCGAGACCGGGCTCGCGGGCGACGACAATTTTCACCTCAAGGTGTCCGCGGATGGATCTTTGTGGAAAGAGGCGCTGAACGTCGATTCCGCGAGCGGCGCCGTTTCGTTCCCGAACGGCTTGGCGCACGACAATCCCGGTTTTCGCAATCGGCTGATCAACGGGAATTTCGACATCTGGCAACGCGGCGTGAGCTTCGTGGCTCCCGCGAACTCCTCCATCAACACCGCTGATCGCTGGAAATTTCTCCCATACAACACGGGCGCGTCGGCCACGGTTTCGCGGATTGCCGCTCCGACCGGCTTTCGAGGCCAGAATGCGATCAACGCTCAAGCGACGGGCGTCCCGGCGAACGGAATATTCGCGTTCGCGCAGCGGTTCGAAAGTCAGATGGTCGCCGATCTGGACAGCCAATCTTGCGTCGTGTCATTCGACTGCAATGCGTCTACGACTGCGGGCGGTCTGACGGGCGGATGGGTTCTCAGCGCCAATACGGCGGTCGACAACGGAACATTCTCCGTGGTTGCCGGCTATGGTTCCTTCACGCTTCCGGTCGGGTCGGGCGTCGTCAAGATTGCGATGACTGCCGCGCAGACCGCCAATCTCAAGAACGGCGCGGAACTGAAGATACAGTTCGTGCAAACCGGCGCATCGGGCAATCCCAACGTGTCGATCGGCGCCGTGCAGTTCGAGGCCGATCCCTCCGGAGCCGGCAAGGCGAACCCGTTCGAGTTCCGCCCGCTGACTGTCGAGCTTGCGATGTGCCAGCGTTACTATCGTCGCCTGGGCGGTGTCTGGCAGATGGTCGGCATTGGCATTACCACGACAACTCAGGCGCGTGTTGCGGTCGTGTTGCCGGTAGCCATGCGAGCTGCGCCAACAATGACGATAAGCGACCAGACCAAATTTCTGGTGCGCGATGGAGTGACAAATTACGCGACGACCACGATGTCGCTGAATTGGTCTCCATCGGCGGGGCAGACCGTCGCGGAAGTTTACGCCAACTACACGGGCGGAACCACGGGGCGTTCCGTTCAACTCAGCTGCGCCTCGACTGGCGAATATCTCGAATTCTCCGCCGAACTCTGATTGCCGCCGCCGACAAGGATTCAGTCCATGAACGATCTCCTCATCGCCCCGAGCTTCAATCCGTTTGAAACCTATATGCTCGGGTCGCGCGGCGTCGTGCGCGGCTCTGATGGCGCGCACATTCCCGAGGATGAAGGCAACGCCGACTGGCGCGCCTTCATGGCGTGGGCGAAGAATGGCGGCCAGCCCGCGCCCGCTCCGGCGCCGCCGTTCGATCCGGGCGCCGTGGCCGCCGAATGCCAGCGACGCATCTATGCGGTGGCTTCGCAGAACTGCCAGATGAACATGACCGCCTGGGTCGCGAGCAGACAGGCCGACGACGCCGACCTCGCCGCGTTCGACGCGGCGCTCGGCTGGGTGC
>JAGRKN010000364.1:3503-3670 GCA_020442275.1 Rhodoblastus sp. | reverse complement strand
GCGAGCTTTTCGGCCGTCTTGAGCGTGGGGGCCTCGGAGCCCTGCGGCTCCTGCAGCATCTGCGCGCCGACCGCGCCGAGAAAGGCCATGGCGACGGCCGAGCCGACGAGGCTCGCCGAGGCGCGCCGCCAGCGGCGTCGCCGCGGGAGCCTGATGTCGTGGGGTTC
>JAGRKN010000364.1:0-3336 GCA_020442275.1 Rhodoblastus sp. | reverse complement strand
ATTGAAGCTTTTTTTGGTTAAGCGCCTGTAAACAGATCAATAGATAGTTGGAGGCGCGGTCGTGATTCGCTCAGTCGAAAGCGGCGACGATAGCCGCGACCTCAGCGTAAGCCTTGGAATCCAATGGTTTTTGCGGAGGGAGCGGATCGCCGACCGCATAGCCCTGCGACAAAAGCCCGCTCTTGATGCAGGCGGCCAGGGAGTACTTGGCAAAGGCCTGATTGAGCCGCCAAAGGCGCCTTTGCAGCGCCATCGCGTCGTCCCAGGCGCCTTTTCGACACAATTCGTAAAGCTCTACGCTGGCGCGCGGCGCGACGCAGGCTGGCCCCGCCATCCAGCCCTTGCCGCCGATCAGCATGACCGCTGCGGGAATGTGCGCGGAGGCGGCGAAAATCTCCATGCGGCCCCCGACCCTGTCCATGATCGACAGGAGCCGACCCGTGTTGACGGAAGCGTCCTTGAGATAGCGGATGTTGGGGATGTGCGAGAGTTTTTCGATGACCGGCAGGGAGAGGTCGGCGCGCTGGAAATTGGGGTTGGTGTAGAGCGTCACCGGTAGGCCGGTCGCCCCGGCGATTGCCGCGAAATAGCCGTGGATCGAATCGTCGTCGAGTGGGAAATAGGCTTCGAGCACCGCCAGAATTCCGTCGGCGCCGAGGCCCTCCCATTCGCGGGTCTGACGCAGGGCCTCCGACGTCGTGGCGGCGGCGACGCCGGCAACTACCGGCACGCGGCCCTTGGTCGCCTCGACGACGACCTGGACGATGCGGCGCTTCTGCTCGTGCGTGAGATAGGCGAATTCGCCGGTGGAGCCGAGCGGGGTCAGTCCATGCACGCCCTTGGCGATCAGATCCTCGCACAGGCGCGCGAGAACCTCGTCCATGACGCGCCCCTGCGCATCGACGGGGGAAACGAGATAGGGAAAGACGCCGTGGAAATCTATGTGCATGAGAAGCCTCCCGTCGCCATGGTGGCGGGCGGAACGGCGCGCGACAAGGCTTGCGGACACGGCTTGCGGGAGAGACTTGCGAGTATTGCCCGGCGCGGCTATGACAGCGCGTCCGCTGCGGACCGGCCTTGCCGGCCACAGGAGTGTAGCTCAGTTGGTAGAGCACCGGTCTCCAAAACCGGGTGTCGTCGGTTCGAGCCCGGCCACTCCTGCCAGCGGTGGACGCCGACGACAGCAGCCAACGCAAATCCGTGCATTCGGCACGCGCGCGGCGCGACTCCCGACGGGACCGCTCTGGCGACTTCTCGCGCGGCGGAGCCGTGAACTGCCCACATTACCAAAGCCACATGCGCCCGCATTCATAGGGCGCTAACGGTTCTGCACGGCCAGACTACGCATATGGGGGCACACCGGTGCGCCAATGCCCTGCCGTCCATTTCAAAGATTGGATCTAATTGTCGCTCTTGTTGCGATTGTCTTTCTTGCGCCGGATGTTCGAGCCGCCGATGCGTCCTCGAAATTGGAACCGCCCCTGCCGCGAGCGACCGTCGGCGCCGGGACCCCGACGCTGCGGGCGGGGGTCGTGTTCAGCGCGCTGAGCCCCCAGGCGCTCCGCGACATCGTGATCCTGCGTCCCTGGGCGACGAGGCTTACAGACAATTTCCATCTCGACGGACACCTGATCTACACGGCCCACCGGTTCGACAGCATTCCGCTGGATATCGAAATCGAGGCCGGCGTCGCCAAACGGTTCGGAACCAGCTTCGGCGGTAGCGCCTGGGAGTTCGACATGGCGCCGATCATGCGCTGGCGGTGGTTTCCGTGGAACGACTATGTCTACATGAATTTTCGCCTGGGGCTTCTGGGCGCGTCATACGTGACCGAAATCTCGAGATACGAACGCGCGTTCGACGCCAATGGTCATGGATCCCGGCTTCTCAACTGGATCCTGTACGAATTCACGTTCGCTCCACGGGAGAATTCGCCGTTCGAGGTCTTCGTTCGGGCGCACCATCGATCCGGCGCCGGCGTCATCAACCACACGCGCGGCGCATCGAACTACGTGGGTGCGGGCGTGCGATTCACGGTGTACTGACGGGCCAACGAAGACGGCGCCCGTGGGCGCCGTCTCGCGGACCGTCATCGATGCATGCGTTGCTCGGCGCGAGAGATCACTTGATGAGGCGCGGCACGCCGGCCCGGACGATCTCGGCGCTGCTCGCGCAGTCGCTGGTCCAGTAGAAGCGCGCGTCCTTATAGGCCCTGCCCGGCACGATGTATGCCGAATAGGCCTGGTTGTACTGCCAGGCGGATCTGACGCTATCGCCGATCTTCTCGCCGTTGAACGAGGCGCCCAGCAGGCCGCCGGCCTGTCCGCATGTGCCGGCATCCGACGTCGTGATCTTGACCGTGCCCCACGGGACCATTTCGCTGGTGTAGTAGCTGAGTTCCAGCGTGTAGGCGCCGGACGTCACCTTCACGCGCTGATAGGTGTACATGCCCGTGGCGGCCAAATTGTAGTCCGATGACCAGCTCGGCTGCACAGTGACCTTGACGCCATCGCTATCGAGCGCCGTCTGATAGGGAATATTGGGGTCGTAGCGGCCGTAGGTGTTGCTCGCCGGCACGAACTTCCGACCGTCGATCGTAATGTCGGCAGGCCATTGGATCGAAGAACGATTGCCGTCCCGAACATTGGCCGCTGCGCCCTGATACATGTCGTAGGTGATCACGTGATCGCCCGCCAGAACGGTCATGTAGCGGATCAGATTGCCCCAGACCGGCGCGTAGGTGCAGGCGAAATTGACCTGGATCTTCGAGTCGCTCAGCGCATTCAGCCAGTTGCCGGCCGGGCAGTCGACATAACCCGAGCTGCCGTCGGGGTAATAGACTTCCGGGTCGCCGGTAACGGTCGCAACGCCGCTGCCGCCGCCGCCGAGCGAGCCCGTTGCGCCGCCATGACCGGGTCCGCCGGCGCCGCCCGTGTAGACCTGCGCGATAGACTGGTGATTGGAATGCGCGAGAGCAGACCCTGTGAGCTTCGGAAAATTGAGCGGTAGATCGAGGCTCGCGTAGACGCTGGCGGTGAGCGCCGTGTTTTCCGTCGTCGGCACGATTGCATCCAACGTCACCGAACCTGCATAGGGGCCGGCGGCGCTCTTCAGGACTTTCGCGACGTGCGTGCGCACCTGATCCTGCGGCATGCCGTCGTACATGGCCTTCACGCCCGCGAGCGCGGATGCGTCGACCGCCGCGACGAAGATCGTTCGCGCCTTGACCGCTTTCGCATAGTCGACCGCCACGCCGACGCTCATGCCGAGCGGCAGAAGCAGGAAGCCGAGGATCGGGGCGACCATGCCTTCGCGCGCATCGAAGAACCGGCGCAT
>JAGRKN010000079.1:25534-25783 GCA_020442275.1 Rhodoblastus sp. | reverse complement strand
CGCCCCCGGGTCCGGATGGTTTATTTCGAAGCCTGTTTATCGCCATAGTCTTCTTGCGAAGACGGACCGAATATAGTGCGCTCCGCGTCGAAGCGAAAGGGCGTCCCGGCGAGGGGCGCGCCACGAAATCGCCGGAAAAATTAACATGAGAACCTTCGAGACGGTGTTCACCGGTTCGGATCGTGGTAGATAGTGGCCAATGATCCGCTCGTCGTCAGCGCCGCCGTCTTCGCCTGCAACAGGTTCGGG
>JAGRKN010000079.1:22696-25306 GCA_020442275.1 Rhodoblastus sp. | reverse complement strand
CGGCTCTACCGTCTGCTGCCGGACGGTCGGCGGCAGGTGGTGGGCTTCGCGATTCCCGGAGATTTTCTCGGCCTGTCGCTGGCGGAGCGCACCGTCTACGGCGCGGAAGCGCTGACCTCGGTGACCGTGTGCCGGTTCGACCGCGAGCAATTTTCGTCCTTCGTGGACGAACATCCGCAATTGCTGCGGCGTCTCTACGACCTCGCCAACCACGAGCTGAGCCTGGCGCAGGAGCAGATGGTGCTGATCGGCCGGCGCACGGCCGAGGAGCGGGTGATTTGTTTCCTCGTGGGCCTGCGCAAGCGCTGGGCGCACATCAACAATAATTCCGTGACCGTGCCGCTGCCGATGACGCGGCAGGACATCGCGGATTTCCTGGGCCTGACCATCGAGACCGTCAGCCGCGCCATTTCCAAACTGGCGCGCGAGCGGGCCCTGCTGGTGGTGCCGGACGGCGTGCGCCTGCTCGACGCCGCCCGCCTGGAGGCGGTCGCGGCGGGCTGAAGTCTGTCCACAGGGCTGTTCGCGCCTTTTGCCGGAATCGCGCTAGATTGCCCGCATGCGCCAATATCTCGACCTGCTCTCGCATGTGCTGCACGACGGCGTGGCCAAGGCCGACCGCACCGGCACCGGCACGCGCTCGATCTTCGGCCACCAGATGCGCTTCGACCTCGCCGACGGCTTTCCGATGGTGACGACCAAGAAGCTCTACCTGCGCGCGATCGTGCACGAGCTTCTGTGGTTCCTGAAGGGCGACACCAACATCAAATATCTCGCCGACAACAAGGTGACGATCTGGGACGAATGGGCCGACGAGAACGGCGATCTCGGTCCCGTCTACGGCAAGCAATGGCGCTCGTGGGCCGCGCCCGACGGCCGCACGATCGACCAGATCAGCGAGGTCGTCGAAGAGATCAAGCGCAATCCGTTTTCGCGCCGTCTCGTCGTCAGCGCGTGGAATCCCGCGGATGTGCCGGCCATGGCGCTCGCGCCGTGCCATTGCCTGTTCCAGTTCCATGTCGCGGAGATTGATGGGCGCAAGCGGCTTTCGCTGCAGCTCTACCAGCGTTCGGCCGACGTGTTTCTGGGCGTGCCCTTCAACATCGCGAGCTATGCGCTGCTGCTCGCCATGGTCGCGCAGGTCACGGGCTGCGAGGCTGGCGACTTCGTCCATTCCTTCGGCGACGCGCATCTCTACGACAATCACATCGAGCAGGCGCAGCTGCAGCTCACGCGCTCGCCTAAACCGCTGCCGAGCCTGCGCCTGAACCCGCAAGTGAATTCGATCTTCGACTTCGCCTACGATGACATCGCGATCGAGGGCTACGAGGCCTGGCCTGCGATCAAGGCCGACGTCGCTGTCTGAGTTTTCCGTCCTTGTCGACGCCGACGCCTGTCCGGTGAAGGAGGAAGTCTACAAGGTAGCGGCCCGCAAGGGCGCGCGCGTCTTCGTCGTCTCCAATTCCTTCATGCAGGTTCCGCGCGCCGATTTCGTCGAGCGCGTGATCGTGCCGGCGGGGCCCGACGTCGCCGACGACTGGATCGCGGAGCGCGCCACGCCGCATACGGTCGTGGTCACGCAGGACCTGCCGCTCGCCGACCGGTGCGTTAAGAAGGGCGCGCGCGTGCTCTCGCCGAAGGGGCAGGAATGGACGCCGCAGAACATCGGCTCGGCGCTGGCGACGCGCAATCTGATGACCGATCTTCGCTCGGCGGGCGAGACGACATCCGGCCCGCCGCCGTTCGGGCCACGCGACCGCTCGGCCTTTCTGTCGGCGCTCGATCTCGCACTGACGCGACTTTCGCGCGAGCGCAAATGAAAGGGGCCGCATCTTGCGATACGGCCCCCACATTGTCTTACCGGCTACAGCGACGGATCATGCGGCGCCGAACGTTCCACGAGGAGTCCAGGCGCGCAAAGCCCGCAGCGCAGACTTCGGCTGATGACAATGAGACACTGGATCACCTCCTTTCGGTTGGTTGACGACAAGAGGAGACTAGGGCGATTCTCTCGACGACGTAAACAGGAAGCGTGATGGCGAAGATCGTTCTGGTGGCAGCCGTGGCGCGCAATGGCGCAATCGGCGTAAAGGGTGGGCTGCCGTGGCGTCTGCCGAGCGATCTGAAGCACCTTCGCGCGACGACATGGGGGCGGCCGATGATCATGGGCCGCAAGACCTTCGATTCGATCGGCAAGCCATTGCCCGGCCGCGAGTCGATCGTGGTGACTCGCGATGCGACCTTCGCGCGTGACGACGTGCATGTCGCGCGCACGATCGACGAAGCTCTGGCGATCGGAGCCGAGCGCGCGCAGGCGATGGGCGTTGACGAGATCATGGTTATCGGCGGCGGCGAACTCTATCGCGCCACGCTCGATCGCGCGGATCGCATCGTTCTGAGCGAAGTCGATCTCGCGCCCCAAGGCGACGCGTTCTTTCCCGCGCTGGACATGAGGCGCTGGCGCGAGGTCAGCCGCGAGACGCCGCCACGGGGCGAGAAGGACGACGCGGCGTTTACCGTACGCGTGCTGGAGCGCATCTAACCCCCGAAAACTAGCTTCCCTGCCATTGCAAGCCTTCACCCGCCTGCATATCTGACCTGAAGATTGCG
>JAGRKN010000079.1:15503-22687 GCA_020442275.1 Rhodoblastus sp. | reverse complement strand
GCGCCGGGAGGGGCGCCTATAAGTTGCGGGCCGTTTTCGCGGCCAAGAGGGAAGGACAGGAATGCCCTGGAACAATCAGGACGGGCCGCGAAAGCCCGGTGGTCAGAATCCATGGGGTGGGCCGCCCGGCCCGTGGGGCGGGGGACCCGGCGGGCCCGGCGGCACGCCGCCTGACATCGAGGAACTTCTCCGGCGCGCCCAGAGCCGGTTGCAGGGCGCCATGCCCGGCGGTTTCGGCGCCAAGGGACTGATCGCGTTTCTTCTCGTCGGCGTGCTGCTTTGGCTGCTGTCGGGCTTCTATATCGTGGCCACGAACCAGGTCGGCCTCAACCTCCTGTTCGGCAAATTCGTGGGCAAGACGAAGGAAGGCCTCAATTACAACCTGCCCTATCCGATCGGCTCCGTGATCAAGCTCGGCGTCACCGATTTCAATGCGATCGATGTCGGCTCGGCGATGCGCCTGGACACGCGCACGCAGGTCGATATTCCCGAAGAGAGCCTGATGCTGACCGGCGATGAAAACATCGCCGACGTGAAATTCCGCGTGATCTGGAAGATCGACGACCAGAAGCCGGAAGACTACGCCTTCAACATTTCCAATCCGCCGGCGACGGTGAAGGCGGTGGCCGAGAGCGCGATGCGCGAGATCGTCGGCCGCTCGCAGATCCAGAAGCTGCTGACCGCCGAGCGCAAGGTAATCGAGCCGCAGTCGC
Source organism: Rhodoblastus sp. (assembly GCA_020442275.1). Classification (GTDB taxonomy): domain Bacteria; phylum Pseudomonadota; class Alphaproteobacteria; order Rhizobiales; family Beijerinckiaceae; genus JAJXWB01. Next base: position 21,974 of record JAGRKN010000079.1, on the reverse strand, counting down.
AGGAGCTGATGCAGCGCGTGCTCGACGGCTACAAGGCAGGCGTGAAGATCGTGCAGGTGCAATTGCTGTCGGTCGATCCGCCGGCCTCCGTCATTTCCGCGTTCCGCGACGTGACGGCGGCGCAGCAGGACCGCGACCGCCTGAAGAACGAGGCCGAAGGCTACGCCAACAAGGTGGTGCCGGAAGCACGCGGCCAGGCGGCGCGCATTCTGCAGGAAGCCGAGGCCTACAAGGAGCAGACTGTGGCCGAAGCCAAGGGTCAGGCCTCGCGCTTCGACCAGATCTATGAGCAATACAAGAAGGCGCCGCAAATCACGCGCGAACGTCTTTACATCGAAACGATGGAGCGCGTGTTCGGCGGTGTCGACAAGGTGATCATCGACAAGGGCGCGGGGCAAGGCGTCGTGCCGTATCTGCCGCTCGGCGAACTCAACAAGGGCAATGCCGCCGCGGGAGGCGCGAAATGAAATCGTCTCTCGGATTTGTTCTCGCGATCATCGGCCTCGCGATTCTCGCTGCAGCTTCTGGCGCGATGTTCCAGGTCGCGCAGACCCAGCAGGCGCTCGTCCTGCGCTTCGGCGCGCCGGTCGCGGGGCGTGGCCTCATCACCGAGCCCGGCCTGCACTTCAAGATCCCGCTGATCGAGACCGTGGTGCGCATCGACAATCGCATTCTCGATCTCGAGGCGCCGCGTCAGGAAATCATCGCGGCCGATAATCAGCGTATCGATGTCGACGCCTTCGTGCGCTACCGCATCGTCGATGCGCTGCGCTTCTACCAGGCGGCGGGCAGCGTCCGCGCGGCCAACAACTTTCTGGCGTCCATCCTGAATTCGGCCGTTCGCCGCGTGCTGGGCGAAGCCACGCAGACCCAGATCGTGCGCGACGATCGCGCGGCGCTGATGGGCAAGATCAAGGAACAGGTCAACAACGAGAGCAAGAACTACGGCATAGCCATCGTCGACGCGCGCCTGCGCCGCGCCGACCTGCCGCGCGAAATCTCGGAGAAGGTGTTCAGCCGCATGCAGTCCGAGCGCAAGCGCGAAGCCAACGAGTTCCGCGCGCAGGGCAACGAGCAGTACCAGAAGATCACGTCCAGGGCCGACCGCGACGCCATCGTCCTCAAGGCGGAGGCGCAGCAGCAGGCCGACACGATCCGCGGCGCGGGCGATGCGGAACGCAACCAGGTCTTCGCCGACGCCTTCGGCAAGGACCCGGACTTCTTCGCCTTCTATCGCTCGATGCAGGCCTACGATCAGTCGTTCAAGTCGGGCGATACGCGTTTCGTCACATCGCCGGGCTCGGACTTCTTCAAATATTTCGGCAATCCCGCGGGCAAATAGGCGCCGCGGGCTTGCGCGGCGACGTCTTGGTTTCGCCGCGATTCGCACTGACTTTCCCGCGAAAGCGGGCTGAATTCGGGAGTTGAACATGTCGAAGGTTGTTTCGACGCGTCGTCTGACGCGTCCGGTGGCGGCGGCCGGCCTCGCGCTGGCGCTGGCTCTGGGGGGCGCGGCGACATTCGCGCCGCCGGTCACGCCGGCTTTCGCGCGTGGCGCGCCCGATTCCTTCGCCGACCTCGCCGCGCAGGTCAGCGGCGCGGTCGTGAACATTTCCGCGACCCAGACGGTCGAGACCAAGCGCGGCGGCGGTCCGCAGTTCCAGCCGGGCACGCCGTTCGACGATCTGTTCGAGGAATTCTTCAAGCGCCGTGGACAGCAGGGCCAGGAAGCGCCGCGCCAGCGCAGGTCGAATTCGCTCGGCTCCGGCTTCGTCATCGACGCGTCGGGCATCGTCATCACCAACAATCACGTGATCGCCGACGCCAATGAGGTCTTCGTCATCTTCACCAACGGTCAGAAGCTCAAGGCGGAAGTTCTCGGAAAGGACGCGAAGGTCGATGTCGCGGTGCTGCGCGTGAAGCCCGACAAGCCTCTGGCCGCGGTCAAATTCGCCGACAGCGACAAGGCGCGCGTCGGCGACTGGGTGCTGGCGGTCGGCAATCCCTTCGGGCTCGGCGGTTCGGTCACGGCGGGCATCGTGTCCGCGCGCAACCGCAACATCGACAGCGGTCCCTACGACAATTACATCCAGACCGACGCGGCCATCAACAAGGGCAATTCCGGCGGCCCGCTGTTCAACATGGACGGCGACGTGATCGGCATCAACACGGCGATCCTGTCGCCCTCGGGCGGTTCGATCGGCATCGGCTTCGCGACGCCAGCGAACACGGTCGTGCCGATCATCGAGCAATTGCAGAAGTTCGGCGAGACGCGGCGCGGATGGCTCGGCGTGCGCATACAGAACGTGGACGATTCCATCGCGGAGTCGCTTGGGCTCGGCAAGGCGCGCGGCGCGCTGATCGCCGGCGTCGACGACAAGGGCCCCGCCAAGCCCGCGGGCTTCAAGGCCGGCGACGTCATCGTGAAGTTCGACGGCAAGACGGTGGATCAATCACGCGACCTGCCGAAGATCGTCGCGGGAACGCCGATCGGCAAGGACGTCGACGTCGTGATCGTGCGCGATGGCAAGGAGCAGACCAAGAGCGTGAAGCTCGGCCGCCTCGAGGATGGCGAGAAGCAGGCCAAGAGCGAAACCGGCCGGCGCGACAGCGATACGAACGAGAACGCGGTCAAGTCGGCGCTCGGGATGGATTTCGCCACGCTCGGCGACAGCCTGCGCGCGAAGTACCAGATCAAGGACAGCGTGAAGTCCGGCGTCGTGATCACGCGTGTCGACCCATCGTCGAACGCGGCCGAAAAGCGCCTGCAGGCCGGCGAGGTGATCGTCGAGATCAACCAGAAGGCCGTGAGCAACCCGTCGGATGTTCAGGACGTTCTCAAGGGCCTGAAGAAAGACGGCAAGAAGTCGGCGCTGCTGCTTGTCGCCAACGCGGCCGGCGAAGTGCGCTTCGTGCCGGTGACGATCGACTGATCGTCGTGTCCTTCTCCCGCAAACGGGAGAAGGAACTCAGGCATCCAGAAACCGCAGAACTTCCGCGAACAGGGCATGGCGCTCGTTTTCGAGCGCCATCGAATGCGTGCCGCGTCCGAGCAGGACGAGCTTCTTCGATTTCGCGCGCGTGAGAAGCGGAAAGATCCTGTTGGCCATGGAGGGCGGCGTGTCGGCGTCCCATTCGCCGATCACGATCAGCACCGGGCATTCGATCCGCGAGGGATCCCAACTCGGCGTTTCCTTCATCCAGTAGCGGCCGGCGTCGAAGACCACGCCGTTCGGCGCGCGCAGAACCGGCGGGTTCATCGCGGCGCCTTGCGGGTCGGTGGCCTGCGCGGCCTGCCAGAAGGCGTCGAATACGCCGGGTGGGATCAACGCCGCGCGCGCATCTTCAGGCGCGCCCGCGAGCCAGCGCTGCCGGGCGGACTCGCGTGTTATGCCGCGCCATGCGCCGAGCTTGCCGGAGGGATCGCCGATCGTCGGCGTTCCCTTGATCAGCCAGAGCGGCGCGAAAAGCGTCAGCTTGTTCACGCGGGCGAGATGATCCTGCGTGTAGCCGGCCATGATGGCGGTGCCCCAGGACCAGCCGAGCAAGTTGAGCCTGTCGAGCCCGTTTCGCGCGCAGATGAACTCGACGACGGCGCTCACGGCAAGGATCGCCGTATCCGTCGTGACGACCGGGCCCGCCGCCTCGGCGGGTCCCTCCAGTTCCTTCGGGCGATCCGAGCGACCGTAGCCGGGCAGGTCCATCACCCAGACATCGAAGCCCGCATTCGCCAGATGATCCATCCACGAAGCGCCTTCGATGGGAAGGTCGAAGGCGACGCTCGCCGGATAGGTCGCGCCATGCACCATCAGCAGCGTGCGTTCGGGCCCGAAGGAGGCGACGTCGGCCCGGCGCTTGTTGCGCATGAAAACGTTCAGGCCGGCATTGGGCAGCGGCGTCCTGAATTCGCGCATCTCGATCTTCGTCGCCATCATGCCGTGCCTCCCGTTTTTTCTGGCTTTGCCTTGTTCATGTCGCGCACGCGCTTGGACATTTTGATTCCGCGCGTTTCCTTGCGTCGGTCGCCGTGCGGCTGCAGGAACTTTCGATATTCGTCGCGCTTCTCGTGGATGGAGGCGATGACGAAGCCCATGGGCACGCCGATGTCGACGAGCACGGCTTCGGCCAGCTGGAGGCTCGCCTCGATCGTCTCGGGGATCGCGTCGGTCACGCCGAGTTCGTAAAGGTGCGTCGCGTGCACGGCATCGCGCGCGCGGGCGACGATGGTGAGTTCAGGCCGCGCCGCATGCGCCAATGTGACGACCTTCTCGACCGCCGGCGGGGCGTCCATGGTGACCACGAGCGCGCGGGCGCCGGCGAGACCGACGCGTTCGAGAAATTCGGGGCGCGTGGCGTCGCCCCAATAGACCTCGACGCCGTCGGCGCGGGCTTTCGCCACGAGCTGCGGCGTGCCGTCGACTGCGACAAAGGGGATGTCGTGACGCTTCAGCATGTCCGAGACGAGCCGTCCGACGCGGCCGTAGCCGACGATGACGACACGCTGATCCGCAACGCTGGAGGCTGGCGCGAGATGGGCGAATTCCGCCTCTTCGCTGGCGCGGGATTTCGGCGCGCGGGCGCCGATCGCGCCGAGCAGCGGGATCGCGGTCATGGTCAGCGTGACGACCAGCAGGAGATCGCCGCCGGCCTGATCCGGAATGATCTTCGCCGCAATGGCTGCGCCGATCATCAGGAAGGCGAATTCGCCGCCGGGCGCGAGCAGCAGCGACATTTCGCGCGCCACGGGCGCGGCCAGCCGGAAAGCGCGCGCGAGCACATAGAGAATGGCGGCCTTGACGACCACGAGACCGAGCGCGAAGCCGAGGATGACGAGCGGCGCTTCCACGACGCGCGCGAAATCGAGATGCGCGCCGGTCGAGAGGAAGAACAGGCCGAGCAGCAGCCCTTGAAAGGGCGCGATCGTCACCTCGATCTCGCGCCGGAATTCGGTTTCAGCGAGCAGCAGGCCGGCGATGAAGGCGCCGAGGCCCATCGACAGACCGGAGGCTCCGCTCGCCACGCTCGCGCCGACGACGACGAGCAGGCAGGCGGCCATGAAGAGTTCCGTCGAGCCCGCGGCCGCGACCAGTTGAAACAGGGGACGCAGCAACAGCCGCCCGCCGGCGACCAGCACGAAAAGCGCGACGACAGCAGGAGCCCAGGTCCAGAAAAGCTGAGCGCTGTCGAGAGGGCCGCTCTTGGCGTCGAGCAGCGGCACCATGAACAGGAGCGGCGCGACCATGAGGTCCTGGAACAGCAGCACAGAAAAAGCGGCGCGGCCGGCCGCGCGATTGAGGCGCTTGCGTTCCGACAGCACTGACAGGACGATCGCGGTCGAGGACATCGACAGCGCGGCCGCGCAAAGCAGGGCGCGACCCGGTCCGAGCTCGAGCCAGGCGCCGACCTGCAACGTGAGCAGGGCCGTCGTGACGACGACCTGCGCCGCGCCGAGGCCGAAGACGAGGCGGCGCATGCGCATGAGACGGTCCCATGACAGTTCGAGACCGATCATGAAGAGCAGGAAGACAACGCCGAGTTCGGCGAGTTGCGCTGCGCCCGCGCCGCCGCCGATCGTCACATGCGCGAACCACGGATAAGCCTGCGCCAGACGTCCCGCGCCGAAGGGACCGAGTATAGCGCCGGCGATGAGGAAGCCGAGCACGGGGCTGATGCGCAATCGCCGGAACAAGGGCACGACGACGCCCGCCGTGATCAGGAAGATCAACGGCTGACGCCAGGTTTCCCAGTGAAATTCCGCGTCCATCTGTGCTCCGGCTGGCGATTCAGCCTTGCGACTATAGCCGGAGGATGGCGGACGGCGGGAAGAAATGGACTGCGAGCCTTCAGGCTCGCTTTTTACGGATGAATGCGAGCCTGACGACTCGCGGTCCGATTACTCCACGAATTCGGCGCGTGAAAAGCCTTGCGCGTAGAGCAGCGCGGTGAGATCCGCGTGATCGATGCGCGCATCGGCCGCCGCGGCGACTGCAGGCTTGGCGCGGAATGCCGCGCCGAGGCCGGCCTCGCGCAGCATCGGCAGATCGTTGGCGCCGTCGCCTGCGGCGAGCGTCTCGTGTTTCGACAGGCCCCGTGCGTCGCGCATTTCGATGATCGACGACAGCTTGGCCTCGGCGCCGAGGATCGGTTCTTCCACGCGGCCCGCGAACTTGTCGTTCTCGACGACCAGGCGATTGGCGCGATTCTCGTCGAAGCCGACCGCTGCCGCGATCCTGCTGGTGAAGACCGTGAAGCCGCCCGACACCAGCGCCGTATAGGCGCCATGCGCGCGCATCGTACGCACCAGAGCTTTCGCGCCTGATGTGATGGTGATGCGTTCGGCGATCACCTTGTCCGGCACGTCGGCCGCGAGGCCGGCGAGCAGCGCCACACGCTCGCGCAGCGCCGGCTCGAAGGCGATCTCGCCGCGCATGGCGCGCTCGGTGATGGCGGCGACATGGGTTTTCAGGCCGA
>JAGRKN010000079.1:13011-15487 GCA_020442275.1 Rhodoblastus sp. | reverse complement strand
GCATTCCTGGCCGATGATGGTCGAATCCATGTCGGCGACGAACAGCTTCTTGCGCCGGCCCTCCAGCGGCTGGACGATGATGTCGACCGGCGCATGGTCGAGCGCCGCGCGCAACGTCGTCTCGATCTCGACGATCTCGAATCCGTCTTCCGGCGCGAAGGCGATGTCGGCGGCGATTTCCGCATCGAGCCATTCGACCGGCGCCGCATTGGCGAGCGCGGCGCGGGCGCGCTGGCCAAGCGCCTCGGTCAGGATCGGCGTCCGCGGATTGCAGACGAGCGTGGCGACGTGAGAAAGGGTTCTGGACATAGGTCGATCGAACGGAAACTCGAATGGGGCGGATTCGCGCCATCCTCATCGCAGGCCCGACGGCGAGCGGCAAGTCCGCCGTCGCCTTGGGGCTTGCGCGCCAGACGGGCGGCGTCGTCGTCAACGCCGATTCCATGCAGGTCTATGCGGACCTGCGCGTCCTGACCGCGCGGCCGACGCTGGCCGACGAGGCCGCGGCCGAGCACCGGCTGTACGGCCACGTCGATGGCGCCGTGAATTATTCGGTCGGGCGATGGCTCGACGATTTTTCCAATCTGATGGCGGAGCTGGAGCGGGCAGGGCGGCCTGCGATCGTCGTCGGCGGCACCGGCATGTATTTCAAGGCGGTTACGCAGGGCCTGTCGGACATTCCGCGCACGCCGGACGATGTTCGGGCTTGGGTGCGGGCGCAGGCCGAGGGCGTCGCGCCGGCCGAGCTCCACGCGCGGCTGGCCGCGCGCGATCCCCAGACGGCGGCGCGGCTCAGGCCGACCGATCCGCAGCGCATTCTTCGCGCGCTCGAAGTGCTGGAGGCCACCGGAAAGCCGCTCGCCGACTTCCAAGGCGCGCGCACTGCGCCGATCCTGGCCGAGGGATCGTGGCGTGGGTTCTTTCTCGCGCCGGAACGCGATGTCGTGCGTGCGGCGATCGACGGGAGGTTCCTGACAATGATCGAGAATGGCGCGCTCGAGGAAGTCGCGCGGCTCGCGGCGCGCAATCTCGATCCGGCGCTGCCGATCATGCGCGCGCATGGCGCGCCGGCCCTGATGGCGTTTTTGCGCGACGAAATCACGCTGCAGGAGGCGATCGCGCGGGGGCAGGCGGACACACGCGCCTACGCCAAGCGGCAGTTCACCTTCGCCCGACACCAATTGCCGAATTTTCGCTGGCTCGCGCCCGACAATGCGGGCGCGGAAATCGCGCGCGATCTCGATTGAAAAAACTTCGCAAGATTTATCAAGCCGGCCTTTGCTAGCGTCTCGTTACTGGAGAAGCGGACATGGCGAAGGGCCTGACCAGAGGCGACTACGATGCGCGGCTCGGCCGCGTGCGAGACCACATCTACGATCATCTCGACGAGGATCTGGATTTCGCGCGGCTGGCCGAGGTCGCTTGTCTCTCGCCGCACCACTGGCATCGCATCTATCATGCGCTGCACGGCGAGACCGTGTTCGCGACGGTGCGGCGGCTGCGGCTGCACAGGGCGGCCTATGAGCTGAAGCAGACGACCCTGCCGGTCGAACGGATCGCGGCGCGCGCGAAATACGACAGCGCCGCCGCCTTCTCCCGTGTCTTCAAGGAACAATTCGGCATGCCGCCGGCGCGCTATCGGCGCGAGGGCGGCTACGCGGAAAACAAGGACAATCAGCCATCGAAAGGACATGTCATGCGCGAGATCCACATCCGCCAGGCGCCGGCGCTGACCGTCGCCGGCATCCCGCATCGCGGGCCCTACATGGAGATCGGCCGCGCCTTCGATCAATTGCACAACCTGATCACGACGCGTGGGCTGTATGGCCCTGGCCAGCACAATGTCGCGGTCTATTTCGACGAAGCCGCGATCACGCCGCCGGAAAATTGCCGGTCGCTCGCCGGTCGCTCGGTCGGGCCGGAAACGCCGATCGAACCGCCGCTGGAGAAGCTCGATCTCATGGCGGGCGAGCACGCGGTGCTGCGCCATCGCGGCCCCTATGCGGAACTCGGCGCGGCCTATGACTGGCTTTTCGGCGTCTGGCTGCCGGGCTCGGGCCGCGAGGCGGCCGACCGGCCGTGCTACGAAATCTATATCAACACGCCGATGGACGCCGCGCCCAAGGATCTGATCACCGACATATATCTGCCATTGAAGTAGCCCGGGCGGTAACGCATTCTCCCCGCCACAAGGGGAAACGCATGAAGCTCTACGATCTCAAGAACGGTCTCAATCCACGCCGTGTCCGCATATTTCTCGCGGAGAAAGGCATTTCGATCCCGTCCGAATTCGTCGATATGATGAAGGGTGAGAACAAGGCCCAGACCTATCTCGCCATCAATCCGATGGGCCTGATGCCGGTGCTGGAACTCGACGACGGCACGCATCTGGCCGAATCCATCGCCATCTGCCGCTATTTCGAGGAATTGCATCCCGAGCCGCCGCTGTTCGGGACTACGACGCTGGAACGCGCGC
>JAGRKN010000079.1:0-12821 GCA_020442275.1 Rhodoblastus sp. | reverse complement strand
CCCTATATCGCCGGCGACCATTACACCGTCGCCGACATTACCGCGCAATGCGCGCTCGTGATGGGCAAGGGGACGGGCTCGAAAATCCCGGACGATCTGACCAACCTGACGCGCTGGTTCGACCTCGTCACCAGCCGGCCGACCGCGCGCGCGTGAGGCTTGCCCCGGGCGTGGCGCGCGTGCCAGGTTTCTGGCGCGGCGCTCTCGGGGCCGAGGGTTCATTTCATGCGTCTGATTTTTGCAGTTGCTTTGAGCCTGTCGGCGGCGACGCCCGCCGCGATCGCCATGCCTTCGGCCAAGGCGCCCATGCCAGCGGTTTCGCCGGCGAACGTGGCGATCATAGCGGTCGCCAAGAAACGGGCGCCAGCCAAGGCCCGGCCGAAGGCCAGGGCGCGCAAGGCGCGGCGCGGCAAGCCCGATCTCGGCGGAATCCATCCGCTGGTCGGCAGCGGCGACTACTGAAATCCTGCCGGCGCGCGGGGCCAGCTCGAAAACAATCGCCAGTCCCGCCGAATCTGGTCTAAGTGGCGCCGCGAAATCTCGCGCGTTGCGGTGACCCATGGCCGATGCTTCCGAAAAGACCAGAGGCGAGAACGCTGCGTGGCCGTTCCGCGACGAGGACGGCGCCCTGCGCGCCGAATTCGTCGCCTCGGTGGAAGAGGCTATCGCCGGCTCGGATACGGAAAAACTGCTCGCGCTCGCCGGCGAGATGCACGAAGCCGACCTGGGCGACCTCATCGAGGCGCTCGATGCGGACAGCCGGCCGCGCCTCGTCGAACTGCTGGGCGACGCCTTCGACTTCGCCGCGCTGACGGAGGTTCCCGAGCACGTCCGCGACGAGATTCTCGAGGAACTGCCGACCGAGACGGTTGCCGAGGGCGTCAGCGAACTCGAGCACGACGACGCGGTGGCGCTGCTCGAAGACCTCGACCGTTCCGATCGGGAAGAGATTCTGCAGGCCATGCCGGCCGTCGAGCGGACCGCGCTGCGCCGGTCGCTCGACTACCCCGAAAAATCGGCGGGGCGCCTGATGCAGACGACGCTGGTCGCCGCGCCGCCCTTCTGGACGGCGGGGCAGGCGCTCGATCATCTGCGCGAGGGCGACCAAGACGAACTGCCCGACAATTTCTTCGAGATTTTCGTCGTCGACCCCGGCCATCGCCTGCTCGGCAACGTCTTTCTCGACAAGCTCGCCCGTACGCCGCGCTCGACGCCGCTCGACGCGATCATGCAGGACCGCCGCCATGTCCGCGTGACCGAGGACGAGGAAGAAGTGGCGCGCATGTTCGAGCGCTACAACATCGTTTCCGCGCCCGTCGTCGACGACGCCGACAGGCTGGTGGGCGTCATCACCATCGACGACATCGTCGACGTCATTCAGGAAGCCGCCGACGAGGACATCAAGGCGCTGGGCGGCGTCAACCGGCGCGAGGAACTGAGCGATCCGATCTTTTCGGTCGCGCGCGGGCGCTTCGTCTGGCTGTTCGTCAATCTGCTGACCGCCTTCTTGGCCTCGTCCGTGCTCGGCCTGTTCCAGGGCGAGCTGGAGAAAATGGTGGCGCTGGCCATTCTCGCTCCCATCGTCGCCAGCCAGGGCGGCAACGCCGCAACCCAGACCATGACCGTGGCGGTGCGGGCGCTGGCGACGCGAGAAATGTCGCGCGCCAACGCCATGAAGATCATTTTCCGCGAATTTCTGGTGGGCGCGCTCAATGGCCTCGCCTTCGGCGTCCTGACCGGCATCGGCGCCGCGCTCTGGTTCGGCCTGCCGGCGCTCGGCTTCGTGATCGCGGCGGCCATGCTCACCAACCTGATCGCGGCGGCCTTCGGCGGCATTCTGGTGCCGCTCACGCTGGAGCGGTTCGAGATCGACCCGGCGGTCTCCTCCGGCTCCTTCGTGACCACGGTCACGGATATCGTGGGGTATTTCTCGTTTTTGAGCTTCGCGACGCTGTATTTCGGGCTAAAATGACTTGTTCGGCCCGGCGGAGATTCCTCCGGGGACCGCGCATTAACGACTCGTTACCCCGTGAGGGATAATTTGCGCCGATGATGCGTACCATCGATCTCCGCCTGCCGCGTGTGGTTGCGGCTCTTGCCTTCGCCGTCGCGCTCGCGGGCTGCGGCTCTGGCGTGGATTCCCAGCTGTCCGGCAAGTCGCGCTTCCGAACGTCGGCCGTGTCCTATGCGCCGACCCATGCGGTGAAGCCGAGCGAGGCGTTGGATCACAGCCGCGATTTCCAGATCCACGGCATCGACGTCTCGAAGTACCAGGGCAATATCGACTGGCAGGCGGTCGCCAATTCCGACGTGCAATTCGCCTGGATCAAGGCGACCGAAGGCGCGGACCACGTCGATTCAAAATTCCGCGAAAACTGGGCCGGCGCGAAGGCCGCCGGCGTGCCGCGCGGCGCCTATCATTTCGTGTACTGGTGCCGTTCCTGGCAGGAGGAGATGGCCTGGTTCAAGTCCAACGTGCCGCGCGAAGCGGACGCCCTGCCGCCGGTGCTGGACGTGGAGGCGACGCCGACTTCGCGCACCTGCAAGCGCACCATCTATCCGGAGCAGGCGATCCCCGAGATGAAGCTGATGCTTCAGGAGATGGAGCGCTACTACGGCAAGCGGCCGATCATCTACACGACGGTCGATTTCTACGAGGCGATCCTGGCCAACGGGGCGCTGACCGAATATCCGATCTGGGTGCGCTCGACCAAGCATCGTCCGCATGTCCGCTACGGCTCGCGCAAGTGGCATTTCTGGCAGTATCAGTCGGACGGCGCCGTGCCCGGCATCGCGGGCAAGGTCGATCGCAACGTGTTCCACGGCTCGCCGAAGGAATGGCAGACCTGGCTCGCCAGCAATTGATGCCGACAGCGGGAATGCGTGCGCTCGTAGCCCGATCCGGTCTCACGGCCCGCGGCGCGGCGCTGCATTGATAGTTGCATCGATATTTGAATCGGTCGCGCCGCCCGCGACCTGCGGCGGTGCGCCGGACATGGAGCCTTCATGTTCTTCCTGATCGCCAAAACGCTCGGCGTCATGGCGGAAGCCCCGCAGATCTTCTACGAATTGCTGATCGTCGGCGTCGCGCTCCTGTGGACGCGCTGGAACCGCGCGGGTCGCATCGTCACGACCGTGATGGCGGTTGTCGTCCTCGTCTTCGCGATCACGCCGATCTCTTCCTTCCTCGTGCGCCCGCTGGAGGACCGGTTTCCGCAGCCCGATCTCACGGTCGCGCCGACGGGCATCATCGTGCTCGGCGGCGCCATGGACGAGGGCGTCACGCGGGCGCGAAAGATGCCGGCGCTGAACGATGCGGCGGAACGGTTGACCGAGCCCGTCGCGCTGATGCGCCGCTTTCCCGATGCGCGGCTGATATTTTCGGGCGGCAGCGGGCGCCTGACGCCGGCGGCCTGGACCGAGTCCGACGTCGCGCGCATGCTCTGGAAATCGCTCGGCGTGCCCGACGATCGCATGAGTTTCGAGGACAAGTCGCGCGACACCTGGGAGAACGCCGTCTTCACCCGGGAACTGGCGCGGCCCAAGCCCGGCGAGCGCTGGCTGCTGGTGACATCGGCCATGCACATGCCGCGTTCGGTCGGCATTTTTCGCAAGATCGGCTTCGACGTTATACCCTATCCCGTCGACTATCAGACCGGCGGGGTGGCCGGCGATTTCGTCGGCTTGCGCAAGCCAGCAGACACGTCTCGAGGATTGCAGGCCGCGACGCACGAATGGATCGGGCTGGTGTCCTACTGGCTCAGCGGCAAGACGTCGGCGCTGTTTCCTGGACCGTGACTCAGTCGCTTCTCGGCAGCCCCAGGCGGATCACGCCCTTCACGTCGTCGGGATCGGCAGGCTTGCCTTTGCGATAGATCACGAGGCGGCCTTCGCGGGCCAGCCCCTTGGCGACGCCACGCACGCGCGGCAGCCATTTGCGCCAGCCGAGCTCATCCTCGCCGCGCTCGGTCGCGATGCGCTTGGCGGCGTCCTCCGGCGAAATGGTCTTGGCCGCGCCGCGTGACGATATTTCGGCGAAGACGGCTGCGGCGACGATGTCGGCGTCGGCGTTCGAATCTTGTCTGTCTGGCATGAGGCGTGATGCGCGCCGACCGGAGCGCCGTCAAGCTGGCGGCGGGTCCTCGCCGCCCAGCGTCAGCGCGTCGAGGGCATCGGAATGGAACTGGCGGCGGTAGATGACGATCATGATGAGCGCCGTCGTCAGCAGGAAGACCCAGGGCCCGAGAAACCAGCCGAGATAGGCGAAGGAGAAGAACAGGGCGCGCTGGCCATCGGCGAAATGCCGGCCGGCGACCGTGTTCATTCCAGCCGCGCGACGCGCCGCTTTCTCACGCGCTAGCGTATCCGGCGAGGTCGCCGGCGGCGTCGCGCCGATCAGGATCGCGGAATAATTGTAGAGCCGGTAGGACCAGCCGAACTTGAAGAAGGCATAGCCATAGATCGCCATCAGGCCGATCGTCTTCATTTCCCAGAGCCCGCGCGAAATCGACGGGGCGAACGGGAGTTCCGCGAACAGGCGCACGACGTCGTCGGTCGAGCGCAAGACGGTCGCCGCGCCGCCGATGGCGATCAGCGAGGCCGAGGCGAAGAAGGCAGTGCCGTTCTGCAGTGTCGAGGTGATGGCGGTGTCGACGATACGCACCTCGCGGCGCGCCATTTCGTTCATCCAGACCTCGCGCTGCGCGTTCATCAGCGCGTTGAGGCCGGGGTCTTGGCGATGCCGGAACTTTATGTAGCGGCCATACCCCATCCAGGCGACGAGAAAGGCGAGGAGGGCGGCGGCGTCCGCCGTGTAGGAGAGCATGTCGAGAAGTCCGGTCTGGCAGGCCCGCCGCGCAGTTGATTTTTGCCGCGCGCTCCCCTCTATCTGTGGCAGGAGGACCCCATGGCGCAAGAGATCACGGTCGGAATCAAGAAGTTGATCGACGAGGCGAACGCGGAGATCGAGACGCTGACGGTGGAGCAGGCGATCGCGTTGCACGGGCGCGACGACGTGACGATCGTGGACCTGCGCGATCCGCGCGAGATGGAGCGCGACGGCCATATTCCCGGCACGTTCCATTGCACGCGCGGCATGCTGGAATTCTGGATCGATCCCGCCAGCCCCTACGCCAAGCCGCAATTCCAGGAAGACAAGAAATTCGTGTTCTTCTGCGCCGGTGGCCTGCGCTCGGCGCTCGCCGCGCATACGGCGCACAAGATGGGCCTGAAGCCCGTCGCCCATATCGAAGGCGGCTACGGCGCCTGGAAGAAGGCCGGCGGACCGACGGAAGCCTGGGTTCCCAAGGCGCGCAAGGGCGGCTGAGGTGGCGCTCACGCTCGTCATCGGCAACAAGAGTTATTCGTCCTGGTCGATGCGGCCGTGGATGCTGCTCGAGGCCTTCGGCATTCCGTTTTCGGAAGTCGTCATCCCGCTCTATGTCGAGGGATCGAAGGAACAAATCCTGAGGTACACGCCGTCGGGCAAGGTCCCGACGCTGATCGACGGCGATGTGACGGTCTGGGATTCGCTTTCGATCTGCGAATATGTGGCGGAGAAATTTCCGGATCGCGCGATCTGGCCGCGCGATGGAAAAGCGCGCGCGCTGGCGCGCTCGATGAGCGCCGAAATGCATTCGTCATTTCAGGCTTTGCGCCAGCAGTGCGGCATGGTCGTGCATCGCGCGAAGGGGCCGCTCGATTTTTCAACCGAGACGCTGGCCGACATTTCGCGCATCGAAGCCATGTGGGCTTTTTCGCGCGAGAAATTTGGGCAAGCGGGGCCGTTCCTGTTCGGCGCATTTTCCGCCGCCGACGCCATGTATGCGCCGGTCGTCTGCCGCTTCGACGTCTACCAGCCGAAGCTTTCGGCCGCGACGCGCGCCTATATGGACACGATCATGGCGACGCCCGCGTGGAAGAAATGGATGGCGGGCGCGGCGAGCGAGACGTGGCGGATACCGCGGTTCGAACCACAGCCGGCCTGAAGAAATATCTGGAGGAAGCATGACGCAACGCAAGGTCGCTCTCATCACTGGCGGCTCGGCCGGCATCGGCAAGGCTTCGGCCATCGCGTTGGCGAAGGCTGGGTGGGATGTCGTCGTCACCGGCCGCCGCAAGGATCTGCTGGACCAAGTCGCCGCCGAGGCGCGCACGCATGGCGCGCGGGCGATCGGCGTTGTCTGCGACGTCGGCAAGCCGGATTCGGTGAAGGCTTTGTTCGACGCCGTCATGGCCGAGTTCGGCCACCTGCATCTTCTCTTCAACAATGCCGGCATCGGCGCGCCGGGCATCAATCTCGAGGATCTCACCTACGAGCAGTGGCAGGCGGTGGTGGACACCAATCTCACAGGGCCGTTCCTGTGCACCCAGCACGCTTTTCGCATCATGCGCGACCAGAACCCGATCGGCGGACGCATCATCAACAACGGTTCGATCTCGGCGCATGCGCCGCGCCCGAACACCGCGCCCTACACGTCGACCAAACATGCGATGACGGGCCTGACAAAATCGACCGCGCTCGACGGCCGCAAATACAACATCGCCTGCGGGCAGATCGACATAGGCAATGCCGACACCGACATGGGCGGCCGCATGAAGGCCGGCGTGCCGCAGGCGAACGGCCAGATCGCGCCGGAGGCGGTGATGGACCCCGAGCATGTCGCGAACGCCGTCGTGCACATGGCCAGCCTGCCGCTGGAATCCAACGTGCTGTTCATGACGATCATGGCGACCAAGATGCCGTTCGTGGGGCGGGGGTAGGGGCTTTTCTGAGAGTGTTATGAGCGAACTGACCGCGAAATCACTTGCCGAATTGCTGGTTCTGCATGCTGAAATATTGGAGGAGTTGCGCAATCGTGGCGTAGTTCGTTCGGCCAACAACCCTACAGGTGATCTCGCAGAATACCTCTTTTGCGCTGCCTTCGGATGGAAGCAGGAGAACAATTCTGCCAAGTCCGTGGACGCTAGAGATAGCGAAGGCCGTCGTTATCAGATCAAGGGCCGGCGGCTGCACACGCGAAACAAATCGCGGCAAATGTCTGCGATCCGCGACCTAGACGGCTTTGATGTGCTGGCTGCGGTTTTGTTCAATGACGACTACACGGTTAGGCGCGCTGCATTGATTTCGGCGGCAGTTGTCCGGAAGAACGCTGAGTTCATCGAACACACGAACAGCCACAAGTTTCTCCTTCGAGACGCGGTCTGGAACGAGGTGGGGGTGGTCGACGTTACGGAACGCCTCCGTTCGGTTAAATAGATCATGCCCCTCCACCTCCTCAAACTCTGCGTCGGCGCCGAGTCCATCGCCGATCTCGAACACTGGATCGCGCAGCGCATGGCCATCCAGCGCAAGCGCGGGGAGACGCCCGAGCATGTCCACACGACGCGGATGACGCCGAAGCGTCGGGACGAATTGCTCGACGGCGGCTCGCTCTACTGGGTCATCAAGGGGCAGGTCGCGGCGCGCGAGCGTCTGCTCGACCTGCGCCCGGTCGTCGGCGCCGATGGAATCGGGCGGACGGAGCTGGTGCTGAGCGGCGACGTCGTTCCCGTGCATCCGCGCCCGTGCCGGCCGTTCCAGGGCTGGCGCTATCTCGCCGCCAAGGACGCGCCGGCCGATCTCGGCAAGTCCTCGGGCGCGATCGCCGAAATGCCCGAGGAGCTGCGGCGCGAATTGCGCGAACTCGGTTTGTTGTGATCGGAAAATTTCGGTTGGTGCGACCGTTCGCCAGAAACCCTCATGCTGAGGAGGCGCTGAAGGCGCCGTCTCGAAGCATGGCCGAGGCCCGAAACGCCGGATCATGTTTCGAGACGCTTGTGGAGTTGATCCTTGCGCCGGCCAAAGGCCGGACGCGAGGGCAAGCTCCTCAGCGTGAGGGTCCGAGTTTTCCGGAGCGTTCCGAACCGGCCTCTTGCGCGCGGCGGCGACGAATACGATCTATGGGCTCCGGCCGACGCGGAACAGAGACATGAGCCAGCTCCCCGACAGCGCCCGCAAGGCGAGCGTAGAGGTCGATTCTTTTCTTTCGCGCGCCGCGAAGGTTCCGGCGCCGTCGGAGGGCAGGGGCCGGCTGATCTTCGCGCTCGACGCGACCATGAGCCGGCAGCCGACCTGGGACATGGCGCAGAGCCTGCAACAGCGCATGTTCACGGAAGCCGAGGCGCTGGGCGGGCTCGACGTGCAGCTCGTCTATTTTCGCGGGCTGGCCGAATGCCGCGCCTCGCGCTTCGTCTCGCAGGGGGTGGGGCTTGCCGCCGTCATGTCGAAGATCGACTGCCGGGGCGGCAATACGCAGATCGAAAAAGTGCTGCGCCATGCGCGCGACGAGGCGAAGGCCGCGCCGGTCGGGGCGCTGGTTTTCGTCGGCGACGCGATGGAGGAGAATGCCGACCGGCTGTGCGCGATCGCGGGCGAGCTGGCGCTGCGCGGCGTCAAGGCCTTCATGTTCCACGAGGGCGGCGATGCGCAGGCGGCGGCGGCCTTTCAGGAGATCGCGCGGCTGACGGGCGGCGCCTATGCAGCTTTCGACGCCGGCGCACCGAAGAAGCTCGCCTCGCTGCTCGGCGCGGCCGCCGCCTATGCGGCGGGGGGCTTTGCAGCGCTGGAAGCGCAGGCGAAAAAGGGCAATGTGGACGCCAAACTGCTGATCGAGCAGATGGGCAAGCGAGGCTGACGTGCCGCAACTGATCCTGGCGATGGCGATTTTATTCGGCGGCTACTGGCTGCTGAAATTGTTCGCGCGCACGCCGCCGGCCGTGATCGCGCGCTGGATACGCGGCGTCGGCGGCGCCTCGGCCATCGGCGCGGGCCTGCTGCTGCTGTTGCGCGGCGCCTTCCCGGCCGCCGGCGTGTTCGCCGCGCTGGGCGCGCTGATCCTGGGGCAGGGGCGGTTTCCGAAGGAGTGGCCGTTCGCTCGGTCGAAAGGGCCGGGCGTTTCGCGGGTGCGTTCGGCCATGATCGAGATGGAGCTGGACCATGCCACCGGCGCCATGTCGGGCGTCATTCTCGTCGGGCCGCAGGAGGGGCGCTCGCTCGACACGCTGGCGCGGCCGGCCTGCGAGGAACTCCACCGTCAGTGTCTCGTCGACGATCCCGATGGCGCGCGCCTGCTAGAGGCTTATCTCGATCGCCGGTTTCCCGGCTGGCGTCAGGCAGGAGAGGGATACGAGGACGCGGGGGGCGGCGGCGGCACGCGCACGCGGGCCCGCAACGCCGCCATGTCCGAGGATGAAGCGTATGAGGTGCTCGGCCTTCGCAAGGGAGCCAGCCGCGAGGACATTTCGCGCGCGCACCGGACGTTGATGAAGAAACTGCACCCCGACCAGGGGGGGTCTACGAACCTGGCGGCTCGGGTCAACGAAGCCAAGGACGTCCTGATGCGCCGTCATTCCTGAGACTCCAACTCGAACTTTTCGATCCGCGCCAGCGCGCATCAATTCTTCATCGCGAAACAGGCCATGCCCGAGCGCTTCAGCTCGCGGCAGGCGCTTTCGGCGGCGTTTTCCTGCAGGCCCGCGAAGCGGGCGCGCCACAGGGTTTCCGAGCCCTTCTTGACCTTCTCGGTG
The DNA here is from genome assembly GCA_020442275.1 of Rhodoblastus sp. GTDB lineage: Bacteria > Pseudomonadota > Alphaproteobacteria > Rhizobiales > Beijerinckiaceae > JAJXWB01. Next base: position 3,254 of record JAGRKN010000079.1, on the reverse strand, counting down.
AAGGGCTGGGCCTTGGCGACGGCGCGGCTGTGGCCCTTGGCGCGCGACAGAAGCTCCTTGGCCTTGGCGATGTCGTCGGTGGCGCCGATCTGGATGATCCAGCCGGTGCGGGCGACGGTGGCGGTGGTCTCCTCGTCGTCGTCCTTCTTCGGCTGCGCCTTCGCGACCTGGCTGTGGCCGGCCTTCGCGGTTTCCTTCGACGAGTCCCGGCTTTCGCCCTTGCGGGCAGGCTGCGCGCCGGTCACCCAGCGCAGGGAGGAGGGCGTCGCGGAGGCGACGGCGGCGGCGGGCGTGCGGGCGACGGCGCGCAGCTTGATTTTCTCTGTCGGGCGATCGACCGGCGCCTCGGCGACGCGGGCGACGCCCGAGACATAGGCCGGGCGCGGGCGCTCGGCCGCAACGGTGCGATTCGGGATCGGGGCCGGGGGAACGCCGAGGAACAGGCCGCCAGCGTCGGCGCGGACGGGCTGCGGACGCGGAGCGTAAGCTTCGACGCGGGCCGGAGCGGCCTGCGCGCGAACGCTCTCGATCTGCGCCGGGGGCATCAGGCGCATGGGCTCGGCGGCGGCGACGCGAACCGGCTCCTCCTTCGGCATCGGGCGGACCTCTTCGCGGATGACCGGGCGGGCTTCCTCGGTCTTTTCCACCATCGCGACCGCGGTCCTGCCGACGGCGCCGTCATCGATGTTGTTTTCGACCAGCGAGGCCATGCGGGCGTCGCGGGCGCGGGCGGTGTGGCCGCCGAGCACGACGCCGACAATGTGGTGGCCGTCGCGGCGCGCGGAGGTCATGAGGTTGAAGCCGGCCTTGACGGTGTAGCCGGTCTTGATGCCGTCCACGCCCTCGACGCGGCCGAGCAGGTGGTTGTGGTTGCGGATGCTACGGCCGGCGAAATTGAACACGCGAGTCGAGAAGTAGCGGTAATATTTAGGAAAACGCTCCTGGATCGCCTTCGCCAGCACGGCCTGATCGCGCGCGGTTGTGACCTGCTCGCTGTTCGGCAGGCCGGAGGCGTTTGCATAATTGGTGCGCGACATGCCCAATGCGTGGGCTCTGCGGGTCATCATCTCGGCGAAACGGTCTTCCGAACCGCCGACGGCCTCGCCGATGGCGACCGCGATATCGTTGGCAGACTTTGTGACGATCGACTTGATCGCGTCCTCTACCTCGATCGAGGAGCCCGGGCGAAGGCCTAGCTTCGAGGGCGCCTGCGCCGCCGCATGGGCGGAAATCGGAATCTCGGAATCGAGTTTGAAGCGACCGGCCTCGAGCTGCTCGAACAGCAAATAGAGGGTCATGACCTTGGTCAGCGAGGCGGGGTGGCGCTCGACATTCTCGTTGTGCGCATGCAACACGCGGCCGGAATTGGCGTCCATCACATATTCGGCCGGCATCTGGACGACCGCGACGCGGCGCGCGCGCACGCCATGGCGCTTGCGGACATGGACGTAGCGCTTGACGTGCCAGGTCGCGTGGACGCGATGCTTGGAATAATGCCGATGGCGGCTGCGGGCTTCGGCCGGCGCAGTAGCGGCCATCATGCCCAAAACGAGCGCGGCGCCCGCGGCAAGCAGGCCCAGACGCTTGGATACAACGCTACGCAACCCCATGCGACGCTCCGCTTCGCACACTGTTCGACCGCTCGCGGCACATTGGCCGTTGCCGCGAAAACACAGGCTCGAACGCTAGGAGGTTTGGGTTACCCGCCGGTTAAATCATGAAAAGTTTAGGAATTTTGCAGTGCAAAAGATTCCTTGACATTTATTGTGCGATGCACATAAAAAGGGCGCGTTGTCACGGGCCCGTTTCGGGTCCCCGCGCGCCCCCGGTTGCGGGCGCAAAATTCGAGGATCACATGGCTTACGATTTCGAAGCGTTCCAGAAGTTCGGCAAAGAGCAGTTCGAAGCCGCCTCCGCCGCCATGGGCGAAGTCGCCAAGGGCCTGCAGGCGATCGCCACCGAAGCGACCGACTATTCCAAGAAGTCCTTCGCCGACAGCTCGGCGCTGGTCGAGAAGCTCGTCGGCGTGAAGAAGCTCGACGAGGCGATCACGCTCCAGACGGACTACGCCAAGACCTCCTACGAGGGCTTCGTCGCTCAGGCGACCAAGATGGGCGAGATGTACCAGGCCGTCGCCAAGGAAGCGTTCAAGCCGGTCGAAGGCGCGATCGCCAAGATCCAGGCCGCCGCGAAGTAATTTCGCGCCGCATTGAAATCGGCGGCTTCGGTCGCCATCTGGAAAGCCCGGCCCAGCGCCGGGCTTTTTGCATTTCGTAAGGCGCCGTTCAACTGCGCCTTGCGTTCGCCGCGTTGGCGAAGAAAGATCGGGACTTGGACTGAATCGTCCGTCGGCGCGTTTCACCTCGCGCGGGCGGAACTGGCGGCGGAGAGGATCTGGCCTATTTGCTGCATGGAGGAGATCGACGCTGAATGCGGCATGCGCCGCACGTCCGGGAGCGGGCGGTTTCGGCGCCGTTCTTGCCGAACGGGCTGACGGGAGACAGATGAGCGCAGGCGTTATCCGGGCAAGCACACCCAACCGTCGCAACGGCGATGGACCGCCGGGTTCGGGCACGCAGGTCATCACGCGTCCCAAGACGCAGACCCGCAAGCCTTCGATGTACCGGGTGCTTCTGCTCAACGACGACTACACGCCGATGGAGTTCGTTGTGACGGTTCTGGTGAAATATTTTGCGAAGAACCGCGAGGACGCCTGGCGCATCATGATGCACGTGCATCAGCAGGGCGTCGGGGAATGCGGGATCTACACCTACGAGGTCGCCGAAACCAAGGTGACGCAGGTGATGGACTACGCGCGCAAACATCAGCATCCGCTCCAATGCATCATGGAAAAGAAGTGAGGTGAGGCATGCCGTCTTTTTCGCGCAATCTCGAGCAGTCGCTTCACCGGGCGCTTCAGGCCGCCAATGAACGGCGCCACGAATATGCGACGCTCGAGCACTTGCTGCTCAGCCTCATCGACGACCTGGACGCCGCCGCGGTCATGCGGGCCTGCTCGGTCGATCTGAACGCGCTGCGCAAGACCCTGCGCGACTACATCGACACCGAACTCGACAATCTCGTCACCGACGGGCGCGACGACGCCAAGCCGACGGCCGGCTTCCAGCGAGTCATCCAGCGCGCGGTGATCCACGTGCAATCCTCAGGCCGCGAGGAGGTGACCGGCGCAAACGTGCTCGTCGCGATCTTCGCCGAGCGCGAGAGCCATGCCGCCTATTTCCTGCAGGAGCAGG
>JAGRKN010000363.1:6745-7817 GCA_020442275.1 Rhodoblastus sp. | reverse complement strand
AGGTCGCCGGCGTAGTCGCCGGTGAATGGGCGTCCGGTCCGGTTGGCGCCTTGCAGGCCCGGCGCGAGGCCGACGATCAGGAGCCGCGCGTCTGGCGCGCCGAAGGGCGGCACCGGCGCGTTGAACCAGTCGGGCGCGCGCTCGCGCGCCTGCAGGCGATAGGCAACGAGACGCTCGCAGCGCGGACAATCGCGCTGCGGGCAGGCCTGAGCGGAAAACAAGTCAGGCGTTGTGGTCGTCGAATCCGCCGCCGGCCGAGGCCGTCTGTCGGCGGTCCTGGTAGCGTTGCATGCGCTCCATCCGCTCGCCGGGGTCGCGGCCGATCTTGGAGACGAGCTGGACGATGTCGACGAATTCGTCGGCCTGGCGGCGCAGTTCGTCGGCGACCATCGGGGGCTGGGTCGTGATGGTGGAGACCACCGAGACGCGGACGCCCTTGCGCTGGATCGCCTCGACCAGCGAACGGAAGTCGCCGTCGCCCGAGAAGAGGACGATATGGTCCAGGTGCTCGGACATTTCCATCGCGTCGACCGCGAGTTCGATGTCCATATTGCCCTTGACCTTGCGGCGGCCAGTCGAGTCCACGAATTCCTTCGTGGGCTTCGTGACGACGCTGTAGCCGTTGTAGTCCAGCCAGTCGATCAGCGGCCGGATCGCCGAATATTCCTGATCCTCGACCAGCGCCGTGTAGTAGAAGGCGCGAACCAGTCGACCTTTCGACTGGAACTCCCGCAAAAGCCTCTTGTAGTCGATGTCGAAATTCAGCGCCTTGGCGGTGGCGTAGAGATTTGCTCCATCAATGAACAGAGCAATGCGTTCCTGTTCGGCCATGTGGTTCTGTCGCTCCGATCGGGCGGCGCATGGCGCAGGCGCGGCCGTCTTCTAAATATCAATTTCGTGGTCGTCCGGCACGCGGAACGACACCTGAACGTGGGACGCGAGAAAATCACTTGCGCCCTACGCCGCACGAAAATCGTGGTTCACAATGGTTTCGTCAAGGGAAATGAAATGACACACATATCTTTGTTGTTGAAATAAAAGACAATTTTCCGTTTTTCTCATTATCGGAATC
>JAGRKN010000363.1:2333-6680 GCA_020442275.1 Rhodoblastus sp. | reverse complement strand
GCGCGAAGCTTGCGGGCTGCGACGGCACGGTGTATGCAACCGCTCCTTCCGAATTCCAGATTCCAGGAGACGTCCCCGCATGGCGCGCGTCACGGTCGAAGATTGCATTGAAAAGGTCGACAACAGATTCGACCTCGTCCTCCTGTCCGCGCATCGCGCGCGCATGATCTCGTCGGGCCAGCCGATCACGGTCGATCGCGACAACGACAAGAATCCTGTCGTCGCCCTGCGCGAGATCGCCGATGGCACGCTGACGCCGGCCGATCTCGAGGAGGATTTCATCCACTCGCTGCAGAAGCATGTCGAAGTGGACGAGCCCGAGGCCGAAGCCGTGCCCGCCCTGATGAGCGCGGAGCCGAGCACGGACGCCGCTGGCGACGTACAGTTCGACCGCATGACCGAAGAAGACCTGCTGCGCGGTCTCGAAGGGCTCGTGCCGCCCGCCGCCAGCGACGACGACGGCGACTGATCAGCGATTATCGAAAGCCGCGCTTGTCATGACTCCGCCCGAGGCCGATATTGCGCTGCGGTCGGCGGATAGCGGGGTTCTCGAAACATGATGCGGCAGTACGAACTCGTCGAGCGCGTCCGGAAATATAATCCGAACGCCGACGAGGACCTGCTGAACCGCGCCTACGTCTATGCAATGAAGGCGCATGGCGCGCAGACCCGCGCCTCCGGCGATCCCTATTTCTCCCATCCGCTCGAAGTCGCCGCGATCCTCACCGATCTCGGCCTCGACGACGCGACGATCGTCGCCGCCGTCCTGCACGACACGATCGAGGACACGGCCGCGACGCGCGAGGAAATCGAGCGCCTGTTCGGCGGCGAGATCGCGCGGCTGGTCGACGGCCTCACCAAGATCAAGAAACTCGATCTCGTCTCCAAGCGCGCCGAGCAGGCGGAGAATTTTCGCAAGCTGCTGCTGGCCATAGCCGACGACGTGCGCGTGCTGCTGGTCAAGCTCGCCGATCGCCTGCACAATATGCGCACGCTGCATTTCGTGCCGCCCGACAAGCGCAAGCGCATCGCCGAGGAGACGCTCGACATCTATGCGCCGCTCGCCGGGCGCATGGGCATGCAGGGCGTGCGCGACGAGCTGGAGGGGCTGGCCTTCAGCCATCTGATGCCCGAAGCCTTCGAGACGATCAGCCATCGTCTCAACGAACTGCACGCCAAGAACGGGCCAATCATCCGGCGCATCGAGCAGGAATTGCAGCAGGAGTTGAAACTGCGCGGCATCGAGGCCGAGGTGAAGGGCCGCCGCAAGGCGCCGTATTCCGTCTGGCGCAAGATGGAGCGCAAGTCGATCGGTTTCGAGCAGCTCTCCGACATCTACGGCTTCCGCATCATCGTCGCCAATGTCGAGGACTGCTATCGCGTGCTCGGCGTGGTGCACACGAAATGGCCGACCGTTCCCGGCCGTTTCAAGGATTACATTTCGACGCCGAAGCAGAACGACTATCGCTCGATCCACACGACGGTCGTGGGGCCCGGCCACCAGCGCGTCGAACTGCAGATCCGCTCGCGCGAGATGAACGAGATCGCGCGGCTCGGCATCGCCGCGCACGCGCTCTACAAGGACTCGCACGCTTCCGACGTCGAGACGCTGAGCCACGAGAGCGGCGCCTATCGCTGGCTGCAACGCACGCTCGAACTCCTGGCGGAAGGCGACAGCCCGGAAGAATTTCTCGAGCACACCAAGCTCGAACTGTTCCACGATCAGGTCTTCTGCTTCACCCCGAAGGGCCGCCTCATCGCCTTGCCGCGCGGCGCCACTCCTGTCGATTTCGCCTATGCCGTGCATACAGACGTCGGCAACACGGCGGTCGGCGCCAAGATCAACGGGCGCATCGCGCCGCTCCTGTCCGAATTGCAGAACGGCGACGAGGTCGAGATCGTGCGCGCCGAGGCGCAGACGCCGCCGGCCGCCTGGGAGGCGCTGGCGCGCACCGGCAAGGCGCGCTCCGCAATCCGCCGCGCCACCAAGGACGCCGCGCGCGCGCAATATGCCGGGCTCGGCCGCCAGATCGTGGCCCGCGCCTTCGAGCGCGCCGACAAGCCCTTTAGCGACGAGGCGCTGAAAGCCGTTCTGCCGCGGCTCGCCCGACCGAATGTCGACGATGTCTTCGTCGCGGTCGGGCGCGGCGAAATGTTTTCGGGCGACGTCGTGAAGGCGCTGCATCCCGAATTCAAGGAAGAGCGCAAGATCGCGCCCGCCATCGACAAGAAGGAATCGGGCTGGTTCAACTTCAAGAACGTCTCGAAGCTGATGTTCCGCGCGCCCGGCGGCGATCCCGGCAAGGCCGTGCCGATCCGCGGTCTGCGCGGAGACCTGCCGGTCAGATTCGCGCCAAATGGCGGCGCGGTTCCGGGAGATCGCATCGTCGGCATCGTGACGCCGGGCGAGGGAATCACGATCTACCCGATCCAGTCGCCCGCTCTGTCGGCCTTCGACAACGAGCCGGAACGCTGGATCGACGTGCGCTGGGACCTCGAGGAATTCGGGCGCGACAAGTTTCCCGCGCAGATCAAGGTAACCGCCATCAACGAGCCGGGATCGCTCGGCGCGATCGCGACGGTCATCGGCGACGCCGGCGCCAATATCGCCAACATCGCCTTCGAGGAACATTCGCCCGACTTCCGGGATGTGCTGATCGATGTCGAGGTCAACGACCTCAAGCACCTCACGGGCATCATCTCGCAGCTGAAGGCCAAGTCCGTCGTCAGCAAGGTGGAGCGGATCAACGGATGACCCATTACGGCAAGCTGCGCCTTGGCGTGAACATCGATCATGTCGCAACCGTCCGTAACGCGCGCGGCGGCGCGCGGCCGGACCCGGTTCGCGCGGCGCTTCTTGCGATCGAGGCGGGCGCCGACGGCATTACCGCGCATCTGCGCGAAGACCGTCGTCACATCCGCGACGAGGACATGCGGCGGCTGAAGGAGGCGATCTCCAAGCCGCTGAATTTCGAGATGGCGGCGACCGAGCAGATGCTCGACATCGCGCTGTCCGTCGCGCCGCACGCCTGCTGCCTCGTGCCGGAGAAGCGCACGGAACGCACGACCGAGGGCGGGCTCGACGTCGTCGGAGGCTTTGCCTATCTCAAGCCCTTCGTCGCGGAACTCGGGCGGGCCGGCGTGCGCGTGTCGCTGTTCATCGAACCCGAGGCGGAAGCGCTGGAGGCGGCGGTCGCGCTCGGCGCGCCGGTGGTCGAGCTGCACACGGGCGCCTGGTGCCATGCGATCGAAACCGGCGAGGCGGCGCGCGGGCAGGGCGAGTTCGAGCGTCTGCGCACGGCGGCGCGGAAAGCAGCGAGCCTCGGGCTCGAATGCCATGCCGGCCATGGGCTCGATTTCGACACGGCGCGGCTGATCGTGGGCTTTCCCGAGATCGTCGAGCTCAACATCGGGCATTTCCTGATCGGCGAAGCCATTTTCGTCGGGCTTGCCGAATCGGTGCGATTGATGCGCAAAGCCATGGACGAAGGACGGGCGGCAGTAGCGGTATGATTATCGGTTTTGGTAGCGATCTCTGTGACATAAGACGTATCGAGGAGGCGCTGGCGCGCTATGCCGGTCGTTTCGAGAAGCGTTGCTTCACGGAGATCGAGCGCAAGAAGTCCGACGCGCGGGCAGGGCGGGCCGCCTCCTACGCCAAACGTTTTGCCGCGAAGGAGGCCTGCTCCAAGGCGCTCGGCACCGGAATCCGGCGCGGCGTGCACTGGATCGACATGGGGGTCGTGAATTTGCCATCAGGGCGTCCCACCATGGCGCTGACGCGGGGCGCGGCGGCGCGGCTCGCCGAGATCACGCCGCCGGGATGCGAGGCGAGGGTACATCTGACGATTTCGGACGAGTTTCCGCTGGCCTATGCGCAGGTCATCATCGAGGCGCTGCCGATCGGCCAGGCCGGCGGCGCATGACGGGGCGCCCGGCCCGTGCTAGGAGGGGCGGCCCCCTGTCAGCCGCCACGTCGGCCAAGTTCAAGGGAAACAGGTAGATGAGCGAGCCGCTCGGCCTCGACGCCGACAAAACGAATTCGCAGAAGCACGCGGAAGGCGGGCTCGGCGAGACGGTGAAGGTCGTTATCCAGGCGCTGTTGATCGCGCTGGTCGTGCGCACGCTGCTGTTCCAGCCCTTCAACATTCCCTCGGGCTCGATGATCCCGACGTTGCTGATCGGCGACTTCCTGTTCGTCTCGAAATATTCCTACGGCTATTCGCGCTATTCGATTCCGTTCAGCCCCGACCTGTTCTCCGGGCGCATCCTCGCCTCCAAGCCCAAGCGCGGCGACGTCGTGGTGTTCAAGCTGCCGCGCGACACGTCGAGCGACTACATCAAGCG
>JAGRKN010000363.1:0-2260 GCA_020442275.1 Rhodoblastus sp. | reverse complement strand
CGCGAGCCGATCGTGAAGGTGCGCACGGAAGACCGGTTCGGGCGCCTGACGGAAGTGCCGACCTACAAGGAGACGCTGCCTGGCGGCGTCAGCCACACGATCATCGAGATCGAGGGCGATACCGGCTTCAACGACAATACCGGCGTGTTCGAAGTTCCGCCGGATCACTATTTCATGATGGGCGATAATCGCGACAATTCCACGGATTCTCGCGTGCCGCCGGCGCAGGGCGGCGTCGGCTTCGTGCCTTCGCAAAACCTCGTCGGCCGCGCCGAGATGATCTTCTTCTCGGTCCGGGATGGAGCACAGGCGTGGGAGTTCTGGCGTTGGCCGTGGACGGTTCGCTTCTCGCGGCTGTTCCAGCCGGTGCGCTGATGCCGAGGCGCAAGGACGCCGACCTCAGCCCACTCGAGCAGCGGATCGGAATCGTCTTTTCCGACCGATCGCTGCTGCGTCAGGCGCTGACCCATGTCAGCGCCTGTACGAGGCGCGCGGACAGCTACCAGCGCCTCGAATTTCTCGGGGATCGCGTGCTCGGCCTCGTCATCGCAGACCTTTTGTTCGAGACGTTTCCGGATGCGGCCGAAGGCGAGTTGTCGCGACGGCTCGCCGAACTGGTGCGACGGGAGACCTGCGCGGAAGTCGCTGCCGAATGGGGCGTCGCGCCCTTCATCATTCTGGGCGGCGGCGAGGCGCAATCGGGCGGCGCGCAAAAAGCGGCGATCCTCGGCGACATCTGCGAGTCCATTCTCGGCGCAGTCTTCATCGACGCAGGTTTCGCGGCGGCGCAGCGTCTGGTGCGCGATAGCTACGCCGGTCGACTTGATCAGGCCAGCGGCTCGCAGCGCGACCCCAAGAGCGCGCTGCAGGAATGGGCGCAGGGACGGGGGCTGGCGACGCCGGTCTATCGCCTCGACGGGCAGACGGGCCCCGATCACGCGCCGCGCTTTTTGATCTCGGCGACTATCGAAGGCTTTGCGGACGCGCAGGGCGAGGGCTCGTCGAAGCGCCACGCGGAGCAAGCGGCGGCTGAAGCTTTTCTGGCGCGCGAGAAGATCGGAGGCGCGGCATGAACGCGGCGGATGAGAACACGCGCTGCGGATTCGTCGCGTTGATCGGCGCGCCGAACGCCGGCAAGTCGACGCTGCTGAATGCGCTGGTCGGCGCGAAAGTGTCGATCGTCTCGCGCAAGGTGCAGACCACGCGCGCTCTCGTTCGTGGAATTTCGCTCGAAGGCGACGCCCAGATCATCTTCGTCGACACGCCCGGCATTTTCGCGCCCAAGCGCCGGCTCGACCGCGCGATGGTGACGAGCGCCTGGGGCGGCGCGGGCGACGCCGATGTCGTCGCGCTGCTGGTCGATTCCAAGAAGGGCATCGACGACGAAGTCGAGGCGATTCTCGAGAAGCTGAAGGACGCGCCGCGCAAGAAGGTTCTGGTCCTCAACAAGATCGACCTCATCCCGCGCGAAAACCTGCTGGCGCTGGCGCAGGAACTGAACACGCGCTGCGCTTTCGCCGAGACCTTCATGGTGTCGGCGGCCAAGGGCGACGGCGTCGAAAAATTGCGCGAGAAACTGGCCGGCATGATGAAGCCCGGCCCGTGGCTCTATCCGGAAGACCAGGTGTCCGACGCGCCGTTGCGCTCGCTGGCGGCGGAAATCACGCGCGAAAAACTGTTCGAGCGGCTGCACGACGAATTGCCCTATGAGGCGACGGTCGAGACCGATCAGTGGAAGACGATGCCCGATGGCTCCGCGCGCATCGAGCAGACGATCTTCGTCGCGCGCGACGGGCAGAAGAAGATCGTGATCGGCGAAGGCGGCAAGATGATCAAGTCGATCGGTCAGGCCGCCCGAAAAGAGATCGCGGAGGCCGCCGAGCAGAAAGTGCATCTCTTCCTGTTCGTGAAGGTGCGCTCGAACTGGGCCGACGATCCCGAGCGCTATCGCGAGATGGGGCTGGAGTTTCCGCGGGGCGGGTAGGGGCGTCACCGCGCCCCGGCAAACCACCTGATTGTCTCGATCAGCGCCAGCAGGATCGCGCCGCCGAGCGCCAGCATTGCAGCGCGTTGCAGCCAGAGCGTTGTTCTGCCGGGAAATACCCTCAGGCTCGACAGCAGATAGAAGAGGATGGCGACGAGGCCGGCCGCCTGCATGAAGGTCTCGGTGGCATTGCCCATCTTGCGCCTCAACGTCTCGTTAACCATAAGTGGGCTCAATCCTACATGCGATTTCGCGGGAAGGGCGCCTGACGCCTGC
>JAGRKN010000362.1 GCA_020442275.1 Rhodoblastus sp. | reverse complement strand
AAGCCGATCGAGACTTCGTAGGACACCATCTGCGCGGCGGCGCGCAGCGCGGACAGGAACGGATATTTCGAGTTCGACGCCCAGCCGGCCATGATGATCGAATAGACGCCGAGCGAGGAAACCGCGAAGATGTAGAGAATGCCGACGTTGATGTCGGCGACGACCCAGCCCTCGTTCACAGGGATGACGGCCCAGGCCATCATCGCCAGCACGACGCCGACGAGCGGCGCCAAAATGAACACGACCTTGTTGGCGCCGGCCGGGAAGATCGGCTCCTTCAGGATGAACTTCGCGAAGTCGGCGAAGGGCTGGAGCACGCCCCAGGGACCGACGACGTTCGGGCCACGACGCAGATGCACGGCGCCCCAGACCTTGCGTTCGCCGTAGATGAGCACGGCGGTCGAGATCAGCACGCAACCGAGCAGGATCAGGCTTTTCACGAAGCCCCAGAGAACGGGCCAGAGCCAGGCGTAATCGGTCATCGGGCTCACTCCGCCGCTTGCTTGTAGCCGCCCGCGGCGACAGACGAACATTCGGCCATGACGGCCGAGGCGCGCGCGATCGGGTTGGTCAGGTAGAAGTCGTCGACGGCAGAGCCGAAGGGCGCCTTGTCCATCGCACCGCCGAGGCCGGCGAGCGCCGTGATGGCGCCGGCGTCTGCGGCCACGACTTCGTCCTCTGCGCCGTATTGCGGATGCGCCGCGACCAGCGCCGCGCGCAAGGCGCCGAGCGAGTCGTATGGCAATTTCTTGCCGAGCACGTCCGACAGCGCCCGCAGGATCGCCCAACCCTCGCGGGCGTCGCCCGGCGGGAAGCAGGCGCGGTCGGAGCGCTGCACGCGGCCTTCCGTGTTGGCGTAGAGGCCGGACATTTCGGTATAGGCGGCGCAGGGCAGGATGACGTCGGCGCGATGCGCGCCGCGATCGCCATGCGTGCCGATGTAGACGACGAAGGCGCCTGGCGCGATGTCGATCTCGTCGGCGCCGAGATTGAAGATGAGGTCGGCGCCGCCCGGATTGGTTATGGCGACGGCGTCGAGGCCGCCCTCGCCCGGCGTGAAGCCGACATCGAGGCCGCCGACGCGCGAAGCCGCCGTGTGCAGCACGTTGAAGCCGTTCCAGCCGTCCTTGACCATGCCCATTTCGAGCGCGGCCTTGGCGAGCGCCGACAGAACCGCCTTGCCGTCTGGCCGGGCAAGCACGGACTGGCCGACGATCATCATGCCTTTGCCGACGTCCCTGGGCGCATTCTTCACGAATTCAGCGATGCTCTCGGGGCCCGCGCCAAAATATTCGTAGGCATAGGTGAGATCGGCGCGCTCGCCGATCACGCCCACCATGAATTTGCCGCCGCGCTTGCGCTTGAGAATGCGGGCGTTGAGGACAGCGGCTTCCTTGCGCGGGTTGGAGCCGACGACGACGAGCGCGTCGGCCTGTTCGATGCCCGCAATCGTCGTATTGAAAAGGTACGACGCGCGGCCGAGCGAGGGGTCGAGCTTCGAACCGTCCTGACGGCAATCGAGGTTCTTCGAGCCGAGGCTCTCGACGAGCTGCTTGAGCGCGAACATTTCCTCGACGCTGACGAGATCGCCGGCGAGCGCGCCGATCTTTTCAGGCGCCGTCGCTTTGGTCTTGGCGGCGATGGCGCCAAAAGCCTCGCCCCAGGAGGCGACGCGCAGCTTGCCGTTTTCGCGCACATAGGGCCGGTCGAGGCGCTGACGCCTCAGGCCGTCGACGATCTGGCGGGTCTTGTCGGAAATCCATTCCTCGTTCACCGCCTCGTTCACACGCGGCAGGATACGCATGACCTCGCGGCCGCGCGTATCGACGCGGATCGCCGATCCGACGGCGTCCATCACGTCGACGGCAGGCGTCTTGTTCAACTCCCACGGACGCGCCTTGAAATTCTGCGGCTTGTGCAGCAGCGCGCCGACGGGGCAGATGTCGGCGATATTGGCCGACAGTTCCGACTTCATCGCGGTCTGGAGATAGGTCGTGATCTCCATGTCCTCGCCGCGGAAGATCGCGCCCATGTCCGAAGTGCCGGCCACTTCCGCGGTGAAGCGGACGCAGCGCGTACAATGGATGCAGCGGTTCATCGAGGTTTTGACGAGGGGACCGATGTATTTGTCGGTCACCGCATGCTTGTTCTCGCCAAAGCGCGAGGAATCCACGCCATAGGCCA
>JAGRKN010000361.1 GCA_020442275.1 Rhodoblastus sp. | reverse complement strand
GGACCACTCAGTGGGGGCCGATCAATCGCCTGCGTGACGGTCGCCATGGCGGCCTTGCTTTCAAGCCAGGTTGGAACCTTGATGGATTCGGGCATAAAATCGCGTTTCGTATCGCGCCGGATATCGGGCATCGTTTTGCATCAAAACCGCGGGCGGTTCAACGGCCTCGGCGAGCTCAGCTCCGAGCTCGTGCGGTCAGCATGACAATCCTCATGTCGGCTAGGTGGTCTTGCGCCTGCGCATCGATGATCGTGCGCGTTTCCTGTTCGAACGTGTTCCAGTCGAACATCTCCTTTGCGCGAGAGAAATCGTGCAGCGGGATCGGACCGAACAGCGACCGCAGGATATTGTTGCAATTGTTCGACGCGCGCCAGGCGTCCTGAATCTCGCCGGCGATACGGATCGGACCGGAGAACCGCTTGTCGGACGCAGCCAGTGTGTCGAGCGCGTTCCGGTCGATGCGCGGATGAAGCCCGCAAACGTTGGCAATGCGCTTGAAGCCCAGGAGATTGCCCGACCAGCTTACATTTTCCCCGGATCCCGCAGCGGTCCACGCAATGTCGAGACCCGTGACATCGAGAAAATCTGCGACGACGTCGCGGTTCTTCAGGAATTCAGGGTCATAAAGACGCCAGCGTGTCTCGTTCGAAACGAGGTTCCACATCCACAGAAATTGGTCAAGCCGCAATCCGAAGGTCCGCTCGAACGCGACCACATCCTCGCATCGCGCGCTCGTCTTTATCTCCTGGGCGTAAGCGCTCGCGACGTATGACGCGTATTCGCGCAGGTATCCGACCGCGACGATGTAGAAGCCTTCGAAAAACTTCCGCAACTCGTGGAACCTCTCCACGTTCTGGAATACCTCGCTGCTGACGATGACGGTATCGAACGCGTGCGTCTCCGTGAGAAATGATTGGCGAAGCCGCTCGATTGCCTCGGCGTCGCGCGTGTTTCCCATTGTGAAGATCTGCGCGAGCCTGTGGTGGGCGTCGACGTCGGCGGCATTCGACTCAGGATGGTCGGAACCGCGGCCCGACATCGGATAGCAGACGCCGCGCGCGGCGAGCACATCCGCGTTTGCCGCAAGAAACCTCTGAACGCTCGTCGTGCCGGTCTTGTGACGCCCGATGTGAAGGATTAGCTTCTTCACCTACGCTCCTTTCCTGCTTGGCGCTGGCGTAAAGACTTTCGCGCCAACCTGACTGCAAACCGGCTACGATTGCAATGCCTCACACGCTGTTGTTGCGACGTTGTTGCTCAACCTCGCCAGCCGAGTCCAGTCCGACGCTGACGACTGAACCGCCCCGGGTTTGCCGGAGGCCGTTTGGTTTGAGTCACGCCGCCATGGCGGCTTCCTCGATGAGCGCATAGTAGCGCGCACCAATCTGGAGACCTCCAAGAACCTCGTTTTGATGCCTTGATGGCCGACGCCGGGTCGGTTGCGGGTTCCCAATTGTCGAGGGGAGCGATTTTGGAGCCTGATGTCGCGGGCGCGGCTGCTTGCGCGGCCCGTTTTCCTCATGCTGCCGCGTATCTCGTCCTCAACCAAACGAAGCGGCGCATGTTGTAGGCGAGGTTCGCCATGCCGATTTTCACCCTGGCGCGTGCGATGCCGATCGTCCGTACGACGAGGCCCATCGGACCCTTCTGATGCGCGAACACATGCTCGACAGCGCTGCGGACTTTCGATTTCTGCGCGTTTGCGATCCGCATTCGCTCGGGCATCGGCTTGCCCTTCGGCTTCTTGCGGTGAATGCGCGAAACCAGTCCGCGACGTATCAGCATGGCCTCGTCCTTTTCCGAGCGATAGGCCGTGTCCGCCCAGACGTCGCTCGCCGTGTTCCTTCGATCCAGCACGTCCTCCAACCGCGCGCCGTCGTGCGCCACGGCGTTCGTCGCCGTCCAATTGCGGATTAGGCCGAAGGCCCGGTCGATCGCGACATGGTTTTTGTAGCCAAACGCGGGAATGGCGAGGTCGACTGGCGGAACGCTGCCATCCTCGCGCGGCTTGGCCTTCGTGTATTTGACCGTCCAGCCCGCGTCGCGATCCTTCTGGGCGAGCTTGGCGGGCTTGTCCTTCCAATCGTCTGGGACCCGGCCCTCGGCAGAGGCGGCTCGATCTTCGAAAACTGCGCGTTCGTCAGCCAGAACTGATCCCGTTTCATCGCGACTTCCTTTCGGAAGTCGTGAATCACAAACCACTGATCACGCCAACTCTATTATGGGTCCGAACCCTAAGGCACTCCGCCCATCGCGCCAACTACGGCCGACCGCGCTGCGCGAAGCAGGCCGTCCATTCGGGGCCTCTTGTGGCGGAACGACGGTGGCCCGGGCAATGACGGTCGCACCCGCGATGGCCGGTCAGCTGGTCGGCCTGCTCCAGTCCGCGTTGCGGCCGCACAGAAAGCCTTCGTCCATGAAGTAGAGAAATTCGATCGGCGTCGCGCGGAAGCAGTTCAGGGCGTCGCCCGGTGTTTCGACGATCGGCTCGCGATCGTTGAACGACGTGTTGAGCAGGATCGGCACGCCGGTCGCTTCGCGCCACAGGCAGAGCAGGCGGTGCAGGTCCGGGCTGAGCCTGGCGTCCACGGTCTGTACCCGCGCAGTTCCGTCGGCGTGCAGGACAGCGGGAATCCGGTGCGCCTGCCCGGGCCGCACGCGCAGGGCGTGCGCCATGTAGGGCGATTCAAAATCCGCGCCGCATTCGAACCATTCGGTGACTTGCTCGCGTAGCACCATCGGCGCAAACGGCCTGAATCCCGCGCGGTGCTTGATGGTCCGATTGATGTGCTCCTTGATCGAGGCGCGGCGCGGATCGGCAACGATGCTGCGCGCGCCGAGCGCACGCCGCCCCGATTCCGCCGCGCCGGAAAAGATCGCGCCGACCTGCCCGTTGGCCAGCCGGTGTGCGATCTCCTGAAAGTCGCAGGGGCTCGTGCACGCCCGCGCGGCGCGGCAGGCGGCCAGCACCTCGAACTGCGAATAGCTGCGCCCCGCCGCAAACGGAAACACGCCGCGCACGCGTGTCCACACCGGCTCCTTGTTCGTTACATGCGCGCAATATTGCGCCGCGCCGATGCTCAAGCCGCCGTCGTAGGGCGCGGGCGGTAGGTAGACCGAGCGCAGTTGTGGGAACCAGTCGTACAGCTTGCCGGTGATCTGGCAGTTGAGGAACGTGCCGCCGGCCAGGCAGAGCTGCGTCGCATCCGCCGGAAGTTGTGCGGCCACGAGCGCATGGACCTTGAATTCGGTTTCCTGCTGCAGGGTCGCGGCCAGATCGAACCGGTCCTGTTCGGTCTTCATGTCGGCCTTGATCTGCCCAAAATGCCAGGCGAGCGCGGCGGCCGCCTTTTCCTCGCGAATGATCTCGTCAGACAGCCAGATCAGCGGATATTGCAGCGCCGCACGGAAGCGCTCGGGATCGCCGAACGCCGCCATCGCCATGATCGTGCCTTCCTCGCCGAAATGCATACCAAACACGTCGCGCGCGATCCGCGCCCAAGCACCGCCGATCGACAGATCGGTGACGAATGAACGCGTTTCGAGCGACGCGCCGGCGCCGTGGAACGCGCCGCCGTAGGTCACGATACGTGCGCCGTCCGCGGCCAGATCGTAGCCGCCGCCATCGAGCGTCAGGATCGTCGATTGCTCGAACGGCGAGGAAAAGAAGGCATTGGCCGCATGGGCGACATGGTGGCCGACCGTCTCGACCGTGATCGCGCCCTGGCGGCAGCGGTCGATCAGGCAGGCGAGAACGTCGATCTGCGCGGGCGTAGCGCGCAGCAGTGTGCGCGCGAAGCCGTGTTCGGAATCGGTCCACTCGTTATTGTGCACGATCGTCTCGGCCACCTGCCGCGCCACCTCGCCCGCCGGCAGATCGCGCCACTCGGCCTGCGTCGCGAGGTCGCGAAACAGCGGCGAGACGAAATCGCCTTCGATCAACGTCAGAAAGCGCACCTGCTCGATCGTCTGACGCGCGCTGGTGCCGAGAACTTCGGCGATCGCGAATAAGGGATTGAGGCGGTCGAACTTGAGACGGCTGAACCGCTCCGTCTCGTAATGCGCGATATGATCGACGTCGTACAGACAGAAGGACGTGTCGTGGTAGGGGTCGTTCAGGCCCAGATAGCGCGCGCTCATTTTCAAGCTCATTAGTATGGGCCTGCAGCCCGGATCAAGCGCACGAACGAACCCGATTGCAGGGCCGCGTCCTCGACGCCGACCAAGGCGATCCGATCGCTGCATCGCGAAATGGAAGCTTGACGTGCACTTGGCCGAATGTTTCCGTACCCTCGCAGATTTGCGGTGAAATTCGTAGATTTTGCAACAATAATTACTACATGTGAGAGGCTAATTGAAAAAGAGTTGAGTGATTTCAGCCGGTTGTGATTCCTTCGGATTTGCGAAGATTCGAGGGAGAGCGCGATGGCCTGGACCGAAATCACTCGACGACAGTGATCCACCCCCATTGAATTGGT
>JAGRKN010000078.1 GCA_020442275.1 Rhodoblastus sp. | reverse complement strand
CGCGGCCTTCGCGGTCGGCGTGGCGCTGCTGGCTCGCGTCATCGAACGCATGTGGAGGTCGTGATGGACGCCGCGCGCGAAAAAGCGGTGCGGGCGCGCATCGCCGAGCTGGAAGGCGAGATCGACCGGCTGCGCGCCGAGCTCGCGAAGCGGCCGAAGGTCTACCGACGCGTCCTCGATCTCGTGCGGGACGGCTGCAACACGTCGCGCGACATCGCCGAGGAATTGCCGACGACGGTTCGGCTGGCGAGCGCGCATCTGCGCACGCTCCGCCAGCGCGGCCTCGTGCGGCGGACGGGCCGCGTGATCCGGGTCGACGACAGTATTTCGCCTCTCGTCGTGTGGGAGGCCGTGTGATGCGCAAGCGACGCGAGCGGAAAATCCGCGTCTCCCTGACCTCGGCTGAATGGGCCGACGTGCGCGCGGCGGTCATCTACGCACGCCAGAAGTGCGCGACGTCTTTCGCCGAAAACAAGGAGGCGATGGAGGCGAAATACCAGCGTCTCTGCGACGAACTCGAAGAGCAGATCGTGCGCGGCCTGCGAGGCGCCCGCTGATGTCCGACTGGCTCTCCACCGCCGAACTCGCCGCGCTCGCGCTGCCGGGCCTGCCCGCGACGCAGCGCGGCTGGAACGAATATGCGGAGCGCGAGGGCTGGATTTCGGTCTCTGGAAAAGCGCGCCCGCGTAAGCGCAAGGGCGGCGGCTTCGAATATCACGTCTCGCTGCTGCCGCCCGAGGTTCTGGCCCTCTATGCCGCGCGAAAAATCGGCGCGGTGCGCCTCGCGGACGATGACGCCGCGCGCGCGGAAACCGAAAAGGCGGCCGAGCAGCTCACCTTGCCCGCGATCGAGACGCGCGACGCCAAACTCGCGTTGATCGCCGCGGCCGATCGCTTCGCCCGCGAGGCGAACCTCTCGCGCAACGTCGCCGACACGCTCTTCGCCACGCAATACAATCGCGGGCGCCTCACGATCGAGCCCTGGATCGTGCAGGCGATCAAGGAAATCTCGCCCCGCACGCTGCGCCGCTGGCGTTCGACCGCCAAAATGGGCGCGTCGAGCCTCGGTGTCGATCGCGGCGCCGCCCGGCGCGGCAAGGGCGCGCTCGATGCGCCCGAGATCAAGCGTTTCATCCTCGGCCTCGTCGCCTATCAGCCGCACATTTCCGCGCAAAGAGTCGCCGACAATCTCGGCGCGCAATTTCCGGGGCTCGACGCTCCGGTGCGCACCGTCCAGCGCGTTTTGAAGCGCGTTAAAACGGACGAAAAGGTCGCTCTCGCCGCCATCGTCAATCCCGACGCCTTCCGCTCGAAATACGAGCTGTCGGGCTCCAATTCCAACGCCGCTGAGCGCCTCAACGAGCAATGGCAGATCGACGCCTCGCCGGCCGACGTGCTGCTGACCACCGGCCGCCATTCGATCTACGCCTGCATCGACCGCTTTTCGCGCCGCACGATCATTCTGGTCACGAAGACGCCGCGCGCCGACGCGGTCGCGCTGCTGATCCGCAAGGCGCTCATCGCATGGGGCGTGCCCGAGCGCATCAAGACCGACAACGGTTCGGATTTTCGCGCCAAGCGCACGGTCGGCCTGTTCGCCGCGCTCGGCGTCGAGATCGAGGTCTCGCCGCCCTTTACCCCCAAAGCAAAAGCCCATGTCGAGCGCGTGATCGGCACCTTCCAGCGCGATTGCGCGGCGGACCTGCCGGGCTTCATCGGCCACTCCGTCGCCGACCGCAAGGTGATCGAGGAACGCAAGGCTTTAGCCAGCCGTCTCGGCGAAAGCGCCGACCATGTCTTCTGTGTCGAGATGGATGCGCAGGCCTTCCAGGCGCGCTGCGATCACTGGGCGCAGAACCGCTACGAACACCGCGCGCACAGCGGCCTCGGCGGCCGCACGCCGGCTCAGATCGCGGCAAGCTTCCCGGGCCGCATCAGGCGGATCGAGGATCTTCGCGCGCTCGACATCCTGCTCGCGCCCATCGCTGGCGGCGACGGCATTCGCACCGTCACCAAGCGCGGCGTGCGCGTCGACAATGCGCACTATCTCACGCCCAACGTGCTGCCCGAGACGCGCTGCCTCGTGCGCATGGACCCGCAGGACCTCGGCCGCATCTGGCTCTTTTCCGCCGATGGCGCGGAATTCCTCGGCGAAGGCATTTGCCCCGAACTCGCCGGCGTCGACCCCGCCGCGGCCCTCGCCGAAGCCAAGGCGCAGCATCGTGCGCTCGTCGCCGAGACGACGGCCGACATCAAGGCCGCGATGCGCGAGATCAAGCGCGACAAGCCCGCGCTGGCCGAGGCCATCGCGCGCAAGGAGGCGGAAGCGGCAGGCAAACTGCTCACCTTCCCCAAGCCCATCGAGACTTATTCGACGCCGGCGTTGCAGGCCGCGAGCGAAGCCGGCGCCGATCATGTTCCTGCGCCCACGAAAAAGATCGGAGCGGTCGCTCCTCCGAAAATCCATCGGCTCGCCGAAACCAAACAACAGCGCTTCCGCCGCGCGATGGCGCTCGAACGCGATCTGACGAACGGGCTCACGCTCGGCGACGACGATGCGCTCTGGCTCGGCGGCTACCGCAACAGCGCGGAATACGCGGCCATGAAGCACATGGTCGAGGAATTCGGGGAGGACGCGGCGCTCGGGTGAGCGCCCGCTGAGGCCCGGAAACGCTGGCGGCGCGTTGTGTCTCCCGCCGGCGAGTAACCCGAAAGGGAGGCGTCAAAAGAAGAAGGCCGCTCGTTGGCGCGAGCGACCTTCTGGAGAACATCCGTAACTTGAAGGACCCCAGAATGACAGACCACACACCCCCGGTCAATTCCGGCTCGCTCGCGGCGTTGAACAACGTCATGGGCGCCATGGAGCTGACGAGCACGTTGCAGAAGCGCGGCCCGCATCTGCCAAACCTCGGCTGCATCTACGGCCGCTCGGGCGAGGGCAAGAGCTACGCCACCATCTTCGTGCAGAACAGGACGGGCGCGATCCGCGTCGAGGTCGGCGAGAGCTGGAACCGTCGCACGCTGTTGCGCAACATCCTGCGCGAATGCGGCATCAACGATCCGCGCGGCTCGGCGGCCGACATGGTCGAGCAGGCCGTCATGCTGCTCGGCGACCAGCCCGACCGCCCGCTGATCATCGACGAGGCCGACAAGCTCGTCGACAAGGGCCTGATCGAGATCGT
>JAGRKN010000360.1:1430-3263 GCA_020442275.1 Rhodoblastus sp. | reverse complement strand
CGACGACATTCGCGGCCGTGGCCGGCCGGCTCGCGCTCGGCGCCGTCGTCGACAGGCTGGACAAGCGGCTGACGACGGCGTTGTCGGTATCTAGTCAGGCGGCCGCGCTTGTCGCGCTGGTGCTGTGGCCCCAGCCCGCCGTGATCTGGTCGGCGGCCATGGTCTACGGGCTCTCGGTCGGCAATGTCATCACCCTGCCCGCCCTCATCGTGCAGCAGGAATTCGAGCCCCACGCATTTGGCGCCACCGTCGCGCTGCTCACATCGGTCACCCAGATGTTCGGCGCCTTTGGTCCGGCCCTGCTCGGCTTCGGGCGCGATCTGGCGGGCGGCTATGGCGCGCCGATTGTTTGTTGCGCTTTGCTCAACGTCTGCGCCGGCGTCGCGGTCGTTCTCCTAAGGCCGGGCGCACGCGGCGCATGATTTTGCCGCATGCATCTCGCATCCCGCGATTCTTTCGGTTATGCAGCGCGCCATGACCCTGATCGCCGACTCCGGCGCGCTGGCTGAGGTCTGCAGCCGGCTCGCGACACATCCCTTCGTCACCGTCGACACCGAGTTTCTGCGCGAAACGACCTTCTGGCCGAAGGTCTGCGTGATCCAGATCGCCTCGCCCGACGAGGCGGTGGCCATCGACGCGCTGGCGGAAGGCCTCGACCTCGCGCCCTTCTTCGCGCTGATGGCCGATCCGAACGTTGTGAAAGTCTTTCACGCCGCGCGACAGGACATCGAGATCATGTGGAACCTGGCGCGGCTGGTGCCGGCGCCGCTGTTCGACACGCAGGTCGCCGCCATGGTCTGCGGCTACGGCGATCAGGTGTCCTACGGCGATCTGGTGCAGCAAGTGTGCCGCGTCGGCCTCGACAAGTCCTCTCGCTTCACCGACTGGTCGCGTCGGCCGCTGTCCGACGCGCAGATCGATTATGCCATCGCCGACGTCACCTGGCTGCGCGACATCTACCAGCATCTCAAGGCGCGGCTCGAAAAGTCCGGCCGACTGGACTGGCTCGCCGACGAGATGGGCACGCTGACCTCGCCCGCGACCTACGAGCAGAAACCCGAGAACGCCTGGGAGCGCTTCAAGGGGCGCGCCCGCAAGCCGCGCGACCTCGCCGTCCTCATGGAGGTCGCGGCCTGGCGCGAGCACGAGGCGCAGACGCGCGACGTGCCGCGTTCGCGCGTGCTGAAGGACGACGTGCTGGTCGAAATCGCGCTGGCCGCGCCGCGCGACGCCGCAGCGCTCGGCAATTTGCGCGCTTTCCCGCGCGGCATGGAGCGGTCGAAGGGCGGCGCGGAAATTCTCGCGGCGATCGAGCGCGGCCTGGCGCGCGATCCCGCGGAACTGCCGCGCATCGAGCGTGACCGCCGGCCGCAGCGCGACAGCGCGACGGTGGAGCTTCTGAAGGTTCTGCTGCGTCAGGTCGCAGAAAAGCATGGCGTGGCGCCCAAGATGATCGCCAATGTCGAGGATCTCGAGGCGATCGCGGCTTCCGATGCGGCCGACGTCGCCGCGCTTCAGGGCTGGCGGCGCGAACTGTTCGGCGCCAAGGCGCTGCTCTTGAAGCGCGGGCGGCTGGCGCTGACGGTCGAGAAATCGAAGGTGATCACTCTGGAATGGCGCGATACCGAGGGGTGAGGGCGCACTCAAGCCGTCATTGCGAGGAGCATAGCGACGAAGCAATCCATCCCCGGGTCCATGGACCAGTATCCGGGGATGGATTGCTTCGCTTCGCGCGCAATGACGAGACGACGGGCTTTCAGTCGTGCTCGGGCAGAGCCGCTGCTACCCCGGCCTTGGGCGCCAGCCGGATCACCACGTCCACGCCGACGATCT
>JAGRKN010000360.1:0-1309 GCA_020442275.1 Rhodoblastus sp. | reverse complement strand
TTGGCGCCGTAGAGCGCGATTTCGCGGACGAGGCCGTGCGCGGCGAAGTCGCGCAGCGCATTGTAGATGGTGGCGAGCGACGGCGGATAGCGTTGCTCGCGCGCTTCGGCGAACAGGGTTTCGGCGGTCAGGTGCCGGTCGCCCTTGGCGAACAGCAGTTCGGCGATCTGGACGCGCTGGCGGGTCGGGCGGAGGCCCTGATCCCGAAGCGTCGCGCAGAAGGTCGACTTCCGCCAATGTGTGGCTGCATTCGCCGACATCGTGTGTTCCATCCTTCTCGCTGGCGCGAGGTAAGAAATATAATTCCGTACCCTGCTCTTGGCCTAATGCGAAGGCCGTGCGCAAGTCCCCGTGGGCCATTTTAGAAGCGTTTCAAAGCCCGTAGCCCGAATTTGGGCTCAGACCTCCCGAAAATCAATGGTTTGATCTGCCCGCTTGTGCATTCGGGCAATCAGCGGCTTGTCCGGTTTGCGACAGAGGCGACAATAGCTCGTGTCTCGTCCCAGACGCGGCGGGTGAAGGCGCCGGCGTCCTCCCGGCGCGCGAGCGGCGCGGCCTCGCCCGACCAGAGCGGCGAAAACTCGCCCGAGCCCGCCTTTTCGGCATGGGCGCGCAGCGGCGTGATGGCGCCGGTCGCCAGCGGGAAAGCGGGCGCGGCGGCGTTCATCGGCCCCTGCTCGCGCAAAAAGCGGTTGAGATGGCCGCGCGCCGGGCGGCCGGTGAAGAGATTGGTCAGTCGGGTCGTGTCGTCGCGACCGGCCTCGAGCGCGGCGCGGTGAACGGCCGAGGTCGAGGCTTGCGGGCTCAGCAGATAGGCGGTGCCGATCTGCGCCGCGCTCGCGCCGAGCATGAGCGCGGCGGCGACGCCGCGCCCGTCGGCAATGCCGCCGGCCGCGATGACAGGAACTTTCACCGCATCCACGACCTGCGGCAGCAGGGCCATCAGGCCGGGCTGCGCGTCGATATCGTCGGTCAGGAACATGCCGCGATGGCCTCCGGCCTCGCGCCCCTGCGCAATGATGGCGTCGACGCCGCGCGCGGAAAGCCAGCGGGCTTCGGCGACTGTCGTCGCGGTCGACCAGACCTGCGCGCCGGTCGCCTTCACGCGGGCGAGGAGATCTTGGTCCGGCAGGCCGAAATGGAAGCTGACGACAGGCGGACGCGCCTCCTCGATCACTTCGCACATCGCATCCTCGAAGGGCGCCCTGCCCGGCCCTTTGGCTGCATCGGCCGGATCGAGGCCGAATTCGGCGTAATAGGGTTCGAGACGATCGAGCCACGCCTGTTCGCGCGAGGCATCGGGCGTCGG
>JAGRKN010000359.1 GCA_020442275.1 Rhodoblastus sp. | reverse complement strand
CCCGCCTTCAAGGCCTTCCGCCAGAAGCAGGTCGAGCCGGCCCTCGCCTTCCTGAAGAAATTCGCGGACGGCCCGCGCGACGGGCGGCGCTGAGCCTCACCCCTCGATCTTGTTCGCCCTGGCCTCGGCCGCGCCCGCCGCGTGAAGCCGGTCGAGCGTCGCGGTGAGGCCGGTCGTGTCGGGATAGATGCCGAGATAGGTCATCTTGCCCCAGGCGAGGCGCACGACATGGACGCCGGGCGTATGCGTCCTGACCCCGCCCGCCGAGTTCGTCTCCATCCAGTCCACTGAGACCAGCGTGTTCCACGGCGGGCCGGAAATCCTGATCGCCTGGAGTTCGAAGGCGATGTCGGGCAGCAACCGGTAGAGACGTTCATACCAGGCGCGCGTGGCGGCGAGGCTCGTGCGCCGGCCGCCGAGTGCGTGGTCGCCGAGAAAGAAATGTTCGAATTGCGGCGCGAGCCCGTCGAGCACCGGCCCGGCGTCGCCATGGCTGACGGCGGCGAACAAGCCCTCGACGCGGCGACGAACGATCGCATGATACATGATGCGCCTCTGGTTCAATCATTGAACTCATACTATCATGCCAGTTCAATCATGCAACTGACTGGGGAAACCCAATGGAACGGACGAGTTTTGCGAACATCCCCTGTTCGCTTGCGCGCAGCCTCGAAGCGATCGGCGACTGGTGGTCGCCGCTGATCCTGCGCGACCTATTCCTGGGCGTGCGACGTTTCGGCGAACTCGTCGAGGACCTCGGCATTTCCCGCAACCTGCTGACACGCAGGCTCGTCGCGCTCGAAGAAGCCGGCATCGTGCGGCGCGAGCCCTACGAAACGCGCCCGCCGCGCTACGAATATGCGCTCACCGAGGCCGGCCTCGAACTCGTCCCGATCCTCGTCGCGCTGACCGCCTGGGGAGATCGGTGGAAGGCGCCGCGCAAGGGCGCCCCGATCGAATTCGTTCACACGGATTGCGGCCACAGGCTCCGCCCGCGCATCGTCTGCGCGGATTGTTCCGGCGAGATTTCGCACGACAATCTTCGCCCGATGCCGGGACCCGGCGCGCGCGCGGCGCGCGGCACGAAAGTTATCGCTCGCAAGCTCGCGGGGACGGCGGGGCTTTGAGGTTGCCGCGACCGCCGAGATTTGCGATTGGCCGCTGACGGAATTTTCTGGAGCGCTGCATGTCCGACCCGATCACCCCCCGAGACCGCCTGATCGTCGCGCTCGACGTGCCGGGCGCGACCGAGGCGCGCGACATGATCGCGAAGCTCGGCGACAGTGTCAGCTTCTACAAGATCGGCATGGAACTGATCTATGGCGGGGCCGGCTTCGACATTTCACGCGAATTGATCGCGGCGGGACGAAAAGTCTTCATCGACCTCAAGCTGCATGACATCCCCAACACTGTGGAGCGCGCCACGCGCCAGCTCGCCGGTCTCGGCGCGACCTTCGCCACCGTCCACGCCTATCCGCAGACCATGGCGGCGGCCAAGCGCGGCGCGACCGGGTCGGGGCTGAAGCTGCTCGCCGTCACCGTCATGACATCCTACGACGATGCGGATTTGCAGAGCGCCGGCTACGCCTTCGGCGTGCGCGACCTCATCGCCCGCCGCGCGCTGCAGGCGCGCGAGGCCGGCGTCGACGGCCTCATCCTGTCGCCGGAAGAGGCCGAGGCCATGCGCGAACT
>JAGRKN010000077.1 GCA_020442275.1 Rhodoblastus sp. | reverse complement strand
CCTTGTCCCATTCGATCGTCGTGCGGCCCTCCATCGCGGCCGGCAGGATTGGAACGATTTCGTCGAGCCGGTCGCGCGTGATGACGAAGCCGCCGGTGTGCTGCGACAGATGGCGCGGAAAGCCCGCGATCTCGTGCGCCAGTTCGATCGTCTTGGCGAAACGCGGCTCGTTCGGGTCGAGGCCCGCGCGCGCGCCGGCCTCGCCGCCCGGCGCCTCGCCGCGCCCCCACACCGAGCCCGACAGCGCCGAGAGAACGTCGTCCGAAAAGC
Organism: Rhodoblastus sp.; assembly: GCA_020442275.1. Taxonomy (GTDB): domain Bacteria; phylum Pseudomonadota; class Alphaproteobacteria; order Rhizobiales; family Beijerinckiaceae; genus JAJXWB01. The sequence goes on along the minus strand of JAGRKN010000077.1, from coordinate 20,762 downwards.
CGAAGGCCCTCGCCGTCTCGCGAATGGCCGAGCGACCGCGATAGCTGACGACGGTCGCCGTCAACGCCGCGCGCGCGCGTCCGTAGCGTTCGTAGATATATTCGATCACCTCCTCGCGTCGCTCGTGCTCGAAATCGACGTCGATATCGGGCGGCTCGTTGCGCTGCTGCGAGATGAAGCGCTCGAACAAAAGGCCGCTGCCGACCGGATCGACCTCGGTGATGTGAAGGCAATAGCAGATGGTCGAATTGGCGGCCGAGCCGCGCCCCTGCGCCAGAATGCCCTTGTCGCGCGCGTGGCGCACGATGTCGTGGACGGTAAGGAAATAGGCGGCGTAATTGAGCGCCGCGACGATCTTCAGTTCATGCGCGATCGTGGCGGCCGCCTGCGCCGGAACGCCGCCGGGCCAACGGATTTGCGCGCCTTCGGCGACGTAATGCGCCAGCGCCTCCTGCTCGCTTGCAAAACCCTCGCGCAATTCGGAGGGGTAATTGTAGGCGAGTTGATCGAGCGAGAAATCGATGCGCTCGATCAGGCGGATCGTTTCGGCGACGGCCTGCGGCGCCGATGCGAACAGTCGCGTCATTTCCTGCGCGCTTTTCAGATGGCGTTCGGCGTTGCGGCTGAGCAGGCGGCCGGCATTGTCGAGCGTGCGGCCCTCGCGGATGCAGGTCACGACATCGGCGACCGCGCGTCGCTCGGGGGCGTGCATGACAACGTCGTTGACGGCGACAAGCGGCAGGCCGGTCTCGCGCGCAAGCGACAGGCGCTGCGCGAAATCGCGCCGCATATGCGCGCCGTAGCCTGCGACGAGCGCGAGCCACAGACGCCCCCGCGCCGCGTCGCGCAGAGCCTGCGGCGGCGGGCCGGACATCGCTATCAGCAGCAGGCCGTCCGCATATTGCAGGAGGTCGTCGAGGCGCAGCAGGCTCTTGCCTTTCTGCGCGCGCGCATTGGCCTGTGTCAGCATGCGGCACAGGCGCCCCCAGGCTATGCGATCCCGAGGATAGGCGATGATGTCGGGCGTTCCATCCTCGAAGACCAGCCGGGCGCCGGCGACGACCTTGAAGGCGCCGATCTCGTCGCGTTTTTCACGCGCATAAACATGCGCGCGCACGACGCCCGCGACCGAATTGCGGTCGGCGATCCCGATCCCCGCATGGCCGAGCGCGGCGGCGGTCGCGACCAGTTCCTCCGGATGCGAGGCTCCGCGCAGGAAGGAAAAATTCGTGGCCGTGGCGAGTTCGGCGTAGGTCACCCGAACACCCCGTGCAGGAACCAGCGGGGCTGGATGGCCTCGCGGCCGAACAGGCCTTCGCGGTAGAGCCAGAAGCGGCCGCCGGCCTTGTCCTCGACATGAAAATAATCGCGCGTGAAACCTGCGTCGCGCCACCATTCCGGCGCGATGCGCTCCGGGCCTTCGAAAGCCGCGATCTCGTGCGTCGCGCGCCGCCATTTGAAGCGCAGCGGCGGGCCGTCCGGCACGGCGGCGATGGCGTCGACCGGTTCGGGTTTTTCGAACAGGCGCGGCGGGCGTCCCAATTCCACGCCTTCATGCTGAGGAGACGGCGGCAGCCGTCGTCTCGAAGCATGGGGATTGCGGCCATCCTTCGAGACGCGATCCTTCAGATCGCTCCTCAGGATGAGGTTTTGTGAAGCCGGATCGTGTGAAAAACTCGCGGGCTGCGTCTGGCCCGCATATTCCGGGACATGCGTGTCGTGAAAGACGAGCCGTTGCACGCGTCGCGTTCCGAAGCGCGCGCCGAGCCGGTCGATCAGATCGGCGAAGGCCTGCGCGTCGTTTTCGCCTGCGCGCGCGCCGGCGAGATCGGTGGGCGCGGCTTGTGTGGCGCCCTCGACGGCGACTGCCGCGAGCCGGATGACGTCGAATCCATAGCCCGTGTCGAGGCCCGCTTCTCCGAGCGCCTCGATCCTTTCGCGCAACAGCCGCATAAACGTGTTCGCATCGCGCTGCGGCCGGCTCGTCGTCGCCTCGATATGGCGCGTCGCGCCGTCGACGCGAAAGAAGCTCGCGACAATTTTTCGCGCGCCTTCGTCGTGGCGTTCGAGCATCGCGCACAGGTCGCGCGAAAGATCGGCGAGCACGCGTTCGATATCCTCGCGCCGCGCGAGCCCTTCGGCGAAGCGGCGCTCGGCCATGTAGGGCGCGGCCTCGAAGCGCGGCGAGATCGGATCGCGGATCGCGCCGACGATGGCGTCGAGCCGGGACATCAGCCCCGCGCCGAACCGCGCGGCGAGAGGAGAACGCGGTCGCGTCAGAAGGTCGCCGACGCGCGTGAGGCCGGCCGTGCGCAGGCCGGCGACGATGTCGTCGGAGACGCGCAAGGCGGCGATCGGCAAGGTTCGCAGGAGCCTGGCGGCGCTGGCGTGATCGTCGTCCGCCAGCATGCGTGTGTCGGAAAACCGCGCCAGCGCCCAGGCGAGCGCGGAATTGGGCGCGATGGCCGAGCGCGACTGAAAACCTTGCGCGAGAAGACCGGCTTCGATCGCCTCGATCATCGCCGCCTCGCCGCCGAACAGATGCGCGCAGCCCCCGATGTCGAGCATGGCGCCGTCCGGCGCGTCGACCGCGGCGAGCGGCGTGAAGCGGCGCAGCCAGTCGGCGGTCGCCGCGAGCAGGGCGGCCTCGGCCTGCGGGTCCGCCTGATGCAGCTCGAGCTCGGGCCGCATGGCCCGCGCGGACGCCAGCGCCATGCCGGGCCGCAGACCGAGGCGCAGGGCGGTTGCATCGACCGCGACGAGCTGCTGCGTGCTGCCGATTTTCGTCCAAGTGGCGAGGGGCGTGGCGAGGGGCGTGATAGGTCCTGTCGCTCCCCGCGCCTCATCCTGAGGAGCGCCTGCAAGGCGCGTCTCGAAGGATGGCGACGCCGGAATTCTTGACCCGGCCATGCTTCGAGACGCGGCCTTCGGCCGCTCCTCGGCATGAGGGTTTCCGGTCCCCTCACGCCGAGCGTGAAAACCCTGCAGCCGCCGGATCCGGTCCGTGGCGAGGAAGGGCAGGTAGATGGAGAGAAAACGCATGGAACGCGACCTCGTGCACTTTTTCCGGATCGAACCCGAAAACCCCGCGCGCCTTGACGAGACGCGCCCCGATCAGCGGCGGGCCGGGCAGGCCGAGACGATTGCCGCCGACCAGCGCGACGGAGCTGCTGCGTCGTCGCGCCTCGATCCGCGTCGCCGCTGCTGAAGACACCCGCGCCGCGCCCCCCGCGAAGGCGAGCGGAACCAGAAGGCCGGCGCCTCCGCCGGCGCGCGCGGCGAGCGTCAGGCGACGCGAGGCGTCGAGCGTGTAGAGACGCTCGGGGATGGCGCTCTCCGCCAGGACGGCGGCCACAGCCGCGCATTTCAGCGCTTCCTCCATGACCCGCAGCGTGTCGCGCGCATCATGCGTGCGCACGATGACGAGCCGTCCGGGATCGATCCCGGCCTCGATCAACCCCGGCCCGTAGGGCGCGCCCGTCTCCAGCGCGACGAAATCCTCGACGACCAGCACGAGCCCGCTCGCCGGTTTTTCGCGCCCGCAGGACGCGGCCAGGAGCAGGCCGAGCATGAGCGCTGCATGAGAATCCGGCGCGGACGCCGGAACGATCTCGTGCAGCCCGCCGGCGAGCCGCGCCGCCGAGAGAAAGGCAGGCGCAGGCCCGTAGTCTCTCGACGCCGGCGCGTTGCGCGGCAGGCCCGTCGCGCCCGTGGATTCGATGCGGGCGATCTCGCGGCGCAAGAAAGCCAAGCGTTCCGAACTGCCGCGCGGCGACATCGGGCAAACCTTTCGTGTTCCTGTTTTGTTCGATCATTCGGCGACTCCGGAAAAGAGTCAAGCGCCGCCTTCTCTCCGCGCTCTCTTTCGCTGATCGGCATAACAAAAGCGAATAGGGTCGCCTGAAAACGAAACTGACGCCGCGCCAGCCCGCTGCTACTGCAAATGCGACAAGGGGCGCCTTGATCGGCGGCCTCCATTCGTCACAATGCGACGCTATATGAATGGCGGTCGCGCCCGATCCGCGCAAAGTGATCGAGGAGCGCGCGCCAAGAAAGTTCGAAGCAGAACGCTCGAAGAGGGAACCGGAGGGACGCATGAACGCCAAGATTACCCGTAGACACACGCTCGCTGCTCTCGCGCTCGCCGCGACCGCGCTTTCGCCCTTCGCCGCCCATGCGGAAGACGTCGTGAAGGTCGGCGTCATCCTGCCCATGACCGGCCCGTCCGCCTCCACCGGCCGCGAGATCGCCGCCGCCATCAAGCTCTTCCAGGAGCAGAAGGGCGACAAGGCCGGCGGCAAGAAGGTGGAAGTGATCATCAAGGACGACACGGGCGTCGCCGACATCACCAAGCGTCTCGCGCAGGAACTCGTCGTCAACGACAAGGCCGCCGTCATCGCCGGCTTCGGCCTCACCCCGCTGGCGCTCGCCGCCGCCCCGATCGCCACCCAGGCGAAAGTGCCGGCCGTCGTGATGGCCGCGGGCACCGCGATCATCACCGAAGCATCGCCCTATATCGTGCGCACCAGCTTCACCCTGCCGCAGAACACCATGCCGATCGCGCAATGGGCGGTGAAGAACGGCATCAAGAAGGTCGTCACCCTGGTTTCCGACTACGGCCCGGGCATCGACGCCGAAAAGACCTTCGTCGCCACCATCAAGGAGAACGGCGGCCAGGTTCTCGAATCCCTGCGCTCGCCGCTGAAGAATCCGGAATTCGCGCCCTTCCTGCAGAAGGCCAAGGATCTCAAGCCCGACGCGCTGTTCCTGTTCGTGCCCTCGGGCCAGGGCGCGGCGCTGATGAAGCAGGTCTCCGAGCGCGACTTCGCCAAGGAAGGCATCAAGGTGATCGGCACCGGCGACGTGACCGACGACGAGCAGCTCAACAACATGGGCGACGCCGTGCTCGGCATGATCACCTCGCACAATTACTCGGCCGATCACGACTCGCCCGAGAACAAGGCCTATGTCGCGGCCTTCGAGAAGGCCAATCCCGGCCTGCGTCCGAACTTCATGTCGGTCGGCGGCTATGACGGCATGGCGCTGATCTACGCCGCGCTCGACAAGACCAAGGGCGACACCGACGGAACCAAGCTCGTCGAGGCGATGAAGGGCATGTCCTGGACGAGCCCGCGTGGCCCGATCTCGATCGACCCGGAGACGCGCGACATCATCCAGAACGTCTATATCCGCAAGGTCGAGAAGAAGAACGGCCAACTCTACAACGTCGAATTCGAGACGATGGCCAACATCAAGGACCCCTTCAAGGCGGCCAAGGCCGCCAAGAAGTAAGCGGCTCCCCAGCCTCGCGCTTCCCGTCGTCATTGCGGGGAGCGCTTTTCGAAGCCGGTCCGCCGGTTTCGTCATGAACGAAGCGGCAATCCATCCGTCACAATCCACAGATGGATTGCCTCGCCGCGCGCAATGACGATCGGAGAACTTTCGTGCTGACGGTGCTTTTCGATGGCCTCGCCTATGGCATGCTGCTGTTCGTGCTTGCGGTAGGCCTTTCTGTCACGCTCGGCCTGATGAACTTCATCAACCTCGCCCATGGCGCCTTCGCCATGGCGGGCGGCTATATCGCCGTCGTGATGATGCAGCGCTTCGGCCTGTCGCTCTTCTGGGGGCTGCCCGTCGCCTTTCTCGTGACGGCCGCCGCCGGCGCCTTTCTCGAGCGCACGCTTTATGTGCGCCTCTACGACAAGCCGCATCTCGAGCAGGTGATGTTCACCATCGGTCTCGTCTTCATGTCGGTCGCCGGCGTCGACTATTTCATGGGCGCGAGCCCGCAGATCGTGAACGTGCCCGACGCGCTCGACGGCAATATCGACATCGGCGACGTCTCGCTCAACAAGTACCGCCTGTTCGTCATCGCCTTCTGCGCGATCCTGACCATCGCCCTGCAGCTCGGCCTGTCCAAGACGCGTTTCGGCTCGCGCCTGCGCGCCGCCGTCGACGATGCGCGTGTCGCGCGCGGGCTCGGCATCAACGTCACGACCATTTTCGCCCTGACCTTCGCTTTCGGCTCCGGCCTCGCTGGTCTCGGCGGCGCTCTGGGCAGTGCGATCTTCAGCCTCGATCCGCAATTCCCGCTGAAGTTCATGATCTACTTCCTCGTCGTGATCGCGGTCGGCGGCACGACGACGATCACGGGTCCGTTCTTCGCCTCCATTCTGCTCGGCGTCGCCGACGTCGCGGGCAAATATTACACGCCCAACATCGGCGGCCATAAGATCCAGATCGGCGGCTTCGTCATCTACACGATCATGGTGCTGGTGCTGATCTTCAGGCCGCAGGGCCTGTTCGGCCGCGCGCAGGGCAAGTGAGGGTCTGATGATCGACACGGCCATCCACGCCACGAAGGGCGGCGAAAGCCGCGCCATGGCCTATTTCGCCGAGCGCGCCAAATGGCGCTGGCCGGAATTCGCGCTCTGGATCGGCGCCTTCGCGCTTGCCTTCCTGTTCCCGAGCCGCGCGCTTCTGTTCAACGAAGTCGCGATCCTCGCGCTGTTCGCGCTCTCGCTCGACATCGTGCTGGGTTACGCCGGCATCGTTTCGCTCGGCCACGGCGCCTTCTTTGGCCTCGGCGCCTATGTCGCGGGCCTGCTCGCCAAGGCCGGCGCGGGCGCCGGCCTCTTCAGCGACCCGACCTTCGGCCTCCTGATCTCGGGAATCGCCTGCGCTGTCGTCGGCTACATCACCAGCTTCCTCGTGCTGCGCGGCGCCGATCTCACGCGTCTCATGGTCACGCTCGGCGTGGCGCTGATCTTTGCCGAACTCGCCAATCGCATGGCCTGGCTCACCGGCGGCGCCGACGGCCTGCAGGGCGTGATGCCCGGCAAGATTCTCGGCATTTTCGAATTCGATCTCTACGGCCGCAACGCCTATCTCTATTCGCTGACGACGCTTTTCCTACTCTTCATCGTCGCGCGAAAAGTCATCAACTCGCCGTTCGGCGTGTCGCTGCGTGCGATCAAGGGCAACGCGCTACGCGCGGGCGCGGTCGGCATCAACGTCAATCGTCGCCTCAACGGCGCCTATACGATCGGCGCGGCCTACGCGGGCGTCGCCGGCGCCCTTCTGGCGCAGACAACCGCCTTCGTCTCGCTGGACGTCCTCGACTTTCATCGGTCCGCCGACGTCATGTTGATCGTCATCTTCGGCGGCGTCGGCACGCTCTACGGCGCCATCGTCGGCGCGGCCGCCTTCAAGATGCTCTACGACCTGCTCGCCGCGGCGACGCCGCAATACTGGCAGTTCTGGCTCGGCCTCATCCTCGTGCTGCTCGTGCTCTTCGTGCGCGGCGGCGTGATGGGTCTCGTCGGCGGCCTATACAACCGCTTGACCGGCAAGGGAGGCGCGGCATGAGCGAGGCTTCCGGTTCCGTCCTTGCGACCAAGAATCTCGTACGCCGTTTCGGCGGCCTCATCGCCACCAACGATGTCACCTTCTCGCTGCCGGCGGGCGCGCGCCACGCGCTGATCGGGCCGAACGGCGCGGGCAAGACGACCTTCGTCAATCTTCTCTCCGGCGTTCTGCCGCCGACATCCGGCCAGGTATTTCTCGACGGGCAGGATGTCAGCTCCTGGCCCGTGTTCAAGCGGGCGCGCGCCGGTTTGTCGCGCACCTTCCAGATCAACCAGCTCTTCGCCGATTTCACGCCGCTCGAAACAATCGGCCTCGCGCTGTCGGAGGCTCATTCCGAAGGCGCGCAGTTCTGGCGACGCGCCGGCACCAGCCGCGCTGTCGTCGACGAAGCTGTCGCCATCCTCGAGCAGCTCGATCTCGGCGACGTCATGGAGCATCGCGTCGGCTCGCTGCCTTACGGCAAGCAGCGTCTGCTCGAGATCGCCATCGCTGTCGCCCCCAAGCCGAAAGTTTTGCTGCTCGACGAACCCGCCGCCGGCGTGCCGGAAGGCGAGCGCGAGCAGATTCTTGAGATCGTCGAGGCCCTGCCCAAGGAAATGGCGCTCGTGCTGATCGAACATGACATGGACCTCGTCTTCCGTTTCGCAAAGACGATTTCGGTGCTCGTGCAGGGCGCATTATTTGTCGAGGGGCCAGCGAGCGAAGTGGCCCGCGACCCTCGCGTGAGACAGGTCTATCTCGGCGAGAGCGAGGTCGAGCATCATCTCGATGCGCCCACGGCGGAAAAGGGAGGCGCGGCATGAGCGACCTGCTGCGCGTCGAAAAACTCACCGCGGGCTATGGCGAGGCCATCGTCCTCTCCGACCTCGCATTCACGCTCGGCCAGGGCGAGGCGCTGGCGCTGCTCGGCCGCAACGGCGCCGGCAAGACGACGCTGCTCAATACGATCGTCGGCCTTACGCGCCGGCGTGCGGGATCGATCGCGCTCGGCGGACGCGACATTTCCACGCTGCGCCCCGACCAGCGCGCCAATGCCGGCGTCGGCTGGGTGCCGCAGGAGCGCAACATCTTTCGCTCCCTGACGGTGGAGGAAAACCTCACCGCCGTCGCGCGGCCCGGCAAGTTCGATGTCGAGCGCATCTATCGGATGTTCCCGCGTCTCGCCGAACGTCGCACGAACATGGGCAACCAGCTCTCCGGCGGCGAGCAGCAGATGCTGGCGGTCGGCCGCGCGCTCGTGCTCAATCCGCAAGTCCTGCTGCTCGACGAACCCTTGGAGGGTCTCGCGCCGATCATCGTCGACGAACTTCTGGCGGCTCTGCGCAACATCATCCGCGAAGAGAAAATGTCGGTCATTCTGGTCGAGCAGAGCGCCCGCAAGATCCTGCCGCTGACCGACCGCGCCATCATTCTCGAGCGCGGGACGATCGCCTGGACGGGTTCGAGCGCCGCGCTTCTCGAAGACAAGGAAGCCCTTGCGACGCTGCTCGCGGTGGCGGAAAAGAAGTAATCGGATTCAGAGGTCCAGGAAGGAAACACCATGTCGATACGTCCCCCGTTCCGCGCCGACCAGGTCGGCTCGTTGCTGCGCTCCGCGCCGCTGAAGGCGGCGCGCGACAAGAAGGCAAAGGGCGAGATTTCCGCCGCCGAACTCACGGCGATCGAGGATGAGGAAATCAAGAAACTGATCGCCAAGCAGGAAGCGATCGGCCTCGAAGGCATCACCGACGGCGAATATCGCCGTTCCTGGTGGCACTACGACTTCCTGTGGAACCTCGATGGCGTCGAGCGAATCGCGGTCGACCAGGGCATCCAGTTCGCGGGCGTGCAGACCAAGGCCGAAGCCCCGCACGTGATGAAGAAGATCGGTTTCACCGGCCATCCTTTCGTCGATCACTTCAAGTTCCTGAAGGCGAACACCAAGAAGACGGCGAAGCAGACAATCCCCTCGCCGTCCATGTTGCACTATCGCGGCGGCCGCAAGCTCATCAACATGGGCGTCTACCCCGACATGAACGACTTCTATGCCGACCTCGGCGCCGCCTACGGCAAGGCGATCAAGGCGTTCGGCGACGCCGGCTGCACCTATCTGCAGCTCGACGACGTGTCCTTCGCCTATCTCTGCGACCCCGAGCAGCTGAAGATGCTGCGCGACCGCGGCGACGATCCGGAGAAGCAGCCCGGCATCTACGCCGGCATGATCAACAAGGCTCTGGAGAGCAAGCCCGCCGGCATGACCGTGTCGATGCATCTGTGCCGCGGCAATTTCCGCTCGACCTTCGTGGCGTCCGGCGGCTACGAGCCCGTCGCGGATCTGCTGTTCAACCAGGTGGGCGTCGACGCCTATTTCATGGAATGGGACACGGACCGCGCCGGCGGTTTCGAGCCGCTGCGCTTCCTGCCCAAGGGCAAGGCGGTCGTGCTCGGCCTCGTCACATCGAAGACCGGCGTGCTGGAGAAGAAGGACGACATCAAGCGCCGCATCGACGAGGCGGCGAAATTCGCGCCGCTCGACCAGCTCTGCCTGTCGGCGCAGTGCGGCTTCGCTTCCACCGAGGAGGGCAATACGCTCGCCGAGGACGAGCAGTGGAAGAAGCTCGAGCTGATCGTCGACATCGCGCGCGAGGTCTGGGGCAAGGTGTAAGCGCAACGGACCGCGAGCCTTCGGGCTCGACTTTCGTGAAGCGAACCTTTGGTCTTGCGGTCCGGAAAGCCGGAGGCGTGATCGCCTCCGGCTTTTCTTTCAACTGCGCGCCGCCTCGGCGCCAGCATCGGCCTTGTACGGAACGCGCCGCCCCGCAGCGCGCCTCGCCGTTGTATTCCACGCGCGGCGTGCGGCGCGGCACGGCGGCCTTCGCCGGCGATTGTATTGTCGCGAGATCGGGGGACGGCATGGCGAACGAGGCCGAAGGTTCAAGCGACGCAGCGACCAGCGTCGCATTCAGATATGAGTTGCAGGACTTCATACAGGCCTATCGCCTCGGCGCGCGCCCGAGCGCGAAGCGCGCGGCGTCGCTTGCCGCAATAATCGTTCTGCTGTTCGTCGCGATCGTCTGGTACGAGCCCGATTGGGATGCGCGTCTGGCGGCTTGCGGCGGCGGCGCGCTGGGCGGGCTCGCCGTCTTCCTCGCCCATCGCTACATCTACCTGCCTCTTCACGCCCGGCGCATGTTCGCCAATTATCCGCTGCTGCGGAGCGAGCACACTTTCGCGTACGAGCCGGAGGGCTTGCGCAATTCGACCGACCGCACCAACGCCTTTCTGCTCTGGCGGGATTTCGTCGGCTGGCGCGCCGACGATATGTCCGTCCTGCTCTACACGTCCCCGCGACAGTTCATCGTCGTGCCGACGCGCCTTGCCCGGCAGGGCTTTCCGATCAAGGAGCTGAAGGGCGCCCTTGCACGCGACTTCGCAATGCGGGGATGATGGCCGCATGATCCTGATCGGCCAATACGACTCGCCCTTCGTCCGCCGCGTCGCCATCGCGCTGCGTCTCTACGGTCGCCCCTTCGAGCATCGCCCCTGGTCGACTTTCGGCGACGCCGATCAACTCGCCGCCTACAATCCGCTGCGCCGCGTGCCGACGCTGGTGCGCGACGACGGCGCCGTGCTGATCGAGAGTTCCGCAATCCTCGACTGGCTCGACGAACAAGCTGGCGAGCGTGCGCTCATCCCGCGACATGGCGAGGCCCGCCGCGCGCAATTGCATGTCTGCGCGCTCGGGCAGGGGCTCGCGGAAAAATCCGTCGCGTTGCTCTACGAGCGCGTGTTGCACGAGCAGGTGTCCGACCTCTGGACGACGCGCTGCCGCGCGCAGATTTCCGACACGCTCGCCGAGCTGGAACGATCGTGTGCGAAAGGCGGTGACGATTTCTGGTTCGGCGCGACCATGGGGCATGCCGACATCATGGTCGCCTGCGCGTTGCGTTTCCTGAAGGAAGCGCATGCGGGCCTGTTCGATCCCGCCATGTTTCCGCAATTGGAGGCCTTGTCGCAGCGTTGCGAGGCGACGGAAACCTTCCGCGAGATCGTGCAGCCGCTGATCCCGCCAAAATGATCTCAAAAGTCAGGCCGCCCGCGCGCCGCGCTGACGTAGGCGCACCGGCGCGCCGAGCGCGGCTTCGACCGCCCGCCGCGCCGCTTCGAACGAATCGACCTCACGGGAATCCGCCTGGCCGACCGTCCAGCGCCATGCGCCGTCGAGACCCCAGACGATGCCGATGCGATCGCCTTCGTCGTCCTTCACCCAATAGAGGCTGTGCGCATTGAGCGCGCGTTCGATCGTCGCCATGGGACCTCCGAGGAGCGGGCGTCGCTGGACCGGAACGCCGGCCGCCCGCTAATGTCCAACCGAGGCTAGGCGCGACCGATTACGGCGCGCTTTGCGCAAAATGAGCAAAGCGCGTTAACGCGTATTCAGGTTGACGCGGCCTTTCCGGCCACGTCGCGCCTGCAGGGTCGAAAGGAGCCGCAGTGAAGATCGCCGATATTTTTGGGGCCGACATCCCCTTCGTTGGTTTTTGCGGCATCGAGCCGATCGAGAGCGGCGGCGGCCGCTCGCGGCTCGAGGTCGACGTGATGCGCCATCACGGCAACCAGATGGGCGTCGCGCACGGCGGCCTGTTGATGACGCTGCTCGACGTCTGCATGGGTTCGGCCGCGCGCTCGGCGGTCGGCTCCAACGTCCTCACCGTGGATATGCAGACCGCCTTCATTGCGCCGGCCTCCGGCCGCCTCGTTGGTCAGGGCAGGGTGGTGCGCGCAGGCAAATCGCTGGTTTTCGTGGAAGCCGACATCACGAATGCGCAGGGCGACCTCGTCTGTCGCGGGACGGCGGTGTTCAAGACCGCCAAGCCGGTGCCGAAATAGGCCATTTCGCACCTGCGAGACGATCCGCTATATAGCGTCCCATGACGTCTCCCGCTGGTTCTCCGGCTATCTCACGCGCCGCCACGCTCCCCCCGGAGGAACTGGCCGAACGCGTGCTGTCCGGCGATCGCGCGGCGCTCGCGCGCGCCATCACTCTGATCGAGAGCCGCCGGCCTGACCATCGCGCGCAGGCCGGCGCGCTTTTGCAGCGCCTGCTGCCGGCGACAGGCGGGGCGATTCGCGTCGGCGTCACCGGCGTGCCAGGCGTCGGCAAGTCGACGACCATCGACATGCTGGGCTCCAATCTCACCGAAGCCGGCCACAAGGTCGCGGTGCTCGCGGTCGATCCCTCTTCCTCGCGCACCGGCGGCTCGATCCTCGGCGACAAGACGCGCATGGCGCGCCTCTCGGTCGATCGCAACGCCTTCATCCGCCCCTCGCCGTCCTCCGGCACGCTCGGCGGCGTCGCCGCGCGCACGCGCGAGACCATGCTGGTCTGCGAGGCCGCTGGCTTCGATGTCGTGCTGGTGGAAACTGTCGGCATCGGGCAGTCGGAAACAGTCGTCGCCGACATGACCGATTTCTTCCTCGTGCTGATGCTGCCGGGCGCGGGCGACGAATTGCAGGGCATCAAGAAGGGCGTGCTCGAAATCGCCGACATGATCGCCGTCAACAAGTCCGACGGCGCCAATCGCGCCCGCGCCGAAGCAGCGGCGGCCGAATATCTGGCGGCGCTGCACATTCTCCAGCCCTCGTCCTCCGTGTGGCGGCCGCCGGTCGTTTTGATCTCGGGCCTCGCCAACGAGGGGCTCGAGGAAATGTGGGCGCGCGTGGAAGACCATCGCCTCAAGACGAGGAAGGCCGGCGAATTCGACACGCGCCGCCGCGCGCAGCAGGTCAAGTGGATGTGGTCCATGCTGGAGGAGCGCCTGCTGTCGCGCCTGCGCACGGACCCTGCCGTCAAGACGCGCTTGCCGGAATTGGAGCGTGCGGTCGCCGATGGCGCGCTCACGCCGACACTGGCGGTCGAGGAAATCGCCACTCTCATGGGCGTGTGAGGTGGCGACCTTGCTCGTCACGGCCTTCGGCGCCTTTCCCGGCGCGCCGCGCAACCCGAGCGCGGACATCGTCGCGGATCTCGAACGTCATTGGCGCAATCGTTTTTCGCGCGTGGGCGTAAAGCTCGTCACGGCCGTGCTGCCTGTGGTTCACGCCATCGCCCCGCTGGTCGACGCGCTGGCCGAGCGCGAGAAACCGGACGCCATCCTGCATCTCGGCCTTGCGGCCCGGCGCCGCAACCTCACGGTGGAAACGCGCGCGCGCAATATCGCGACCACGATCAAACCCGACGTGCGCGGCGCCTTCGCGACACAGCGCGCGCAGAACGGACGCGCCGCAAGCCTGCGGGCCGCATGGGATACGACGCTGCTCGTCGCGCGCCTGCGCCAGGCGGGCATCGACGCTGGCAGCTCCATCGACGCCGGCGACTACGTCTGCAACGCCGCGCTCTGGCGGTCGCTGGAAACGGGCGCGGCGCCGGCCGTTTTCGTCCACGTGCCGAAAAAAAGCCGCGCGGCGCCTGCAGATATTGCGCGCGCGCTCGCTGGCGTCCTGCCGGGGATGACGCTGCGGATCGCGCGCCGCCACAGGACAGCGCGCGCAAGAGCGGGATCCATATGACCGAGGCGCTCGCCTATTTCGCTTTCCAGGTTTTCCAGATCGTCTGGCTCGATCTGCTCCTGTCCGGCGACAATGCCGTTGTCATCGCGCTCGCCTGCCGCAATCTGCCGGAGGACAAGCGCAAGCTCGGTATCGCGCTCGGCGCCGCCATGGCGGTCGTCTTGCGGGTCATCTTCACGATCATCGTCGTCTGGCTGCTGAAACTGCCGTTCCTCAAGCTGATCGGCGGCGTGCTGCTGCTCTGGATCGCCGTGCGTCTCGTCTTCGACAATCATGAGCCCGGCGAGGTCAAGGCCCAGCCCAACGTCTGGGGCGCCGTCGCCACCATCATGATCGCCGACGGCGTCATGTCGCTCGACAATGTTCTGGCTATCGTCGGCGTTGCGGAAGGCCACCTCGGTCTCATCGTTTTCGGTCTCGTCCTGTCGATCCCGCTCGTCGTTTTCGGCGCGGGCGCGGTGCTGAAGCTCATCGACCGCTGGCCGATCATCGTCTGGGCGGGAGCGGCTCTGCTCGGCTGGGTCGCGGGCGAGATGATCGCGACCGATCCCTGGATCGCCAACTGGCTCGACCGCCACGGCGATCCGCCAGACGTCGCGGCCGCCATTACGGGCGCCGTCGTCGTGCTGGCGGTCGCCGGCGCGATCAAGTTTTCTCGCCGCAATCAGGCCTGAGCGCGCGCCGGGCGGTCAACGCTCGGCGAACGCGAGCTTCGCGCCGAGCGCCAGAAATGCGCCGGCGAAGGTCCGCCGCAACCAGTTCATGACACGCGGTCGGGTAGCGATGCGGTCCCGAATGGTCGCCGCGAACAAGCCGTACCCGACGAAGACCACGAAGGTCATCGTCATGAATGCCGCGCTGAGTTCGATCATCAGCGGGAGGGCCTGCGGATCGCGCGCGTCGACGAATTGCGGCAGGAAGGCGAGAAAGAACACGGATAGCTTCGGGTTGAGAATATTGATTAGAAACCCCTTAATCGCGATGCCGCTCGAAACTCGAATGTCCGGGGACGCGGACACGTCCAGAACGCCGGTCTCGCGCAGCGTCGCCCATGCCATGTAGAGCAAATACAGGACGCCCACGATCTTGAATGTCTGGAAAGCGAGCGCGCTCGCGTGCAGCAAGGCTGCCGCGCCGAATATGGCGGCGGCCATGTGCGGCAGGATGCCAAGGGTGCAGCCGAACGCGGCCAGAACGCTGGCGCGCGCGCCTTTGCCGAGGCCCGTCGCGAGCGTGTAGATCACGCCGGTTCCAGGCGCGATCACGACAATCAGGGATGTGAGAAGAAAAGTGAGTGTCATACGCGTCGCTTTCCTGAACTATCGCTGCACGCCCTGCGCGACCGGCGGCGTTGGAACCGCGAGGCAATCGCGTCGTCCGGAATCGAGGCAGCGTTGCAGGCGGCGCTGGTTGTCGAGCAGGTTCATCGCGACGACGAGTACGATGGCGAGCACGAGCAGAGCGATCGCCGCGACGAGATTGACCAGACGGCGATGCGCGTAATCCGTATCGTCGGGCGTCGTCATCTCACGCCCGCGGCGCGTTGATCGTTGCAAACGGCCGCGTCTGCTCGAAGGCGCGCGCGGCTTGCAGCACCAGCGCGTCCTCGCGCATCGCGCCGACGATCTGCAATCCGATCGGCAATCCGTCGCGCGTGAGGCCGCACGGAACGCTGGCGGCCGGCTGCTGCGTGACGTTGAACGGATAGGTGAAGGGCGACCATTCGATCCAATGCTTGAACGACGAGCCGGGCGGAACGTCGGCGCCAACCGGTATGGCGCCGGTCGGCATTTGCGGCGTCAGCAGCAGGTCATAGGTCTCGTGGAACACCGCCATCTCGTGCGCGAATTTTCCGCGTGCGAGAAACGCGTCGAGGTAGTTCGCCGCCGTCAGCGCGCGGCCCGACTTCACCTCAGCCAACAGGCCGGGATCAAGCAGCGGCTCGTCGCTCGCGCCGACATGTTTCATCGCCACCGCGGCGCCCGTGTGCCAGAGAACGTCGGTGATCCCACGCGGATCCGTGATCGGCGGATCGACTTCCTCCACCGTCGCGCCGAGCTCCTCGAAAACTTTCGCGGCTTTCTCGGTCGCCGCCGCGACATCCGGATCGACGCAATCGACGTAGCCCATGCGCGGCGACCAAGCGACGCGCAGGCCGCGCACGCCCTTGTCGAGATTTTCGGTGTAATCGGGACAGGGCGTATTCCACGCGGTATTGTCGCGACTGTCCGGCCGGCCGATCAGCGACAGCATGAAGGCAGCGTCTTCGACGCGCCGCGTCAGCGGGCCGAGATGGGCGAGCACGGCCATGGTCGACAGCGGATAGGCCGGCACGCGGCCGAAACTGGGTTTGAGCCCGAACACGCCGGTGAAGGCGGCGGGGATGCGGATCGAGCCGAGCCCGTCCGTGCCGAGGTGAAAATGCCCGAGACCGAGGGCGGCGGCGGCCGCGGCGCCGGCGGAGGAGCCGCCGGTCGTGTGCCCGGTCTTCCACGGATTGCGCGTGACGCCGTAGATCGGGCTGTCGCCGAGGCCCTTCCAGCCGATTTCCGGCAAGGTCGTCTTGCCGAGAATGACGCAGCCGGCCTCCTTCAGCCGCGCGGTCGCCGGCGAATCCTCCGCCGCCGGCGTGTCGGGACTGGCGCGCGTGCCGCGCCGGTTCGGCAGGCCCTTCACCAGCACATTGTCCTTGATCGTGCCGATCAGTCCGTCGGCCGGGCCGATCGCCGTTCCCTTCGCGTGCCGCGCGGCGCTTTCCTCCGCCGCCTTTCGCGCGCCGGCGCGGTCGACGACGGCGAAAGCGTTGATCTGCGGCTCCACGACGTCCAGCCGTTGCAGAACGGCTTCCAGCAGGTCGACAGGCGAGGCCTGTTTGCGGGCGAAAAGGTCGGCGCATCGGCGCGCGGAGAGGGAGAGAAGATCGGTCATGGCGCTTTCTGTCTTTGAAGCAGCAGATTGCGACGGGGGACGGATTGCTTCAAGCCGTTTGCGGCCGGCAGCCGGCTGGAAGCCGACGGTCCCGCCTCGGCGTGTGTGGGCGGCGTCGCGGCCTCATTGTCGCCGGCTTCGCGCGGCATTTGCTGTTGCAGCGCCGCAAAATTAACCGGGTCTCAACCCTTCGGGTCTGTTAGTGGCCTGCCCGGCTGGCCTCGCGGCATGAGGACGTTTCGCTTGATCGACATGATTTCCGCCCGCGCGCGCCTGTACGGCGGCGCCTCGCGTTCCGCGCGCCTGACGGCTGCCTGCGCGTTGGCGGCGGCTCTCGCCGGCTGCAACGCCACGACCAGTTCCTTCAATGCGATTTCCGACCGCGCCGAAATCGTCGGCAACAAGATGGGCTCCTATTTCCGCAGGGATCCCGGCGTCGCCCAGCAGGTTCCGCTGTTCATCGCCTCGACGCGCCAGAAGGGCGACAGCCATGGCGAAGTCGTCGCGCGCTTTTCGCTGCAGAACGTATCCGTGCCGCCGGGCCATCGCGCCGGCGAGATCGAGGCGCCGAGTTTCGGTTCGGCGGATGCTGAGAAGCATTTCGTCGTCACCGCGCGCCGCGCGCTCGAGCCCGACGCTTTCCGCGCCGAACTCGCCTCCCACATTTCCGGCCGCGTCGGCAACAGCCGTGACGTGCTGCTCTATGTGCACGGCTTCAATACGAGCCTCGAGGAGGCGCGCTTCCGCCTCGCGCAGATCGTCGCCGACGGCGGCTTCACCGGCGTGCCGATCCTCTTCACGTGGAATTCCAAGGGCGAGCTCTTCGCCTATGAATCCGACAAGGAAGCCGCCACCGCCTCGCGCGATGCGCTGCAGCGGCTGCTGATGGATATTTCGCATACGCCCGGCATCGGCCGCATCCAGATCCTCGCCCATTCCATGGGCTCCTGGCTGACGATGGAGGCCTTGCGCGAAACCGCCATCGCTGGCCATGCCGATCTCGACGGCAAGCTCGGCTCGGTCATGCTGGCCGCGCCGGATATCGACCTCGGCGTGTTCCGCCAGCAGGTCGCCCGTCTCGATCCCTCGCGCATCTCCGTCTTCGTCTCGCGCGATGACCGCGCGCTGTCCCTGTCGAGCCGCATCGCCGGCTCTCGTGCGCGCCTCGGCGCGATGGATCCGTCCAACCCGAAGGACGCGGCCGCCATCGACGCCATGGGGGTGCGCGTCTACGACCTCTCCATGCTCAAGCAGGGTTGGGTCGGGCACGACACCTACGCGAATGCGCCCGACGCCGTGCGGCAGATCGGCGCGACGCTGACGAAGAAGCGCGAGTCGGACGCAAATGTGCAGGCGGTGATCGGCGCGAGCGTCGCCCCGCCGCCGCAAGCGCCGGCGCAGATCGTCGGACAGGACCTACCGCCGCCGGCGGCGAAGTAGAATCTGGACCGCGAGCCTGAAGGCGCGGCCGGTAATTCAAGAATCCTCAGGATGAGGGTTCGGTTTTTCAGCGAGACATTTCCGGCTCGCCTTGAACGATACGAGCGTGAAGGCGCGCGATCCGCTATAGCCCCCGCGGCCGCTTCGGCGGCAGCGGCGCCGTCGCCATCGATGCGACATCCATCCGCGCATCGTCGCCTTCCGCCATCGCCTGCATCTGCTGTGGCTGCTGGCCGCCGCCGAACAAAAAGGCGAAAGGATTGGACGGTTGCTGCGCCTCGGCGACCTGCTGCGGCGCCACTTCGGGCTGCGCGGTCTCGGCATAGGCAGTCACAGGCTCGCTGACGGCTTCACCCGAAAGCGGCGTCGAGCGCGCCGTGCGCAGGCTGCCGATCAGGCCCTTGGCCTTGGCGACGTAATAATATCCGCCGGCATAGAGCGCGACCGCGCGATCCTCGTTGCGCCCCGCCGCCTGATAGGCGTTGGCGAGATAGGGCACGGCGTAGGTGAGGTTGGTTTCGCCATCGAGCAGCCCTGCCGCGCCGCCGGCATAGCCCATGCCCTTGGCGGTCGCGAGCTTGATCTGCATGAGCCCGTAATGCCCGCCGTTGCGCACGTGCGGCGCATAGCGGCTCTCGCGCATGATGACGCGACGGATCAACCGTTCCGGAACGCCGTGGGCGCGCGACAGCCGCTGGATCGCCGGCGTGAACCGTTCGGCGCCGGGCGCCTCGCGGGAGGCGGAAAAGGCGGTGGCGGGCAATGCGAAGGCGAGCGCGGCGAGAGCTGGGACTTTGAAATTCATCGGCAAACACACTCAAATAAAGCTTGTCCGCACTCCGCCAAAATGTTGTGGCGAGGGAAGGGCGGGGCGGGAAGGCGGCGGGAAGTTTTCGGCGGGCGTGACGCTTTCGCCACACCGTCATTGCGAGGAGGCAAAGCCGACGAAGCAATCCGGAGCCGCGCTGGGACTTTGGATTGCTTCGCCTTGTGCGCAATACAGGAGGCGAATGCTACTCCGCTGCGTCCCTCGGCGCATATCCGAGCCGCCGGTTCAACTCCTCGATCAGCCCGCTCGCCGCATCCGCGATGACAGTGCCCGGCGGGAAGATGGCGCTGGCGCCCGCCGCCCGCAGCGCATCGAAATCCTGCGGCGGGATCACGCCGCCGACGACGATCATGATGTCGGGCCGGCCTTCCTTCTCGAGCGCGGCGCGCAGTTCCGGCACCAGCGTCAGATGGCCCGCGGCCAGCGAGGAAATGCCGACGATATGCACGTCGTTCTCCACCGCCTGTCGCGCAGCTTCGTCCGGTGTCGCGAACAGCGGTCCGATGTCGACATCGAAGCCGAGATCCGCAAACGCGGAGGCGATCACCTTCTGGCCGCGGTCGTGGCCATCCTGGCCGACCTTGGCGACGAGAATGCGCGGACGCCGGCCGTCGTTCTCCTCGAACGCCTCCACCATCTTCTGCGCACGATTGACCGCGACCGAATTCACGCCGGCCTCCCTCTTGTAGACGCCGGAAATCGACTTGATCTCGGCGCGATGCCGCCCGAACACCTTTTCCATCGCCAGCGAAATCTCGCCGACGGTGGCCTTCGCACGGGCTGCGTCAATCGACAGCGCCAGAAGATTGCCGTTGCCCTTCGCGCCCTCGGTCAGCGCTTCCAGCGCCGCCTGGCACTTGGCTTCATCGCGCTCGGCGCGCAGGCGCTTCAGCTTTTCGATCTGCTGCGCGCGCACCGCGGAATTGTCGACCTTCAAAACGTCGATCGGCGGATCGTTGATCGGGCGATATTTGTTCACGCCCACCACCGTCTGCTGCCCGGAATCGATGCGCGCCTGCGTCTTGGCGGCGGCTTCCTCGATGCGCAGTTTCGGAATGCCGGCGTCGATCGCCTTCGCCATGCCGCCGAGCTTCTCGATCTCCTGAATGTGCCCCCACGCCTTGGCCGCGAGGTCGGCGGTCAGGCGCTCGACGTAATACGAGCCGCCCCAGGGATCGATGATGCGCGTGGTGCCCGATTCCTGTTGCAGGAAGAGCTGCGTGTTGCGGGCGATGCGCGCGGAGAAATCCGTGGGCAACGCCAGCGCTTCGTCGAGCGCATTCGTGTGCAGCGATTGCGTATGGCCTTGCGTCGCCGCCATCGCTTCGATGCAGGTGCGCACGACATTGTTGTAGACGTCCTGCGCCGTCAGCGACCAGCCCGACGTCTGCGAATGCGTGCGCAGCGGCAGGCTCTTGTCCGACTTCGGCCCGAAATCCTTCACGAGCTTCGCCCAGATCAACCGCGCGGCGCGGAGCTTCGCGACCTCCATGAAGAAGTTCATGCCGATCGCCCAGAAGAACGACAGGCGCGGCGCGAACTGGTCGACCGTCAGCCCGGCGCCGAGGCCAGCCCGCAGATATTCGACGCCGTCGGCGAGCGTATAGGCGAGTTCGAGGTCCTGCGTCGCGCCCGCTTCCTGCATGTG
>JAGRKN010000358.1 GCA_020442275.1 Rhodoblastus sp. | reverse complement strand
TAGCAGCGGGCGATGCCGTCGCCGACGGACAGGACCTGTCCGACTTCGGTGACCTGGGCTTCGTTTCCGAAATTCGCGATCTCGTTCTTCAGGATCGCGGAAATCTCAGCGGCGCGGATATCCATCAGCCGACCTCTTTCATGCGTGTACGAATGGCGTTGAGTTTGGTTTTCAGCGAAGAATCGACCATGCGCGAGCCGACCTTGACGACAAGGCCGCCGATGATGGCGGGATCGATCTTCACGTCGACGTCCACCGACTTGGCGCCGGCGACAGCGGCGAGCTGATCGCGAAGGGCCTGCATCTGCTGGTCGTTGAGCGGGCTTGCGGCCGTCACTTCGGCGCGCGTGACGCCGTTGGCGGCGTCTTCGAGCTTCCGGTAGCCGGCGATCATGTCGGAGATCGCGAACAGGCGACGCTTGGAAGCGACGAGCTTGATGAAATTGGCGGCGACGCCGGAAATGCCGGCCTTGTCGAGAATGGCCGAAAGCGCCCTGGTCTGGTCCTCGGCGGAGAAGACCGGGCTCTTCACGAGGCGCTGCAGGTCGGGGCTCTCGTCGATCAGTTTCTGGAAGGAGGAAAGCGCCGCGCCGACCGCGGCTGTTGCGCCGCTCTCGGCGGCCAGGGCATGCAGCGCCGAGGCGTAACGCCCCGCCATGCCGGATACGATCGTTTCCTCTTTGGCCAACGCTGAATCCCTCGAGCGATCGACATTTCGAAACCGGCGTGCGCCGGCCTCGTAGAAACCCGCCCGGACAGGCTGCGCGCCGTCGCGGCTTTCGCCGCAAGACCACGGAAATCCGGGCATTTTTGCTGGGACGGAGAACTGGCGTGCAGGCACGCCGCTCCGGAAGCGCGCGTGACCTAACATATGGCTTTTTTGTGCGCAACCCTCCGTCGTGCTTGTGGGATTAAGGCTTTGGGAGGGGGCCATTGACGACAGGCCTCATGCGCCGCCGTCGATCACGCTGCGCAGGAAGGCGACATGCTTCTCGAAGGCGCGCCGTCCCTCGGCCGTCACGCTTACGGTCGTGCGCGGGCGGCGCGCGACAAACGCCTTTTCGACCGTGACATATCGCGCCTTCGCCAGATGATCGATATGCGCGCCGAGATTGCCATCGGTCGCCCCCGTCAGTTTTTTCAGATGCGAGAAATCGAGCCCTTCGGCTTCTGGCTGCAGCGCCGTCAGCGCCGCCATGATGCGCAGGCGCACCGGCTGGTGGATGATGTCGTCCGGCGCGCTCATGCCTGCCGCATCCACAGGCCGCAGACGATCAGTCCGCCCCCGTTCACGACCGCCAGATAGAGCGGATAGGCGGGCCCCAGCGCGAAATAGCCGACGGCGACGAGCGCTGCGACGGCGAGGCCCAGGATGATGTAGACGCGCCCGAGCCAAAGGCCCGCGAGGCAATAGCCGAACATCACCAAGGTTGGCCAAAAGGCGAGCATCTGCCGCCCGTCGAAATGCCCGATCCCGATCGACCAGAAGGCCCCGAAGGCGAAGAACAGCGCGAAGCCCGCAAAGATGCGCCACACCGGACCATAGCCGTTGCGCGCCATCCGTCGCCCGAGGATCCCCGAGCCGATCACGCCGACGGCCGTCAACGCAAGCCAGATGCGCCCGGCATGAACAGGAACGGCATAGGTCATGAAATCCGCCACGGCGACGATCGCGCCCCACAGAATGAGTTTCGCGCTCGCCAGGCGGTAGGCGAGCGAGCGGCGCGTCGCGATGCGCAGCGCCTCGATCTCGCCGAGCGCGTCGGCCGCCTGCGTCGCATCCATGTTCACTCGCCCTCGCCCTTCGCCGCGGCGACGATCGCCGCGAGCGCGGCCGGATCGCGCGCCACGCCCATGTGATCGACGCCGGGGATGATTGTCGCATGCGCCCGCGCGCCCGTCTTCGCGACATCGGCGTAGCGCTCAGCGACCATCAACTCGTCATTGGCGCCCGCGATGATCTCGACCGGCGCCTCTATGCCCGAAAGATCACGGTAGCGCATGTCTTTCGGTCCAAAGCTCGACAGCAGCCGGAACGAATAGCGCGTCGTCACGTAGCGCCACGCTTCCGGCGGCAGCGCGAAGGCGAGCACCGGCAGCTGCTCGCAGCATTCGACGCCGAAGCGATGCAGGATCGTCAGCGCGACGATGCGGGGCGTATCGACGCTCGTCCAACGCGCCTCGCCGGACGAGGGCCGCGACGTCGGCGCATCGACGCCCATGAACGGCGACACCAGCACGAAGCGGCTGAATTTCTGGCCGAGCGGCATGTGCGCCACTCGCGCGGCAAAACCGCCGCCCATGGAATGGCCGACCAGAACGGGCTTTTCGGCGAGCTTCAGATGATCGAGGAGATCGGCGAGATCGTCCTCGTTCTGGCCGATGTAGGATACATCGCCACGCGTTCCCGAAACGCCGTGGCCGCGCATGTCCAGCGCGATCGCCCGCACGCCCGCCGCAGCCAGCGCCTTGCCGACCAGATGCTTGTTGAGCGAATTGCCGGCCGAGCCATGGATCAGGATCGCGGCCGGCCCCGCAGCCCCACCCGCCGCCTCGTAGACGCGAAAACCGAGCTGCGTGCCGTCACGCGCGACGAAATAGGACAAGGCCGGCGCATCGCTCGTATCGACCGACCGCGCCCCCTTGAAGATCGATTCGAGCGGCGGCGGCGCGACCACCGGCCGCGCGATCATGGCGGCGAGCACGGCGGCCGCCAGACCGAACAGGGCGAGAAGATAGACGACGGGACGCAGGACGAATGTCTTGATCATGGCTTCATTCCAGATAACTCTATAATACAGAGTAATCTGACATGCACGATTGTCAAGCGGGCGGCTGCCGGGACCGCCGTCTATAGAAAGCTCATCGGGTCGACATCGACCTGCGCGCGAACATTGCCGCGCTCCTTCGGCCCAGCCGCCAGCATGGCGCGCAAGAAGGCCTGCAGGTCGGCGCCGCGCGGGGCGCGCACGAGCAGGCGGAAGCGATGACGGCCGCGTACCATGGCGATGGGCGCTTCGGCCGGGCCGAGCACGACGATCTCGTCGGCCTCCGGCAGGCCGCCAGCGGGCGCGACGCGAAAACGACCATCCGCCGGCAGGTCCCACGCCGCGCGCACCAGTGCGCGCGCGTGCGCCTCCGCCGCCGCGCGATCCGTGCCCGAGACGACGATCGCCGCCAACCGCGAGAACGGCGGCAGATGGGCATTTTCGCGGGCGAAAATCTCTTCCGCGTAGAACTTTTCCTGATCGCCCGAGATCAGGGCGCGGATGACGGGATGGTCAGGCTGGAACGTCTGCACCAGCCCGCGCCCGGGCTTGTCGCCACGCCCAGCGCGGCCGGTCACCTGCTGGAGGAGCTGGAACGTGCGCTCCGCGGCGCGCGGATCGCTGGAGGAGAGACCGACGTCGGCGTCGACCACGCCGACCAGCGTCAGATGCGGAAAATTATGCCCCTTCGCAACGAGCTGCGTGCCGATGACGATGTCGAAGGCGCCCGCCGAAATCTCCTCGATTTCGCGCCGCAGTCGCTCGGTCCCGCCCGGAAAGTCGGAGGAGAGCGTCAGCGTGCGCGCCTCGGGAAAGAGCGTGGCGACTTCTTCCGTCAACCGCTCGACACCGGGCCCGCAGGCCATCAGCGAATCGGCGGTCTCGCATTCCGGGCAGACATCCGGTCGCCGCTCGATATGGCCGCAATGATGGCACACCAGCGCGCGTCGAAAACGGTGCTCGACCAGCCAGGCCGTGCAGTTCGGGCACTGAAAGCGATGCCCGCAGGCCCGGCACAGAGTCAACGGTGCGAAGCCGCGCCGGTTGAGGAACA
>JAGRKN010000357.1 GCA_020442275.1 Rhodoblastus sp. | reverse complement strand
TTATGCCGCGCCGAGGGCGCGACGGTCATTCGTGAAAAGGCGCAGGCTGATGGCGTCCTGCTGACCTCGGGCACGTCGAACAGTTTCGGCATGCGCTATCTCCACAGCGAGGGGTTCGCGTGGATGGAATCGAACGACATCTATAAGCGCGGCGGCTTCGTCCGCTACGTGCGCAACGACAAGGGCGAGATCGCGACGACCAAGATCGACGCGCCGACCGCGCGCTACGAGGTGCGCGAGATTTTCGAGCGGCAACCCAACGTTGGTATTTCGCGCACGCTCGTGCTCGAACGCGAGTCGGGCCGCGAGCTGGCGCGCGGCTCGTCGCTGAGTTTCGACGGCGGACGGCTCAAATGGGTGTTCGGCGCCTGGGGCGTCGGCTCGTGTCCGAGCGCCCGCGACGATCCCGCCGCATTCAACGCCTGGTATCACCTGGCGAAGAACACGCTGCGCTGATTCCTTACATCCCGCCGGTCGGATAATTCGGGCTCTCGCGCGTGATCGCCACGTCGTGCACGTGGCTTTCGCGCAGGCCCGCGCCCGTGATGCGCACGAAGCTCGCGCGCTTCTGGAATTCGTCGATCGACGGCGCGCCGACATAGCCCATCGCCGCACGAAGACCGCCGGCGAGCTGGTGCAGGATCGGGCCGACAGGGCCACGATAGGGCACCTGACCCTCGATGCCTTCCGGCACCAGCTTCATCTGGTCCTTGATGTCCTGCTGGAAATAGCGGTCGGCAGAGCCGCGCGCCATCGCGCCGACCGAGCCCATGCCGCGATAGGCCTTGAATGAGCGGCCCTGGTAGAGGAAGACCTCGCCTGGGCTCTCGTCCGTGCCTGCCAGCAGCGAGCCGATCATCACGCAATCCGCGCCGGCGGCGATCGCCTTGGCGAGATCGCCGGAGAACTTGATGCCGCCGTCGGCGATGACAGGCACATCGGCCTTCCGCGCGACCTCGGCCGCGTCCATGATCGCGGTGAGCTGCGGCACGCCGACGCCGGCCACGATGCGCGTCGTGCAGATCGAGCCCGGCCCGATGCCGATCTTGATCGCGTCCGCGCCCGCGTCGATCAGCGCCTTGGCGCCTTCGCTGGTCGCGACATTGCCGGCGAGCACCGACACCTTGTTCGACACGCGCTTGATGCGCGCGACCTGGTCGAGCACGCTCTGCGAATGGCCGTGCGCGGTGTCGACGACGACGCAATCGACGCCGGCGTCGATCAGCATCAGCGCGCGCTCGTAGCCCTTGTCGCCGACCGTAGAAGCGGCGGCGACCCGCAGGCGTCCGTCGGCGTCCTTGCAGGCGTTGGGATGCAGCGTCGCCTTCTCGATGTCCTTCACCGTGATGAGACCGACGCACTTGTGGTCCTCGTCGACCACCAGCAGCTTTTCGATCCGGTTCTGGTGCAGCAGCCGTCGCGCCTCGTCCTTGCCGACGCCCTCCCGCACGGTGATGAGCTTGCGCGTCATCAGTTCGGAGACCGGCTGCGCCTGATTATCGGCGAAGCGCACGTCGCGGTTGGTGAGAATGCCGCAGAGTTTTCCGGGTTTTTCGGAGTTCTTTTCACTTGCTCCGCGCTCGACGACCGGAATGCCCGATATCGAATAGCGCGCCATGATGGCCAGCGCGTCGGCGAGCGTCTGGTCGGGGAAGATGGTGATCGGGTTCACCACCATGCCGCTCTCGTAGCGCTTCACCTTGCGCACTTCCTCGGCCTGTTCCTCCGGCTCGAGGTTGCGGTGGATGACGCCGATGCCGCCGGCCTGCGCCATGGCGATGGCGAGACGGGCTTCCGTCACCGTGTCCATCGCGGAGGAAATGATCGGCAGGTTGAGCGCGATTTCACGGGTCAGACGCGAGCGGATGTCCACGCCGCTCGGCATGATCTCGGAATGGCCGGGGCGCAGCAGCACGTCGTCAAAGGTGAGGGCCTCGATGAGCAGGGGACGAACGATGTCTGGCATGGCCAACTCCGGGAAAGACGAAAAGCGGCGGACTTGGCGCCGCCGCTACAGAATTGGCGGGTG
>JAGRKN010000356.1 GCA_020442275.1 Rhodoblastus sp. | reverse complement strand
AAATGGCTCCAGCGCTCGCAGATCAACCGGTTGAAATTGAGCCAGGCCGAGCCGCGCAGATGGCGCGCATTGGTCATCAGCGGCGCGCCGTCCAGTGTCTCGGCGAAGAGCTTTTCGCAGAAGGCGATGCTCTCGGCCTGATCGGCCTTGTCGAGGCCGTGGGCGAGGAAGGTGTCTTCCGTCGTCTCGATGATGAAGGTCGAGGTCGTGTCGTCGAAGCGATAGATATGCGCCTGGAACCATCCATGCTCGGTGCGGCGGAAATCAAAGGTGAAGGCGTCGTAGAGTTTTGTCGTGCCGAACCAGATGTAGCGGTTCGGCCGCACCTGCAGGTCAGGCTTGAACACGTCGACATAACGGTCTCGGATCTTCGAGTTGATGCCGTCAGAGGCGATGATCAGATCGGCGTCAGGGAACTGGAGGTCCGAGTCGACTTCTTGCTCGAAGACGAGTTCGACGCCGAGCTGCTCGCAGCGCGCCTGAAGAATGTTGAGTAGCTTCTTGCGGCCGATGCCGACGAAGCCGTGGCCGGTGGTTCGCTGTTTCGTTCCCTTGAACAGAAGCTCGATGTCGTCCCAATGGTTGAAGGAGACCTCGATCTCGGTCGCCGTCTCCGCGTCCCAAGCCCGCATGGAATCCAGCGTCAGGTCGGAGAAGACGACGCCCCAGCCGAATGTGTCGTAGGCGCGGTTGCGCTCGATCACCGTGACGGAATGTTCGGGACGCAGCTTCTTCATCAGCAGGCCGAAGTAGAGACCCGCCGGTCCACCCCCGATGCAAACGATCCGCATGGCTCGCTCTCCCCGGCCAAATTAGTTGAAATGTAAAATATCGAGACATAAAATGAATTGTCAAGATGGCGGAAACGTGGTCCATGGCGACGATGAGCGAAACTGCGATTCTGGTGGAGACGCCGGTCGATCTCGAAGTCGCCGCGCGCGGCGGCAAGGCGGAGCTGCGCCTGTGGCTGCGTTTGTTGTCGACCACCAACATCATCAGCTCGCAAATCCGCAGACGCCTGCGCGAAAAATTCGATATCACGCTGCCGGCGTTCGACCTGATGGCGCAGCTCGACCGTGAGCCGAAGGGACTCAGGCTCGGCGAATTGTCGAAGCGGATGATGGTGACGAACGGCAACCTCACCGGGCTCGTCGAGCGGCTCGTGCAGGAAGGGCTTGTCTCGCGCGAGACCGACGCGCACGACCGGCGCGCTTTCATCGTGCGGCTGTCGAAGGCCGGGAAGGCAAAGTTTGCCGGCTACGCCCGGGAGAACGAGCGGCTCGTGCTGTCGCTATTCGCGGACATGGCGCCGGAGACGATCCAGGCGCTGATGGACAATCTGGCCGAACTGAAGGCTTCCGCGAGCCGAAGATGAGCGCGCGGCGACGCGGACCGGAATTCGAGTAATTCCATTTTCGCGCGATGACGTTGACTTGGCGGGCGGCGATGGCCGAAAGCTTTGGCCATCCGGTCGCGCAGGCCGGCCGGGGGACCGTTTCGCATGATCAAGTCTTTCGACAATGCTCGCATCGTAGCCACGACCCTTTTCAGCGCCGTGGCTTTTGTGACGGGCGGCATGGCTCAAGCGCAGGAAGACCAGCTGCATCCCAGCCTGCCGCAGCCTTCCATCGCCTCGTCGCTGCCGGAGCCGTTGCGCTCGCTCGGCGGCCTGCGTCCGTGGCTCTACGACCGCGGCATTTCCTTCGTCTTCAACTACCAGCAGGATCTGCTCGGCGCGACTACGGGCGGCGCGCGACGCGGCACGACCTACATGGGCCGTCTCGAAGGCGTGCTCGAGTGGGATCTCGACAAGGCCTTCGGCTGGAAAGGCGCGTTGTTCCATGTCGGCGCCTACCAGATTCATGGCCTGGGCCTGTCACGCCATTTTCTCCAGACGATCCAGCCCGTGTCCGACCTCGAGGCGCTGCCCACGACACGTCTCAACGAAATCTGGATCGAGCAGAAACTGGGCGACCAGTTCTCCGTGCGGTTCGGCCAGCTCGCCGCCGACGCCGAATTCTTTCTCACGCCCTTCCATTCGCTGGCCGTCGGCGGCGCCTATGGCTGGCCCGCCATCATGGCCGCCAACCTGCCGAATGGCGGCCCAGCCTATCCCTTCGCCTCGCCCGGCGTGCGCCTGCGATACCAGCCGACCGCCGACATCCTGTTGCGTGCGGCCGTCTACAACGGCGATCCGGTGGGCGCGAATTGCGTCGGCGACCCGCAGAAGTGCAACCGCAACGGCATCAACTTCCGCATGCGCGATTCGGCCTTTGCAATCGCCGAGGGGGAATATGGCTACGCGCTGCCCTATCAGGGCGGCCTTACGGGCCATGTCCGGCTCGGAGCCTGGACGCATTTCGGCCGCTTCGCCGACAAACGCTACGATCTGTTCGGCACAGCGCTCGCCGCGCCGACCAGCGTCGGCCTGCCGCTGCAACATCGCGGCGACCATGGCGTATACGGCACGTTCGACCAGCAGGTCTGGCGACCGAGCGAGGCCAAGGAAGATGCTGACAAGGGCATTTTCGTCTACGGCCGCATGTCCGGCGCGCCGTCCGACCGCAATGCCGTCAATTTCTATTTCGACGGCGGCGTCAATTTCGTCGGCCTCTTGCCCGGACGGCCGAACGACCAATTCGGCTTCATGGGCGCTTACGCGCGCATCAGCCCTGCCGTTCGTGGCGCGGATTTCGACACGAACCTCTATACGGCCGCCTTCGGTCCGATCCGCGACTTCGAGGCGCTGCTGCAGGCGACCTACCAGTTGCAGGTCATCCCCGGCTGGAACCTGCAACCGAACATCCAGTACGTCATCCATCCCAACGGTCATGTCGTCGATGCGACCGATCCGCTGGGGCAGCGCGCCGTGCGCAACGCGCTGGTGCTGGGCCTGCGTTCGTCGATCAAGTTCTGACGTTTTAGAGCCGCTATAATCTGCGCGTCCGCTCTCCCGCGGAAAGAACGCGCTCCCTAGTATCAACTCTGCAATACTGGAGACTTCGATGCGCGCATTCGCCTTGTCCCTCGTCGCCGCTTTCGTCGCGACGGGCGCGATCGCCAAGGAAATTCCTCTCGGCGCGCCGAAGACGGAAGGCGGCATGAACATCGCCGCGGTCTATCTGCAGCCGATCGAGATGGAGCCGGAAGGCATGATGCGTCCGGCCAGGGATTCCGATGTGCACATGGAGGCCGACATCAAAGCCGCCAAAGGCAATGCCAACGGCTTTGCCGAGGGCGACTGGATTCCCTATCTTGTCGTGAAATATGAACTGACACGCGAAGGCGGGCCGACGCAGAAGGGCGACTTCATGCCGATGGTGGCCAACGACGGGCCGCACTACGGCGACAACGTCAAGCTGTCAGGACCCGGCAAGTACAAGCTGAAACTCTTCATCCAGCCGCCGTCGGCCAACACGCATGCGCATTTCGGTCGCCACGTGGACAAGGAGACGGGCGTGGGCGAATGGTTCAAGCCGATTACGGTGGAATTCGAATTCCCGTTTGCGGGAACCGGCAAGAAGGGCGCCTATTGAGACGATGAGACATCTGCGGTTCGCTCTACTTCTGCTCGCTCTGGTCGCGCCGCATGCAGCGCGCGCGGAGGAGCCGACCTTCCAGGTGGTCTTCGAGAACGGCAAGATCGAGCCGCTGCGTATCGAGGTTCCCGCCAAGACGCGCATCCGGCTCGAATTGATCAACAAGGGCGACAGTCCGGCCGAGTTCGAGAGCAAGCCGCTGCGCCTCGAGAAAGTGCTCGCGCCGCATTCGCAATCGGTGCTGGTGATCCGCACGCTCGACCCGGGCGAATATCCGTTCTTCGACGATTTCCATCCCAATGCGCCGCCGGCCGTGGTCGTCGCGCGCGAGAAGCCGTGATGCGATGAGGCAGGCGCAGGCGGTCCCCAATTTCTCTCCTGCGCCGAGCGCCGCGCAGGCGCGTGTCGCGCGTGTGGGCGAATGGCTACGCGACCATCAAGCCGCGATCCGCCGCACGCAATGGATCGTCGTATTCATTTACGCCGCGCTTCTGATCGTGCCCGCGCTCGCGCCGCTGCCGACGCGCGCGGCGCATATCTGGACGCATGTCACGCTGTTCGCGCAATTCGCCTTCTGGGGCATCTGGTGGCCGTTCGTGCTCGTCAGCATGGTGCTGGTCGGGCGCTCCTGGTGCGGCCTGTTCTGCCCGGAAGGCGCGCTGGCCGAAGTCGCCAGCCGCTATGGCCGAGCGCATGCCACGCCGCGCTGGATGAAATGGGCCGGCTGGCCTTTCGTCGCCTTCGCCTGCACGACGATCTACGGCCAGATGGTGAGCGTCTATCAATATCCCAAACCCGTCGTCATCGTGCTCGGCGGCTCGACGGTGGCGGCGGTCGCGGTGGGGCTGATGTACGGGCGCGACAAGCGCGTCTGGTGCCGCTTTCTCTGCCCTGTGAACGGCGTGTTCCGCCTGCTGTCGAAACTCGCGCCGCTACGTTTTCGCACGGATCGCGAAGCTTGGCAGGCGTTTGATCCGAAGACGGGCAAGCATGGCGAGATGGTGAATTGCGCCGCGTTGGTGCCGATCAAGATCATGGAGGGGGCTTCGACCTGCCACATGTGCGGGCGCTGCGCCGGCTACAAGGAGGCGGTGGCGCTCGAACTGCGCTCGCCGAATCAGGAGATCGTGGAAGGCTGGGGGCCGCCGCCGAGCGCGTGGGAGACGGCGCTCATCACCTTCGGGCTGATCGGTCTCGCGGCCGGCGCATTCCAATGGGCGTCGAGCCCGTGGTTCATCGCCATGCGGCAATGGCTCGCCAGCTGGATGATCGAGCATGATGCGACGGCGCTACTCCAGCCGCTGCTGCCGTGGTGGATCCTGACCAATTATCCCGACCAGAACGACATGATGTCGCCGCTCGACGGCGGGTTGATGATTTTCTATGTGCTCGCGACGGCGGCGGTCGTCGGCGGTCTCGTGAACGTCGCATTGGCGCTTGGCGTGCGCGCGCTTGGAAAGTTCGAGGCGGAGCGGTTCTATCATGTGGCGCAGAGCCTGATCCCGATCGCGGGTTGCGGCGTATTTCTGGGCCTATCCGCGCTGACGGTGACGATGCTGAAGGCGGAGGGCTTGCGGTTCGCCTTCGTCGGACCTGCGCGCGCCATATTGCTCGTTGGCGCGGCGCTGTGGTGTGTGTGGCTCGCGTGGCGGATCAGCGGGCGGTATGCGACCGATCTCGCCCGCCGGGTCGGCGCCGTGGCTTGTGTAGCGGCTGCTGCCGCGATCGGCGTCGCGCAATGGGTGTTGTTGTTCTGGGTCTGGTGAGAAGCAAGAGTCCTCATCCTGCGAAGCGATGCGCAGCATCGCGTCCCGAAGGATATCCGCTGGGGGTATTCCTCGTGTTGCCATCCTTCGAGACGCCTGCCTCGCAGGCTCCTCAGGATGAGGGGTCGTGGAACTCGAACAGCTCCGTTTGACCTCGCGCGCACGACGCGGCATTCAGGGCGCAACTCCCATCGCGCGAGGTCCCATGCCGCTTCCGCCGCCTGCCGCCCGTCGTCACGTCCACACCCGCCGCGTCCAGTGCGAAGGCTTTCTGCGCGAGGACGGGCTGTGGGACATCGAGGCGTCGCTGATCGACGACAAGCCCTATGCTTACGACGATTTCGAGCGTGGCCGCCGGCAGCCCGGCGAGCCCGTGCACAAGATGTCGATCCGCCTGACGGTCGATGACCAACTCGTCGTGCGAGAAGCCGTCGCGGCGATGGATGATGTGCCCTATCCCACCTGCCACGACGTGCCGCCGCGCATCGAGGCGCTCGTCGGCATGAAGCTCGGCGGCGGCTGGCGCCAGGCCGTGCGCGAGCGGCTGCCCAAGCGTACGGCCTGCACGCATCTGACGGAGCTGATCGGGCCGGCGATCACGACCCTGTTCCAGTCGATGTCGGCGAAGTCGTTTGAGGATGCGAGCGGGTCGCGCAAGGCGCCGACGCAGAAGCCTTATTTCATCGACGGCTGCTGGTCCTGGCGTGCGGATGGGCCAGCGTTGAGGAAGTTCTTTCCGCAGTTTGTGGAGGGAGCGGAGTAAGCGGATCTCCGTCATTGCGAGCGAAGCGACGCAATCCAGAGCCGGGTCGTGGCTCTGGATTGCTTCGTCGCTCCGCTCCTCGCAATGACGATCAGGCCGCCCGCTCGAACACCGCGGCGATGCC
>JAGRKN010000076.1 GCA_020442275.1 Rhodoblastus sp. | reverse complement strand
GGCCTGCCCGGTCTGCGCGACGCCGAAGCGCGCGCCGGCGCGGCGTTGCAACGCATTGCGCTCGCGCGCGAGGCGCTGGAGGCGGAAGAAAAGCGCGCGCAGGAGCGCGCCGCCGAAA
This sequence comes from Rhodoblastus sp., assembly GCA_020442275.1. Lineage (GTDB taxonomy): Bacteria > Pseudomonadota > Alphaproteobacteria > Rhizobiales > Beijerinckiaceae > JAJXWB01. The sequence goes on along the minus strand of JAGRKN010000076.1, from coordinate 9,913 downwards.
TCGCGCGGCGGATCGAGCAGATTTCACGCGACCTCGAGCGCGAGAAGGCGCTGATCGAAGACGCCTCGCAATCCATCGCGCGGCTCGAGGCGGAAGATTCCGAGCTGAGGGAGCTCGAGGAGTCCGAAAGCGATCTTCGCGCGGAAGCCGCCGAACGCGCGCAGATGGCCGAGGAAAAGCTCGCGGAGACCGAGCGGCTGCTGTCGGATGCGCAGGCGCTTCTGTCGGACGCCAGCGCCAAGCGCGCCGCCGCCGAGACGAGCGTGCGCGACGAGACGCAGCGGCTCGCCCGTTTCGAGGCCGAGATCACGCGGCTCGAAACCGAATTCGCGATGCTCGCGTCGAGCGGTTCCGGCGAGGAAGAAGCGCATGCGCTCGCCGAGGCGCTCGAAAACCTGATCGAGGAGGCCGCCGCCGCCGAAGAGCGCGCGCTGCTGGCCGAAGAGGCCCACGTCGCCGCGCGTGAAAAGGAGGCGGAGTTGCGCGGCCCGCTGACGGAGGCCGATCGGAAGGCGCAGCGGCTCGAAACCGAAGCGCGCACGCTGTCCAAGCTGCTCGATTCGAACGCTGGCGGACTCTGGCCGCCCGTCGTCGAGGAGATGAAGGTCGAGAAGGGTTACGAGGCCGCGATCGGCGCGGCGCTCGGCGACGATCTCGAAGCGTCCGCCAATACGTCCGCGCCCGCGCATTGGGCGACGACGGACGCCTCCGGCGATCCGGCGCTGCCGCCGGGCGTGACGCCGCTGTCGCAGCTCGTGCAGGCGCCGCCGGCGCTGGCGCGCCGTCTCGCGCAGATCGGCGTCGTGCTGCGCGAGGAAGGTCCGCGGCTTCGTGGGCTTCTGAAGCCCGGCCAGCGGCTTGTTTCCAAGGACGGCGACCTCTGGCGCTGGGACGGATTTACGCAGGGCGCCGAAGCGCCGACGCCAGCTGCGCGAAGACTCGCCGAAAAGAACCGGCTCGGCGATCTCACGCGGGAAGCGGAAGCCGCGCGGCGCGACGCGGAAAAGCTGCGCGCCGAGGCCGAAGCCGCGCAGCAGGCGCTGCGTATGGCGGCCCAGACCGAGCAGGAGGCGCGCGCAGCACAGCGCGCCGCCGAACGTCCGGTGGCGGAAACGCGCGAACGTCTGGCCGCCGCAGAAAAGCGCCGCGCAGCCTCCTCCGCGCGGCTGTCCGCCTTGCAGGAAGCCAAGGGCGCGGCGCTCGCCAACCGCGACGAGGCGCGCCAGCGCCAGCGGCAGGCTGAAGCGCTACTCGACGAGCTGGACGAGCCCGCCTCGCTCGCCGGCGCGCTGGACGCCGCCCGCGCCACTGCCGCGCAGGATCGCGCCGCCGCCGCCGAAGCACGCGCGGCCTTGCAGGCGCTCACCCGCGACGCGGAAGCGCGCGCGCGGCGCCGCGCGGCCATCGCCAACGAACGCCGCTCGTGGATCGACCGGCGCGAGAACGGCGCAGATCACATCGCCGATTTCGAAACGCGCCGCGCGGAAGCGCAGGAAGAAGCCGAGCTGCTCGCCGAAGCGCCGGACGAATTCCTGATGAAGCGCCGCGCGCTGATGGGCGAGATGGAGACGGCGGAAGAAGCCCGCAAGGAAGCTTCCGATGCGCGCGCCTCCGCCGAGACGATGCTCGCGGAAGCCGATCGCGTCGCGCGCGCCACGCTCGACGCCATGAGTTCTTCGCGCGAAGAACGCGCGCGTTCCGAATCGCGCGTGGAAGCCGCGCGGCAACGCCTCGCCGACGTGTTGCGCTCGATCGAACACGAACTGGAATGCGCGCCCGAACAGCTCACGGAACTCGCGGGCGTGAAACCCGGCGACGAATTGCCGCCGGCCGACGAGATCGGTGAGAGGCTCGACAAGCTGAAGGCCGATCGCGAACGGCTCGGCGCCGTCAACCTGCGCGCGGACGACGAACTGACCGAGGTCGAGGCGCAATCGGCCAAGATGGCCGCCGAGCGCGACGATCTGACCGAGGCGATCCGCAAGTTGCGCGGCGCTATCGGCAATCTCAACCGCGAGGGCCGTGAGCGCTTGCTCGCCGCCTTCGACGTCGTGAACAATCACTTCAAGGAATTGTTCAACACGCTGTTCGGCGGCGGCACGGCGGAGCTGCAACTGGTCGAGAGCGACGATCCCCTGGAAGCGGGCCTCGAAATTCTCGCCAAGCCTCCGGGCAAGAAGCCGCAGACGATGACGCTGCTGTCGGGCGGCGAGCAGGCGCTGACGGCGATGAGCCTGATCTTCGCGGTCTTCCTCACCAATCCCTCGCCGATCTGCGTGCTCGACGAAGTGGACGCGCCTCTCGACGATTCCAACGTCGAACGCTTCTGCGACCTGCTGGAGGAAATGCGCAAGAAGACGGATACGCGCTTCGTGACGATCACGCACAATCCGATCACCATGGCGCGCATGGACCGGCTGTTCGGCGTCACGATGGCCGAGCGCGGCGTCAGCCAGCTCGTGTCGGTCGATCTCGCGCAGGCCGAGCGGTTTTTGGAAGCGGCGGAGTGAGCTGACCACAATTGCCGGCTGGAAATCGGCGGCCCCGGCTGCGCGCGGGGATTGGAGAGCCGGGGCCTCCGGCCGTCAGCCCTATTTCCGAAAACGCCCTCGACGGCTGCGCTTTCGCTGCTAGATTGGTTGCGCCGGCCACATCCGGCCGAGGCATTTCAGGGGGAGGCCTGTGATGCGCGCTTTCAACGTCGTCAAATTCAAGGTGAAGCCCGGCCAGGAAGGCGCCTTTCTCGACGCCCATCGCGACGGCAGGGCGAAATGGCCCGGACTCGCGAAGGGAACGATCATCAAGACGGGCGAACAGGCGTATTGCCTGATCGGCGAATGGGAGAGCGCCGATGCACTAGCCGCGGCGCGCCCCGCGATGATCGCGACGCTCAATTCGTTTCGCGCGACGCTGGATGAGGTCGCGGCGGGCGGCGGCGTGACGGACGCCGTCTCCGGCGCCGTCGCGCTCGACATCGCCTGAACCACAGCGGGAACGTCGGCCTCAACACAATCGCCGACTGCCGGCCGGAGGCCGGCGGTCGCGGCTCGCATCTGCTATGCGCGCCAGACTCTCGCAGCCTCCCGCCAAGCTGCTAATGTCGCGGCGGGAGGAACCAAAATGCGTTCATACGACGTCACTGTTTTCGATGGCCCGCTCGCGCTCAACGAGCGTCCGACGCCGCAGCCGACCGGCGAAGAAGTGCTGGTGAAGATCACCGCAGCCGGCGTCTGCCATTCCGACATCCACATCTGCGAAGGCTTCTACGACCTCGGCTCCGGCAAGAAGCTCAACATGGGCGAGCGCGGCGTCAAACTGCCGCTGACCATGGGCCATGAGATCGCTGGCGAGATCGTGTCGGGCGGGCCGGACGCCGGGCCGGTGAAAGCGGGCGAAAAGGTCGTCGTCTTTCCCTGGATCGGCTGCGGCAAATGCGCGGTCTGCGCGCGCGGCGACGAGAACCTGTGCCTGCAATCGCGCTTCCTCGGCATTTTCCGCGGCGGCGGCTACGCCACGCATGTGCTGGTGCCGCACAAGCGCTACTGCCTGCCGATCGGCGACATGGATACATCGGTCGCCGCGCCCTACGCGTGCTCCGGCCTCACCACCTACGGCGCGCTGAAAAAAATCGGCGCGAAAACCTACCAGAAGGAGCCGATCGTGGTGATCGGCGCGGGCGGCCTCGGCCTGATGTGCCTGACTCTGATGAAGGCGATGGGCGCGCATGGCGCGATCGTGGTGGATGTGAATCCCGCAAGCCGCGACGCCGCGATGAAGGCGGGCGCGCTGGCCGCCGTCGATCCCAAGGCGCCGGACGCCGTCGCCACGATCCGAAAGATGACGCCAGATGGCGCGGGCGCGGCGGCCGTCATCGATCTCGTCGGCGCGGGCGCGACCGTGCAGCTCGGCCTCGATGTGATGGCGCGCGGCGGCCGCGTGGTGGTCGTCGGCCTGATGGGTGGCGAGGTCACCGTGCCGACGCCGACCATTCCGCAGCGCGCGATGACGCTGCAGGGCTCCTACGTCGGCAATCTCGAGGAGCTGAAGGAACTGATGGCGATCGTCGCCAAGGGCGACGTGCCGCGCGTGCCGCTGATCGAGCGCCCGCTCGACGAGGCCGACGCGTCGCTGAACGATCTTCGCGCGGGCAAGGTCGTAGGGCGGATTGTCCTGAAGCCGTAAAAGGACCGCGAGCCTTCAGGCTCGCTCTCCGACTTCAAGACTGCGAGCCTGAAGAGCCCGGCCGGCAATTCGAACCCTCAGGGTGAGGGGTTCTGAATTTCCGGCCAGACTCTAAAGGCTCGCTCATGCACGGAGGATTGCGAGCCTGAAGGCTTGCGGTCCATTTTTCGCAATCCAGATTTACGCGTGCCCGGCCTCCCCCGACAGAAAGCCGGGGTCGACGCCCATGGCGCGCAGCGCGCGGTCGTATTTGTTCTCGTGCGCGGAATCGAAGATCAGCGCGGGATCGGCCGGACCGGTCAGCCAGCCGTTGTGCAGGAGTTCGTTCTCCAGCTGGCCCGGGCCCCAGCTCGCATAGCCCAGCGCCAGCGCGGCCTGATGCGGGCCGACGCCGTCGGCGATGGCGCGCAGGATGTCGAGCGTCGCCGTCAGGCAGACGCCCTTGTCGATCGTGACCGTCGAATCGCCCGAATTGAAATCGTCGCTGTGCAGCACGAAACCGCGGCCGGATTCCATGGGACCGCCGCGCAGCACCTGCACGCCCTCGACCTCCGGCGGCAGCCTGATCGCCGCCTTCTGGTCGATGACTTTCAATTGCACCAGAAGCTCCGGAAAAGTCACGGATTTCGACTTCTTGTTGATGACGATGCCCATGGCGCCCTCTTCCGAATGGGCGCACATGTAGATGACGGTGCGGGCAAAGCGCTCGTCGGGCATGGAGGGCATGGCGACGAGGATCTGCCCGTCCAGATAAAGCGCATCGTCGGATTTCGGATTTTCGTTCGCATCTTCCATGAAGCAAAGGTAGTCGTCGCACCGTGCGGCGCCAAGGAGAGGCACGTCGCTCACGACAAGTTCACTGGCGCGCGAGCGGACGGCCCATTATGTCGCTGCCATGCGCATTTTCCGCACCCTGGCGATCTTCCTTCCGCTCACCTTCCCCTTCGGCGCGGCCGCCGCTCCCGTCAACGACAAGGCGCGCGTGTCCTTCGTCTCGGGCGGCGGGCTCGGCGATGGCGCCTATCAGGCCGCGATCGTGATCGATCTCGCGCCTCACACGACGACCTACTGGCGCAATCCGGGCGAAGCCGGCTCGCCGCCGGCGTTCGACTTCTCGGGCTCCAGCAATCTGGCGAGCGCCGACGTCGCCATGCCCGCGCCGACACGGATCGTGGAAGCGGGCATGGACGTGTTCGGCTGGCATGATCGCGTGGCTTTCGCCGTCACGATCAAGCCGAAGGACGCGGCGAAACCTGTAACGGCGGCCCTCAAGATGGATTACGCCGCCTGCGAAAAGATCTGCATTCCCATGCACGCCGAGGCTCAGCTCGAGTTGCAGCCTGCGGGCGGGCCCGGCTCCGAACCCGCTGTTGTTGCCGCGGCGCGCGCGGCCGTGCCGACGACCATGGGCGCGGGCGCGGCCGCCAGCCTCGCGCCGGTCCCGGGCGCGGACAAGCCGACCTGGATCGTGACGCCGAAAGCAGGCGGCGCCACCGACCTGTTCGCCGAAGCGCCGGACGGCTATTTCGCCGAAACCAAGCCTGCGGCGAATGGCGCATTCCGGCTGACGCTGGTCGAGGCGCCGAAGGGCGCGCCCGTGCCGAAAACGCCGCTCAGGCTGACCATGCCGACCGCGGCCGGCGCGATCGAATTTTCCGTGAGGCTCGACGGCGGGCGGGCTTCGCCCTAACTTGGTCGCAGCGGCGTTCGCCGCACGAAATCAATCAGGAGTGGAAATATGATCAAGGTTGGCGACCGCCTGCCGAAGGCTACGTTCACGGTCATGACGGCCGATGGCCCAGCCGCGAAATCGACGGACGATCTGTTCAAGGGCAAGAAGGTCGTGTTGTTCGGCGTGCCCGGCGCCTTCACGCCCACCTGCCACAAGAACCACCTGCCGGGCTTCATCGAGAACGAAAAGGCGATCAAGGCCAAGGGCGTCGACGATATCGCGGTCATCGCGACCAACGATGTGTTCGTGATGAGCGCCTGGGCCAAGGACACGGGCGCCGGCGACAAGATCACCTTCCTGGCAGACGGCAGCGCCGCATTCGCCAAGGCGACAGGCCTCGACCTCGATCTCACCGAGCGCGGCATGGGCATGCGCAACAAGCGCTTCTCGATGATCGTCGACGACGGCGTCGTGCGTTCGCTCAACATCGAGGAAGGTCCGGGCGCGGAAAAGTCCGGCGCCAAGACGATGCTCGAGCAGCTCTGAGACGTCGCGAAGCGTGACAATGCCCCCGCGCTATGCGCGGGGGTGTTCATTTCTGCTTCTTGAAAGGCGCCATGCCGGTGCGCGCCAGAAGATCGGCGCGTTCGTTCATCTCGTCGCCGGCGTGGCCCTTCACCCATTTCCAATGGATGTCGTGCCGCCCGGCCGCAGCGTCGAGGCGCTGCCAGAGTTCGACATTCTTCACCGGCTTCTTGTCGGCGGTCTTCCAGCCGCGCTTCTTCCAGTTGTGTATCCAGCCGGTGACGCCGTCGCGCACATAGATGGAATCGGTGTGCAGATTGACGGCGCAGGCGCGCGTCAGCGCCTCCAGGGCCATGATCGCCGCCGTCAGCTCCATGCGATTGTTGGTCGTCAGCGCCTCGCCGCCGGAGAGCTCCTTCTCGACGCCGTTGAAGGTGAGGATCGCGCCCCAGCCGCCGGGGCCGGGATTGCCGGAACAGGCGCCGTCGGTCCAGATTTCGACGCGCCTGGGTTGCTTTTCCTCGCTCACGCGTCGGCGCCGTAATCGCGAATGCTCGTCGCCTGCGCGTGAAAGCGCAGCTTGCGGAAATATTCGAGCGGGTCCTTCGGCCGCACCAATGCGCCGGCCGGCACGTTCAGCCAGTCGACGAGACGCGTCAGCAGGAAGCGCATGGCCGCGCCACGCGCGAGCGCGGGGAAGGCGTCGATCTCTTCAACGCTCAGGGGGCGGCGACGGCGGTAATTCTCGACCATCGCCCTGCCCTTGGTGATGTTGAAGGAGGCGTCCGGCTCGAAGCACCAGGCGTTGACGCAAATCGCGAGATCGTAGGCGAAGGCGTCGTTGCAGGCGAAATAGAAGTCGATCAGGCCCGAAAGTTTCTCGCCGAGAAAGAAGACATTGTCGGGAAAGAGATCGGCGTGGATCACGCCTTCCGGCAGGCCGCGCGGCCAGTTGGCCTCGAGCCAGCCGAGTTCCTTCTCGATGAAGGCGGCGAGCCCCGGCTGCACGCTGTCGGCGCGCGACGCCGCGCTGTCGTAGAGCGGACGCCAGGCTTCGATGGACAAAGCATTCGGGCGCTTCAGCGCAAAGCCCTCGCCGTCGATGTGCAGCAGGGCGTCGGCGTCGCCCACCGCCGCACATTGCTTCGCATTCTGGCGACGGGGCCACATTCCATCGAGATAGGTGACGATCGCCGCCGGCCGACCTGCGAGCCGGCCGAGAGCGCCGCCCCGCCGATTCTTGACGGGCTGCGGGCAGTTGAGGCCGCGCGCGGCCAGATGCTGCATTAGTCCGATAAAGAACGGCAGGTCGCCTTCAGCGACCCGCTTCTCGTAGAGCGTGAGGATGAAATAGCCGGTCTCGGTATGCAGCAGATAGTTGGAATTCTCCACGCCTTCCGCGATGCCTTTCAACGAGAGCATCGCGCCGAGATCGTAATCGGCGAGAAAGGCGGCGAGGTCCTCGCCCGAGACATCGGTGTAGACGGCCATCAGGCGAATTCGTGAGCTGCGTTCTCGCGCCTAGCAGGCGCTTCCGGCCCGTGTTAGCGAGGCCTGTCCGCCCCGTCAAACCGCCGTGCGCCGCATGTCCGCCGTCCCTGCATGACACCCTCCTGGCTCTGGATCGTCTTCACTGTCGCCGCCTCCGGCGCGCAGACCGCGCGCAACGCCATGCAGCGCGATCTCATCGCGACCCTCGGCACGGCAGGCGCGACTTTCGTGCGTTTCCTGTTCGGCCTGCCGTTTGCGCTACTGTTCCTGACGCTGGTTTCGGTCGCGAGCGGCGTCGCCCCGCCGACTCCGGGAGCCGCATCCCTGCTGTGGACGGGCTTCGGCGGCGTCAGCCAGATCCTCGCCACGGGCCTGATGCTGGCGGCGATGAAGGAAAAGAGTTTCGTCGTCGCCATCGCCTATACCAAGACCGAACCGGTCCAGGTCGCGCTGTTCGGCCTCCTTTTTCTCGGAGACCGTGTGACCGGCGGCATGGCCGCGGCGATCGCGGTCGCGACGCTGGGGGTCATGCTGATGTCCTGGCCGAAGCGCTCCGCGGAGGCCGCGCCGACGAGCTGGCGCGCCGCAATCTATGGCCTCGTTTCGGCGGCCATGTTCGCCTTTTCGGCGATCGGCTATCGCGCCGGCATTCTGGCGCTCGGCGCGCCCAATTTCGTGCTTGGCGCCTCAGCGATCCTGGCTCTGGCGCTCGCCATCCAGAGCGGTCTGATCGTGATCGGCCTCATGCTGTTCGACCGCGCGCTGCTCGCCGGCATTTTTCGCGCATGGCGCCCGTCCCTGCTCGCGGGCTTCATGGGCGCGCTCGCCTCACAATTCTGGTTCCTCGCCTTCGCCATCGACACGGCCGCACGGGTGCGCACGCTCGCGCTGATCGAGATGATTTTCGCGCAGGTCGTAACGAAGAAGATCTTTCAGCAAAAGACGAGCGCCCGCGAGATCGCGGGCATGGCGATCATGATCGCGGGCGTCGTGATCTTGATGTGGACGTGATCAGGGGTTGTCGCGCAATTCGCGCGGCAGCGGGAAGAACGTATTCTCGCTGCTCATCGTCACCGTCTCGATCGTAATGTCGAAGCGCTTGCCGAAGGCCTCGATCACCTCGTTGACGAGCACTTCCGGCGCCGAGGCGCCGGCGGTGATCGCGATGGAGCGGACATTCCCGTAGAGCGACCAGTCGAGATCGCGCGCGCCGTCGACGAGCTGCGCCTTCGGACAGCCGGAGCGTTCGGCGACTTCGCGCAGGCGCTGCGAATTCGACGAATTCGGCGAGCCGACGACGATCACGGCGTCCACCGTCGGACTGATCGCCTTGATCGCCTCCTGCCGATTGGTGGTCGCGTAGCAGATGTCCTGCTTGTGCGGGCTGATGATGTCGGGGAAACGCGCCTTCAGCGCGGCGACAATCTCGGCGGTGTCGTCGAGCGACAGTGTGGTCTGCGTGACATAGGCGAGCGGCTCGGCGTTGCTGATCTCCAGCGCGGCGACTTCCGACACCGACTGCACCAGGATGACGGCGCCATCCGGCAACTGGCCCATCGTGCCGACGACTTCCGGGTGGCCGGCATGGCCTATCAGCAACACCTTGCGACCGCGCTTGTGGTGAATTTCCGCCTCGCGGTGCACTTTCGTGACCAGCGGGCAGGTCGCGTCGATGGCGAAGAAGTTACGCGAGGCCGCTTCCGCCGGCACCGATTTCGGCACGCCATGGGCGGAGAAGATGACGGGCGCGCGCGTGTCCGGGATTTCCGAGAGATCCTCGACGAAGACCGCGCCTTTCGCCTTCAGGCTCTCGACCACATAGCGGTTGTGGACAATCTCGTGGCGTACGTAGACCGGCGGGCCGTGGCGCTCGATGGCGCGCTCGACCGCCTCGATGGCGCGCACCACGCCAGCGCAGAAACCGCGCGGCGCGCAGAGCACGATTTTCAGCGCGGACTTGTCCTGCAGCGTCTTCGCGGGCTCGCCTTTGGACCGGACTTCTGGGGCGGTGGTCATTACCGGAAATGTTCCCTGCGGCCGATA
>JAGRKN010000075.1 GCA_020442275.1 Rhodoblastus sp. | reverse complement strand
AGGTGAAGTCGCTCGGCGGCGAATTCGTCAAGGTCGACTATGACGAGGAAGGTTCGGGCGGCGGCGGTTACGCCAAGGTCATGTCCGAGGGCTTCCAGGCCGCGCAGCGCGAAATGTACGCCAAGCAGGCGAAAGACTCCGACATCATCATCACGACCGCGCTGATTCCCGGCAAGCCGGCGCCGAAGCTCATCACCGCCGACATGGTGAAGTCGATGAAGCCCGGCAGCGTGATCGTCGATCTCGCGGCGGAGCAGGGCGGCAATTGCGAATTGACCGTGCCGGGCGAGGCCGTTGTGCGTCACGGTGTGACCATCGTCGGCTACACCGACCTGCACAGCCGCCTCGCCAAGCAGTCCTCGACGCTCTACGCGACCAACCTGCTGCGCCTGACCGAAGAGCTGTGCAAGGCCAAGGACGGTCAAATCGTCGTCAACATGGACGACGATGCGATCCGTGGCTTCACGGTCGTGAAGGACGGCGAGATCACCTGGCCGGCCCCGCCGCTGAAACTGCCCGCGCCGCCGCCGCCGAAGCCCGCCGCTGCGCCGGCCGCCGCCGCGCCCGCGCCGAAGAAGGCCGCGAGCCACGGTCACGGCGCGCCGAGCGAACCGATGGCGCTGAAGACGCTGCTGATCACCTTCGGCATCGGCGCGCTTCTGTTCCTGCTCGTCGGCGCCTATGCGCCGCCGGCCTTCCTCGGCCACTTCACCGTCTTCGTGCTGGCGATCTTCGTCGGCTACATGGTCGTGTGGAACGTGACGCCGGCGCTGCATACGCCGCTGATGAGCGTCACCAACGCCATCTCCTCGATCATCGCGATCGGCGCGCTGCTGCAGATCTGGCCGCCCGGCTCGCCCGGCCGTCCCGACATCTGGATCCTGATCATCGCCTTCATCGGGCTCACGCTCACCACCATCAACATGTTCGGCGGCTTCGCCGTGACGCGCCGCATGCTGGCGATGTTCCAGAAGTAAGGAACCCGGACACATGTCTTCCAGCCTCGTCACGGTCTCCTACATCGGAGCCACCATCCTCTTCATCCTGTCGCTCGGCGGCCTCTCGAATCCCGAGACGGCCAAGCGCGGCAATTGGTACGGCATCATCGGCATGGCGATCGCCGTCGTCGCGACCGTCCTCGGTTCGCGCGTCGCCGGCAATGCCGAAATTCCGATCGTCCACGGCGCCTCGGGCATCGTCTTCATCCTGCTCGCCATGGTGATCGGCGGCGCGGTCGGCCTCTATGCGGCCAAGACCGTGCAGATGACGCAGATGCCGGAACTCGTCGCGATCATGCACTCGCTGGTCGGCTTCGCCGCCTGCGCGATCGGCTTTGCGAGCTACATCGACACATCGACCGTGTTCGCGAGCCATGCCGAGCACACGATCCATCTGGTCGAGATATACGTCGGCATATTGATCGGCGCGGTCACCTTCACCGGCTCGGTCGTCGCCTTCGGCAAGCTGTCGGGCCGCATCGACGGCAAGCCGCTACTGCTGCCGGCGCGCCACTGGATCAATCTCGCGGGGCTCATCCTCGTCATCATATTTGGCAAATACTTTTTGGGCGCCGAGTCGATCGCGGGCGGCATGTTCCCGCTGATCGTGATGACGCTCATCTCGCTCGCCTTCGGCGTGCACATGGTGATGGCGATCGGCGGCGCCGACATGCCGGTCGTGATCTCGATGCTCAACTCCTATTCGGGATGGGCGGCGGCGGCAACGGGCTTCATGCTGTCGAACGACCTCTTGATCGTGGTCGGCGCGCTGGTCGGCTCCTCGGGCGCGATCCTCAGCTACATCATGTGCCGCGCCATGAACCGCAACTTCATCTCGGTGATCGCGGGCGGCTTCGGCACGACCTCGACGTCGTCCTCGAGCGCCGCCGCCGCGCCGGCGGGCGACGTGAAGTCGATCAACGCCGCCGAGACCGCCGACATGCTGTCGGAGGCCAAGAGCGTGATCATCGTGCCGGGCTACGGCATGGCGGTGGCGCAGGCCCAGCACGCGGTCTACGAGATGACCAAGCTGTTGCGCGATAAGGGCGTCAATGTGCGCTTCGGCATCCACCCGGTCGCCGGCCGCATGCCCGGCCACATGAACGTGCTGCTCGCCGAAGC
>JAGRKN010000074.1:5762-5935 GCA_020442275.1 Rhodoblastus sp. | reverse complement strand
AGCGTTTTCGCGCGCTCGGCGGCGATCTGCGGCAGGAGCGTAGAGGCGACCAGTTCGTCACGATCTATCGCGGCCGCGACGGCGACGAGATCGTCACTGTGACCGACGCCGAGGGCAACCTCATTCGCCGCTACCGGCGCGCTCGCGACGGCGGCGAGGTCATCATCATCGAC
>JAGRKN010000074.1:5425-5557 GCA_020442275.1 Rhodoblastus sp. | reverse complement strand
ATACGCGCAGCGTCGATCTCGACACCGTGAATTTCGACACGGGTTCCTGGACGCTCGCGCCGGACCAAATCCAGAAGCTGAGCATTCTCGCCAGGGCGCTCAACCAAGCGATCCAGCGCAACGCCAACGAGG
>JAGRKN010000074.1:909-5325 GCA_020442275.1 Rhodoblastus sp. | reverse complement strand
TGCCGCCCGAGAACCTGACGACCCAAGGCTACGGCGCGCAATATCCGAAGGTTCAGACGCAGGGCGCCGAGCGCCGCAACAGGCGCGTCGTGGTCCGCCGGATCACCAACCTGCTGAGCGGCCAGAACCAATAAGCGAGATCGGCCCGCGGCGGCGCGCCATGCGCGTCGCCGCGCGCTGGAAACAGATCAGTTGGTCTGCTTTTCAGCGATTGCGCTCGATGCAGGCTGATCTAGCTGCCGCGCGGTCCGAAAAGTCTGCGAAGCCCGGTGCGCGGCTTCTGGCCTTCCGTCTTGTCCGTTCTGGCCCCTTCGCCAAGCGCGATCTGGGCGCGCAGACGAAGCGCCCGCGCGCCGCGCGGGCGCAATTTCAGGGCTCGGTTCAGCCATTGTAGGGCGTCGTCGCGCCGGCCCCGCGCAACGAGGAATTGCGCATAGGCCAAAAGGTGCTCGAACGATTCCACCTCTGTGTTGCACTGCTGGAAGAGTTCCTCCGCCTCCTCGAAGCGATCGAGTTTTTCGAGGATGCGCGCCTTCCACAGCGCTATGTTCAGGCTGTTGACGCCGTCGATCGCCACATTGGTGATGGACGCCAGACCTTCTTCGTATCGCCCGAGATGGTAGCAGGCCTCGGTCTGCACGAGCGCGGCTTGCGCCGCGAGTTTGCCGGTCGCGACGATCTTTTCCGCGAGATCCGCGGCTTGTTGATATTGTCCCTTGCCGATGTGGATTCGCGCCAGCAGCAGCATCGCCTGCACGTCATTCTGCATGGCGATGGCCGGCGCCGACAGCATCTTCTCGGCGAGCGGCGTCAGGCCGGTTGTATGATACGAGCGCGCTAGCGCGACCGTCAGGCGCGGATCGTTGCGGTTCTTCGACCAGGCCGACTTCAGCATGAAGAAAGCCGATCCGTGATGTCCTTGTGCGCGCAATTCTTGGACGGTCGTGAGGACGTCGGTGACTGTCTCCTTGCCGGTGGACGGCAGGTATTGCTGCAGCATGCGGTCGATATTGAACCGCACGATCTGCCCGGTGACATGAATCTGGTCCGAGCCGTAGGCCGCGTCACGAGGCGAAAGCGTCACGCTTTCGTAGGACGGAAAATACTCGACGTTCGCGCGGCGCGCGCAGATTTCTCCAGCTGCGGCGCGCAGGACCGACTTGCTGTAGGTATTGGCCACCGCAATGTCGTCGCTGGTGAACGTCAGATGTAGCGGCGCCGGCGAAACGGTGAGGATGATGTGAAAGTCGCTCGGGCAGACCTGGTCGAGCAGGTCGAACAATTCCTCGAGCGATGCGCGAACCCTGTCATAGTCGAGCACATGCAGCTCGAAGCGATCCGGCGCCGATTTCAGGACGGCGAGCGGCGGCGGCGCATTCACGTAATAGCCGCTCTTGTGGTCGAACCAGGCTTCGACATAGCCGAGCGTGATGACCGCGGCCTGGCTGGTCGCGAGCTGCCGGTAGAGCGCATCGAGGCTGGCGCGCCGCGCCAGGATTTCCTGCGCCGGGATGGGCCGCGACGCCGGCGCGAGATAGGGGTCGATGAAACGGCCCGGCGCGACCTCGATGGCGTGTCTGGCGAGATCGTACGTCTCCAGCCCGAATGCCCAGCGGATTTGCGGCGCGACCGCGCCCGGCACGTAATTGTTGAGGATTTCACTGGGGTCGCGCGCCCATTCGCGCTTGTCGACCACGAAGGTCTGCATGGGAATGTTGAAGCCGCGTGCGGCCAGCTCGTGCTCGATGTTGCGTGCGAAACAGGAGCCGATCGTGATGATCTTCTGGCCGGGCTCCAGCTTGAAGCTCGGCGAGCAATGCGGCGCGGCGAGCGGCGCGAAGCGGTTGTCGGGGTCGTCGACCAGCGGCCACGTACCAAACGGATTGCTCTTGCGGCGCGCGAAGGCCTCGGCTGCGGTCAACTTGAGCAGAGGGGGGCGGGACACGGCCCCCGGTTCGGGGGCGCGGAACGAGGGCCGCGTCAAATCGTTCATGATCGCGGACCCTAGACAACCGGCGCCTAAAAGTCGACTGCCCTCGCCTGCTGGGGGCCTACTGCGCCGCCGCCCGCCATTCGTCGTTCAGATCGCCGGCGTCGACCTTGCGCAAGGCCTCCTCGCGCTCTGCGATATAGCCGCGTGTGATCGGCACGCCATCGTGGCGGCGCGCGAGCTGGATCTGGAACACGCACTCGCCCTCCACGCGGAAGGTGAGTTCGCTGATCGACAGGTAGAATTCCCACATCCGGCAGAAGCGCTCGTCGTAGAGCGCCTTCGCCTCGTCGCGGCGCGCCAGGAAGCGCTCGCGCCAAGCCTTGAGCGTCTCCGCATAATGCATGCGCAGGACTTCGACGTCGGTGACGAACAGACCCGCCTTCTCGACCGAAGCCACGATCTCCGACAGCGCGGGAATGTAGCCGCCGGGAAAGATGTATTTGGATATCCAGGCGTTGGTGGCGCCGGGCCCGTCCGGCCGGCCGATCGTATGCAACAGCGCGACGCCGTCCTCCGTCAGCAATTCCGCGATCCTGGCGAAGAACGTGTCGTAATGCGCCGGGCCGACATGTTCGAACATGCCGACCGAGACGATGCGGTCGAACGGGCCTCGGGTATCGCGATAGTCCTCGAGCCGGAAACGTACGCGCTCCGAAAGACCCGCGCTGTCGGCGCGTCCTTCGGCAAGCGCGAGCTGTTCCGTCGACAGCGTGACGCCTGTGACGTCGGCGCCGCAATGGCGGGCGAGATAGAGCGCCATCCCGCCCCAGCCCGAGCCGATGTCGAGCGCCGTCTGACCGGGCTCGACCAGCAGTTTCGCCGCGACATGCCGCTTCTTGGCTAGCTGCGCCTCGTCGAGGCCCATATCCGGCCGCTCGAAATAGGCGCAGGAATATTGCCGGTCGCGGTCGAGAAAGAGGTCGTAGAGCCGCCGGTCGAGATCATAGTGATGGGCGACATTCGCCCGCGCCCGGGCGCGCTCGTTGCGCCAGATCTTGGCGGAAGCCTGCCGGGCCATCCACATGGCGCGCATCGGCAGCGGCGGAGCGCCGCGCACGGCATTGCTCATCACGGTCCGCAGAAAGTCGAGGATCGTACCGGAATCCATGACCAGTCGGCCGTCCATGTAGAGTTCGCCCAGCGCCAGTTCAGGATTGCGGACCAGTTCGAAGGGGGCGCGCCGGTCGAGAAACCGGATCGCGACCAGCGGCCCCTGGCCGTCGCCGAAGCGCTCGCGCGCGCCGTCGGCATAGGCGATCTCGATATTGCCGCGCTTGACGATGCGTGCCGCCAGCGCCGCCAGCAGCTTCCGCATGCCGGCCTCCCCCTCTGTCAAGCAATGCTGGATCGGGCCGCCGAGCCCTGCTAACCTGCATCTTCGTTCTGGCCGTAGGGCCATCGGCGACGATCCTGCGACCGAAAAGCGGCGGATTTTCGGGACACGGAACGCGAGGAGGCCGGATTGCGGGCGGCAATGGCGCCGTCCAAGCTTCTGGAGTCGCGTCATGCTTAGTCCCGTCCGCCTTGGTCTCGGCCTGGTCCTTTCGGCTCTCGCGCCCGCCGCCGCTCTCGCGGGTGGGCATGCGCAAAGCGCCCCCATGATCGTCCGCCCCGGCCTTCACGCTCCGGCCGCGTCTGCGCCGCGGGTGATCCAGGTCGCGACGCGCCCGGTCTATGCTCCGCCCAAGACCGCCCTGTATGGGCCGCCGCGCAACAGCCGCCGTCATGGACTGCGCCATCGTGGATGGGCGAATGGTCTCGCGGGCGTTCCCGCTGTCTACCAGCCGGCGACCGAGGCTGCGGCCGCGCCCGCGCCGGCCGCGCCATCAGGCGAACATCTGCGTCCACGGGCGACGGTCGTCTACAACGTCAACGGCCCGCTTCCGCTCTGGCAGGGCGATGCGGGCTATGTCGCCCAGCCCGTCATCTACAACGTGAAGACGGTCCTGCGCCGCTACCCGCTGACGGGCATGGAGCCGCCTCTCGTCAAATAGGCGAAGCCGGCCGCGGGCATGATCTAGCTCAAGGCGTGAGGCCGCCGGCCGGGCAAAATGGCGCCGGTTCGAAGGGGTGCGGCGATTGATCGCTCGCATTCGAATTCGAAAGATTATAAGAAGTGGCCGGGAGACTGGTCCGCCGGTTCTGACAAGGCCCGTCCAACGGGCAGCAAGTCGGCGGATCGCGAAAGGATCGTTGGACATGCGTTACGGGCGCTATTTCGAGGCTGCGATCGGCCAGTTGCGCAACGAGCGGCGCTATCGCGTCTTCGCGAATCTGGAGCGTGACACGAGCGATGTTCCGCGCGCGACCTGGCGGGCGGACGACGGGTCGCAGCGCGACGTGACGATCTGGTGCTCCAACGATTATCTCGGCATGGGCCGCCACCCGGAAGTCGTCGAGGCGATGCGCGCGACGGCGCAAAA
>JAGRKN010000074.1:0-680 GCA_020442275.1 Rhodoblastus sp. | reverse complement strand
GAGCGGAAGATCTGGCGCCACAACGATGTCGCCCATCTCGAGGAGCTGCTGGCGGCCGAGCCTTACGAGCGGCCGAAGCTGATCGTGTTCGAGAGCCTCTATTCGATGGACGGCGACATCGCGCCGATCAAGGCGATCGCGGACCTCGCCGAGAAATACAACGCCATGACCTATATCGACGAGGTCCATGCGGTCGGCATGTACGGGCCGCGCGGCGCGGGCGTGTGCGAGCGCGAGGGCCAGATGGCGCGCATCGACGTGATCGAGGGCACGCTGGCCAAGGGTTTTGGCACGCTGGGCGGCTATATCGCGGGCGATGCGGCTGTCATCGACGCGGTGCGCTCCTATGCGCCGTCCTTCATCTTCACGACGGCGTTGCCGCCGGCGGTGGCGGCCGCGGCCTGCGCTGCGGTGCGCGTTCTCAAGCAGCGCCCCGATCTGCGTGAAAAGCATCAGCGCCAGGCGTGGCTGACCAAGCACGCGCTGGAGGCCGCCGGCCTGCCGGTTCTGGAAAACCCCTCGCATATCGTGCCGGTGATGGTGCGCGACGCGGAGAAGGTGAAAGCGGCGAGCGATCTGCTGATGGAGCGCCACGGCATCTACATCCAGCCGATCAACTATCCGACGGTTGCGCGCGGCGAGGAACGCCTGCGCATCACGCCGACGCCGCTGCATTCGGA
>JAGRKN010000073.1:6095-10291 GCA_020442275.1 Rhodoblastus sp. | reverse complement strand
CCAATATCGTCGAAAATCGGCCCATTAGATCCCGGACATCCCTCAAACCGGCGCCTGTTTGCCGTGCCGAAGCGCCGGGGTCAATCGGCCCGGTCGCGAAACCTGTCGCGCGTTAAGCATAGTCGAGGCGGCCCCCGATTGATATTCGGCGCGCCCGACGTGGTTAACCGCCTCTAACCGCGTCGCGCCCTGAGACTTCCGCCAGAGCGGCTTCGAAATCGGCCGGACGGGCGCCTCCGTCGCGAGCGTCATTCTCCCGCGCCCGCCTTGCTGACGAAGGCCAGCTGCTTCGAAACCATTCGACGAACCGGCTACTTCTCCAGTGGAACGTCGAGCGAATGCAGGACGCGTCCGACGCAGGCGTAGAAGGAGGAGGTCAGCACGAGCTCGACAATCTCGCCCTCGTTGAAATGCGCCCGCGCCTGCGTGATGGATTCGGCCGACGCGCCCGGCCCCTCGGTGATTTCTTCCGCCAGCCGCAGGACGATGCGTTCGATCTCCGAATAGGCGGCGCTCGCGCGCCAGTTCGAGAGCGCGTCGATCTTTTCCTGTGTCACGCCGGCGGCCAGAGCCATTGGCGCGTGATGCGTCCACTCGTAGTCCGCGCCCATCATCTGCGCGCCACGCAGGATCACGAGCTCGCGCAAGGCCCGCGGCGTTTTCGCTTCCGTGCGCAATGGCCAGGCGAGCCCGGTCCATGCCTCGAGCATGGCCGGCGCATGGCCGAGCAGGCGATAGAGGTTCGGAAAGCCGGTGTGCCCGCCCGATTTCAGGGCTGAGTAAATGGCTGCGATGCGGGGATCGGCATTGTCTTCGATCAGGGGAATACGCGGCATTCTGGAGGCTCGCTTCATCGGGCGGGTTGCGGTCAGGCGGCGTGCGACAGGAGGCGTGAGATCGTCGCGGGCAGGTCGCGCATCTCCGCGATGACATGTTCGGCGCCGGCTGCCGTCAGGCGCGCGGCGAGATCAGGCGCCGCATGTCCGCCGCCGACAAAACCGACAGCGCGCATACCCGCCGCGCGCGCGGCGACGACGCCGGCGACGGAATCCTCGATCACGATCGCGCGCGCTGGCGTCGCGCCCATTTCGCGCGCCGCCAGGAGGAACAGGTCGGGAGCCGGCTTACCACGTGCGACCTGGATCGCGCTGAAGCGATGCTGGAAGCAGGACGCAAGCCCGGTGACCGAAAGCGCGAGATCGATCCGCTCCGGGCGCGAGGACGAGGCGAGACACCGTGGACCCGGCAACGCGGCAAGAGCCTCCGCCACGCCCGCGATCGCGCGCAATTCTTGCCGGAATCGCGCGAACAATCGCGCGTTCATATCCTCCGCGACATTCCCCGGCAGCGCATGGCCGACGAGCGCCTCGGTCTCACGCAAAATGTCGGCGAGGCTCCGGCCGACCTGCGTGCGCATGCATTCCCGAGCCGTGATCGGCCGCCCGAGCGCGGTCAAGGTTTCGCTCAGAATTTCATTGGCGATCGGCTCGGAATCGACGAGCACGCCGTCGCAGTCGAAGATCAGTAGCGTCATCGCGCCGGGCCGTGGCCGTCACGATGCTCGATCCGGCGAGATGCGGCAATCGGCCGCGCGGGTCGTTGAGTGCCGGAACTGCGGCGATTGGGTCGCGAAAACCCGCGCGCTTCCTCCCAAAGTCGGGCGACGAAATGGCGCACTGAGGATTTGTCTCCATTGTCTTTGCGGCGTGCGCCAGCATATACAGCCGCGGGACTTGAACGAAACTCGGTCCCTAGGCGTCGGCTCTGTATCGGGAGCGCGGCGCCGGGCGTGTTCGGGGAAAGGACGAGGGATGAAGAAGTTTGCTGTTCTGACCGTTGCCTTCGGATTGCTGTCGGCGGTTTCCGCTGGCTCCGCCATGGCGGCTGGCGACGCCGCTGCCGGCGAGAAGGTCTTCAACAAGTGCAAGGTCTGCCATCGCATCGGCGAAGGCGCCAAGAACATGGTCGGCCCCGAGCTGAACGGTCTCGACGGTCGCCACAGCGGCTCGGTCGCGGGCTTCAATTATTCGGACGCCAACAAGAATTCCGGCCTTACCTGGAACGAGGCGACCTTCAAGGAATACATCACCGATCCCAAGAAGAAGATTCCCGGCACCAAGATGGTGTTCGCTGGTCTGCCGAGCGACAAGGATCGCGACGATCTCTGGGCCTACATCTCCCAGTTCAAGGCCGACGGCACGAAGAAGTAATCGAGCGGCAGGGTCCGTCTCGCGAACCCCGTCCGAAAGGGCGGGGTTTTTGTTTGCCTCGGCGGCGCTGGCTCGTGACAATCCGCCAGTTGCGCCGCATATGCGTGGAGCCATGTCCGACGAAACCGACGCCAAGCCCGCGCTCGCCAGCCTGCCCGCCTTCTTCAAGCTGGCGGGCCGTCGCTGCGTGGTCGCCGGTGGCAGCGACGGGGCGGGGTGGAAGGCGGAGCTGCTGGCCTCCGCCGGCGCGAGCGTCGAGGTCTATGCAGGAGAGCCGTGCGAGCGTCTCGAGCGTCTTGCTGCGGACGAGCCTGCGGTCACGCTTCATCGCCGCGCCTGGACGAAAGCCGATCTCGACGGCGCGCTGATCGCGATCGTCGATGCGGCGTCCGATGCGGAGGCCGCCGATTTTCGCGCGGCCGCGCAGGGGGCGGGCGCCATCGTCAACGTCGTCGATCGCCCCGCCTTCTGCGATTTTCAGTTCGGCTCGATCGTCAACCGCTCGCCGCTGGTCGTCGGCATTTCCACGGATGGCGCGGCGCCGGTCTTCGGCCAGGCGCTGCGCGCGCGCATCGAGACGCTGACGCCCGAGGGATTTGCAGCCTGGGCGCGCGCGGCGCAGGAATGGCGAAAAGACATTGCCGCGCGCGACCTGCCGTTTCGCGCCCGCCGCAAATTCTGGGAGGCCTTCGCCGCGCTTGCTTTCGAACGCCCCGATCTCGCGCCGACGGACGCCGACCTGCAAGGCCTGCTCGCGGCAGTTTCGGATGAGGCTGTCGAGGCGGCGCGGCGCGGTAGGGTCGTCCTGATCGGCGCGGGTCCGGGCGATCCGGAGCTTCTGACGCTGAAGGCGGTCCGCGCGCTGCAATCCGCCGATGTCGTTCTGTACGACGATCTAGTCTCTCCTGGCGTGCTCGATTTCGCGCGCCGGGAGGCGGACAAGCTCGACGTCGGCAAGCGCGGCTATCGGCCCTCGCCGGGCCAGCCCGGCATTACCGCCAGGCTCGTGGAGTTCGCCCTCGCCGGCAAGGTCGTGGCCCGGCTGAAGGGTGGCGATCCCGTGATTTTCGGCCGCGCGACCGAGGAAATAGAGGCTTTGCAGGCCGCCGGCGTCGATGTCGAGATCATCCCCGGCGTCACCGCGGCCTCGGGCGCGGCGGCGTCGCTTCGCGCCTCGCTGACCGAGCGCGATCTCGCGCGCCGCGTGCAATACGTGACCGCGCACGGCCGCGACGGCGCCTTGCCGGAGGATATGGACTGGCGTGCGCTCGCCGATCCCGGAGCAACCACTGTCGTCTACATGGGCGTTCGCACTATGCCCGCGCTCGTCGCCAGATTGCAGGCAGCCGGTCTCGATGCCCAAACGCCCGCGATCCTGGTCGAGCGGGCGAGTTGGCCTGGCGAACGCAGGATCGCGGGAACCCTTGCCACGATCGCGGAAATGACGGCCCGCTGTGCGCCGACAGGGCCGTGCATCCTCCTCCTGGGCGCGGCCCTGTCAGGAGCCGCCGCCCGTTTGCAGGGAGCGGACTAGGCGTCGGCCTATTCCGCCGCCTCGCGCCGGCCCGCCCGATGCGAGGCATGGCCGCCCTTGCGACCGGCCTCCGAGGCGAGCTGCGGATTGCGAGCGAAGCTGCGCTTGTTGGGATCGACCTGCGTTCCCCCCTTGCGTCCGGCCGCAGCGGCCAGATCAGGGTTTTTCGAGAAGCTGCGCTTCTCGCTGGGCACGCTTTCTCCCCCTTTGCGCGCGATCGCGCGCTGCTTTTCGGGATCCATCGACGCGAATCCACGCGTCGATTTCTTCTTGATTTCTTCCACGGATTTACCCTCTCAGTCGGGCCGACCCGACCGACCGAGACGCCGGTGTTTCGGGCGACCTTTCGCTTAACGGGCTTTCGCCCGCTACGTTTCCGGCGCCCGCCGAGGCGCGGATGGAAACGCAAGCTCTAGCTGACAGCGAATTGGCGGCAGAAACAACATTTTTCT
>JAGRKN010000073.1:0-6011 GCA_020442275.1 Rhodoblastus sp. | reverse complement strand
ACGCGGGAAAGGATCGTCTGCTCGGCCGAATCGAGCTGTCCTGCCCGCAGCTTGTTCCAGAGATTGAGTCGCTTGAAGGTTTGCGCCGTACAGGCGCAGCTGCGCCGGCATTGCTCGACGGCGACGCCCGATGCGGCGCACTCGCGCTCGCACGCCTGCCGGAACGGGCGCTCGTCAGGCGGCGCCGGAGGGCCGAAAGCCCAGACGGACGCCGTCAGCAGGGCGAAGAACACCGGCTGGTGCACGAGGTAGATCGCCAGCGAATGGCGCCCGCCGAAGGCCAGCAACCTGGCCGGCGCGCTCGAACCGGAGACGCGGCGCAAGATGTTGAAGCCGCCATGCCTTTGCATCGCCAGCCCGGCCGCAAGGCCGAACAGCAGCGCCCCCGCCCATGGCAGGAGCGGACGAAAATCGTTGGAGACGGGGATAGCGACCCCGAGCCCGCTCCAAATCAGCGCCGGTGTATCGAAGGCCCGCGACGTGACGAACTGCGGAAGCGCGGCGGCGAGCGCGCCGCCCGCCAGCGCCGCCGGCCACGGCAGGAACAGGAAGGGCAGGGCCAGCAGGCTCGCGGCGGCGATGCAATGCAGAATGCCGAAGAAAATCAGGGCGTCGGGAAACAGCAGCCAGCTCGCCGCCGTCACCAGCGCCGCCGCGCCCGCGATCAGGGCCAGCCGCATCCAGTAGACGCGCCAGTCGAAAGGTCTGCGCCGCGCCAGCGCCAGGCTCAGCCCCGAGATGAACAGGAAGGAGCTGGCGATCACATGGCTGAACAGCCGCATGTCAGGCGAGAAAGGCGTGCGCGCGTCCATGTAGCCGAAATGCGCGAAGTCCCAGACCAGATGATAGGCGAACATCGCGACGAGGGCCGCGCCGCGCGCCACATCCAGCGCCGGAATGCGTCCGCCGGCCTTTTCCGCCGCGACGTCCGCGCCGGTCATTCAGCGCGTGGCCTTGGGGGAAAACAGGCTGAAGTCCATGTCCGGCGCGCTGGTGTTGTGGCGCGATGGCAGCCGCCGCCCGGCCCAGAACTCCGTGACCTCGGCCTTCCTGAAATCCATGATCGACCCTTCGCTCCATGCTTCCGCGCCCTTGGACAGCCAGGCCGCGCGCGCCACGTCAGAATTCGTCTCGGTCGCGAACATCGAGCGCAGGGTCGCGAACGGCAGGCTGTTGGGCATAGCGCCATCGAAGGACACGTCGAGCGAAATGTGATCCTGATCGATCGCCTCGAGCTTCATCCGCGCGGAGCCGCCGCGCCTGAAGTCGAGCGTGAAGGTCTTGGTCGCCGGATCGAAGGCGATCTCCTTGAGATCGACGATCGGCCGCTCCTGCACCTCCACCGGGCCGATCAGGAAGGACGAGCCATAGGCCGTCCAGCGCATGTCGGCGAAGGGCAGCGGGCGGATGCGCCAGTAGCCGTCCGGCGGATAGAAGACCATGACTTCTTCCGCGCGCTCACGGTGGCGCAGCCAGAGCTGCGCGGCGTCGAAGCCCTCGTAGGTCTTCGCGCCGATCCGGATCGGCGTGCGCGCGGGCCGCCAGAATTTCGGCAGCCTGTAGGCGACGAGCTGCAGCGACGGCGTCTCGTAGAGCGTCACGCGCTCGCCGTCCTCGCCGAAATATTTGTGGGTCTCGAACGAGCAGCTCGAAAAATCCGGCGCATAGCGATCGACGCCGATGGCGCCGATATAGACCGGATGGATCGCCTGCACGCGAAAGCTTCGCACGGCGGGCGAGACGAAATCGATCTGGACGTTGTCCTTCTCCGCGCAAATATCGGGCGTCGAGAGGTTGCGGGCTTCCACCGCCAGATCGGGTTTCTGCTGCGCGAGGACGGGCGCGGCGATCGCGAGACTCAGAAGGGAGGCCAGAGAATAGGCGAGGGCGGAGGCTAGTCGCTTCATTTTCACATTTCATGTCGGGCGCGCGCGGCGCGGCGGGCGCACCATAGGCGGGCGGCCGCAGCGAGGAAAGCGGGCCGCTCAGAACCCCAGCGCGGCCCCGTCCGAGCGCGGATCGGTGGCGCCCTGGAACAGGCCTTGCCGATCGCGCACGACAGCGCCGGCATGGCCCATCACGCTGGAATAGGCTTCCATTACCTCGACATGATGGCCCGCCGCCTCAAGGGCGTCGATCAGCGCCGGCTCGAAACGGCTCTCGACTTTCAGCGACACGCTGTCCTCGCCCCAGGTCTTGCCGAGCAGCCAGCGCGGCGCGGCGATCGCCTCCTGCAGGTCTTGCCCGAACATCGCATAGCGCGAGAAAACCGCAGCTTGAGTCTGCGGCTGCCCCTCGCCGCCCATCGTGCCGTAGACCATGGTCCGGCCATCCTCGAACTGGGCCAGCGCTGGATTGAGCGTGTGGAACGGCTTGGCGCCCGGCGCGAGTCGCCGCACGGGATTGGCGTCCGCGCCGATCGCAAAACTCGCGCCGCGGTTCTGCCAGACGATGCCGGTGTCCTCGAGCACGCAGCCGGAGCCATATTCGAAATAGATGCTCTGGATATAGCTCGCCGCGATGCCGTTCCTGTCGATCGCGCCGAGCCAGACCGTGTCGCCCGCCGACGCCGGCTGCGGCCACGGCAGCGCCCGGGCGCGATCGATGCGCGCGGCGAGCGTGTCGAGAAGCGACGCTTCGAGAAATTCGGCGGGATCGCGCGTCATCGCGCCGGGATCGCCGACATGCGCGTCGCGCACCAGAAAGGCCTGCTTGGTCGCCTCCACGAGACCGTGGACATGCGCAAAACTCTCAGGCCGCGCGACGCCGAGCCGGTCGAACAGCGCCAGGATCATCAGCGAGGACAGGCCCTGCGTCGGCGGCGGAAAATTGTAGAGTTTCGCGCCGCGCACGCCGACCGACAGCGGCGTTCGCCGCTGCGCGCGATGCGCGGCGAGATCGTCCGCTGACACCGGCGCGCCGATCCGCGCGAGATCGGCCGAGATATCGCGCGCAAGCGCGCCGCGATAAAAGCCCTGTGCGCCCTCTTCGCCGATACGGCGCAGCGTGCGCGCGAGCGCGGGAAGGCGCATCCGGCTTCCGGCTGCGGGCGCGGCGCCCGCGACCAGATAGACCGGCGCGAACCCGGGCGCGTCGGCGAGCCCTGACAGTTTCTCCGCCGTTGTGACCTGCTGGCTGACGGTGACCATAAAACCGTTTTCGGCATGGAAGGCCGCATCCTCGACCAGGCGCGCCATCGGCAGACGCCCGCCGAGTTCGTGGCTCAGCCGCAGCGCCTCGCCCCAGCCGGAGACCGCGCCGGCGACCGTATTGGCGGCGAGCGGCCCGCGCCACGGCACGGCCGACAGGCCCTTCGAGCGATAGAAGTCTTCCGTCGCCGCCTCCGCCGCTCCGCCACAGGCGTCGATCGCGACCGGCGCGTCGCGATCCTTCGACACCAGCCAGAAACCGTCGCCGCCGATCGCCGTCATATGCGGATAGACGACCGCCAGACACGCGCCCATCGCGATCGTCGCCTCGATGGCCGTGCCGCCTTCACGCAGCACGCGCAAGCCCGCCTCGCTCGCCAGATAATGGGGCGCAGTCGCCATTCCCTGCGTCGATTTCGCGGTGGACAACATGCCGGGTCGGCCTCGCAGCGCATCAAATGAACGAGCGCGACGATAGCTTGGCGCCCCCGTCCGGTCGACCCACCCGTATGTCAGCCCATGGTCGGGCCGCACGCGCTTTACGCTTGCGTGCGACGACAGAGACGGCTACGAAAATCAGGCTTTTGCGAAAGCTCAGCGGGCGTAGTTCAATGGTAGAACGGCAGCTTCCCAAGCTGCATACGAGGGTTCGATTCCCTTCGCCCGCTCCAAAATCGCGCTGAGATGGCGCCCGTTGGGCGCCACATCCTGCTCCCCTCGACGCGGCCTTCACGCTTCTTCAGAATGTGCGCCCACAGGAGTGGTTGATGAGCGGCGGCGGTCTTGATTTTGCAGCCGAGTTCCAGCGGCTGCGCGACGCCGGCCAATCGGAGAGCACGACCTGCGCCGGCGGCGTCGCGATCCGGCTGGTGCGGGTCGTCGGCGGCGGCGAGGGGCGCTGGGACAGCCACCCCTCCACGACCGAGACCGCCATCGTCTGGAGCGGCGATTTTCGCGTGGAATTCCGCGACAGCACGCTGAACCTCGACCCCGGCCAGTGCTGCGTCGTGCCTGCTGGAGCCGAACATCGCGGAACGTCGAAGTGCGGCGCCGAAGTCATCCTCTTCACCAATCTCGCGGGCTGACTGGCGAAACGCCCGTCCCGCATGGGGCCCATGCCCGGGGCATTCTTCAGCCGCGCGCCCGCCTGCGCCTATCATGCGCTCGGCAAATCAGATTCAGGGACAGGAAAAGATGGAATTCGACGACGTCATCCTCGGCCGCCGCAGCATCCGCGGCTACAAGCCCGATCCCGTGCCGATGGAGCTGATCAAGGAGGTCTTGGCGCTCGCCATGCGCGCGCCGTCCTCGATGAATACGCAGCCCTGGAATTTCTACGTCATCACGGGCGAGCCGCTCGACCGCATCCGCAGGGGCAATACCGAGCGCAACCTGGCGGGCGTGCCGCATTCCCGCGA
Organism: Rhodoblastus sp.; assembly: GCA_020442275.1. Lineage (GTDB taxonomy): Bacteria > Pseudomonadota > Alphaproteobacteria > Rhizobiales > Beijerinckiaceae > JAJXWB01. The sequence continues at coordinate 1,444 of JAGRKN010000073.1, read as the reverse complement.
ATTCCGCATCGGCCAGCCCTTCGATGGCGTGCATCGCGAACGCCAGATCGGCGTCGCCAAGCAATTGTTCTCGGCCATGGGCATCGCCCGCGACGACAAGGACGCGCGGCAGGACTGGGTGCTGCGCGGCTTCCGCCAGTTCGACGCGCCGGTCTGTGTCATCATCACCTACGACAAGGTTCTGGCCGGCAGCGACGACACGGCCTTCGACTGCGGCGCCGTGGCGACCGCTCTGGTGAATGCGGCATGGTCGCGCGGGCTCGGCGCGGTCATCAACAGCCAGGGCATCATGCAATCGCCCGTGGTGCGCGAGCACGCCGGCATCGCCGACGACCAGATCATCATGAAGAGCATCGCGCTGGGATGGCCGGACGATTCGTTTCCGGCGAATGCGGTGGTGTCGGAGCGCAAGCGGGTGGACGAGGCGACGACCTTCGTGGGGTTTTGAGGGCGCCTTCGAAGCCAGGATTCCTCATCCTGAGGAGCGGGCGAAGCCCGCGTCTCGAAGGATGGCCGCGGCGGCAATAGTTCGGACTTTGCCATCCTTCGAGACGCGTTGCTGCGCAACGCTCCTCAGGATGAGGATTCCTGTTTCGAGGGCTTCTCGGATTAAACTTCCCGTCGCCTCATACCACGTGCCGCGCCATATCCGGATCCTTCTTCAGCGCCGCGCCTTCCTTCGCCAGAATCTTCGCGACGCGCTCCGGCGCGAAGCCGAGCGCGACCAGCGCCGGGCCGACATTGGCGATCTCGCGATAGCTAGATATCAGCCCGTCGCGCAGGCCCATGATCGCCACGCCTTCGAACTGGATGCGCTCGCGCGGCGCCTCCGGCAGCGTCGAAACGTAGGAGAACGTGTAGCGCGCATAGAGCGTCGTTCCGTTGGAGACGGGATCGTGCATGTCCCAGCGAAAGTCGCGCGCCGTGCGGTAGAACCAGTCGTCGATCATCTCGGCGATCTTCGCGCGACCGATGAAGGCGCCGTAGAAGACGTCGTGATAGACGCCGTCTTCGGCGAACAGCGCGGCGAAGGCCGCCCCCTCGCGCCGTTCGACCGCGCGGCAGAATTTGTCCAGTGTGGCGGCTGCATCCATCGAATCCTCCAGTCCGGCCGATCGCGGCTCTTGATTTCCGTTCCGTCTCCGCCAACGATCCCGCGCCAGCGGGCGACAAGCAAGGATGAATGATGAGGCGGGTTCCAGACAACCTTCGGCGCCGCCTCGGCGCGAGCGACTTGCGCGTCTCGCCGATCGGGCTCGGCTGCATGTCGCTTTCGGGCATCTACGGCGCGGCCGACGACGCCCAGTCAGTCGACCTCATCCGCGCCGCGATCGATCGCGGCGTCGAGCATCTCGACACCGCCGACATGTATGGCTGGGGCCACAACGAGGAAGTCGTCGGCCGCGCCATAAGAGGGTTGCGCGACAAGGTCGTGCTCGCCACC
>JAGRKN010000072.1:36591-42435 GCA_020442275.1 Rhodoblastus sp. | reverse complement strand
TGCACAAGGCCAATGCCGACCAGTATCCGATCGACCCGACCTATTATCAGGCGGAAGTCGCGCTCGGCGAACACGGCCGGTACGGCCAGAAGTCCGGCAAGGGTTTTTACAAATACGAGAAAGGCGACCGGAAGCGCTACGACGATCCCGAAGCGATCGAAATCCTCCGCAAGCGCGCCGCCGAACTGCAGATCCCGCAGGTCGCGCACACGGAAGAAGAGGTCGTCGAGCGCTGCCTCTATCCACTCATCAACGAGGGCTTCAAGATCCTCGAAGAGGGCATCGTGATGCGCGCCGCCGACATCGACGTCGTCTGGACCTCCGGCTACGGCTTCCCGCGCTGGCGGGGCGGCCCGATGCATTATGCCGAGGCGATCGGCCTGAAGAAGGTGCTCGACGGCATGCTGAAGTACAAGGATCGCTTCGGTCCGATGCACTGGGAGCCGTCCAAACTGCTGGTCGAACTGGCGACGAGCGGCAAGACGATCGCGCAATGGGAGAAGGCGCGGGGCTAAGCGGCGACGCCAGCCATCAAGTCCCCTCCCCCCTTGTGGGGGAGGGCTAGGGTGGGGGGTCGCGTAATCCTGCGAGATTAGCGAAACCCCTAGAACGCCAATCCCGCGAGATTTCGCGCCCCCCTCCCCTGCCCCTCCCCACAAGTGGGAGGGATTCTCCTCGCGGCAGGGCCGCGTGCTAGCATTGATTGAAAACCCGGAGGACATCCCCATGAAGATCGACGACCTGATCGCCATCGACGTCCACACACATGCCGAAGTCTCATGCCGCCAGGGGCCGGACCCGTACTGGCAACCCTTCGAGGACGCCGCGAACAAGTATTTCAAGGCGCCGCCGCGCCCGACCATCGCCGAGACGATCAAATATTATCGCGAGAAGAAGATCGGCCTCGTGATGTTCACTGTCGACTCGGAGTTCCAGATCGGCAACCGCCGCATCCCTAACGACGAGATCGCGGAAGCCGCCGCCGCCAATTCCGACATGATGATCGCCTTCGCCTCCATCGACCCGCACAAGGGCATGATGGGCGTGCGTGAGGCGCGCGAGCTGATCGAGAGCGGCGCGGTCAAGGGCTTCAAGTTCCACCCGACCTGCCAGGGTTTCTATCCGAACGACAAGATGGCCTACAAACTCTACGAGGTCATCGCCGAGTACAAGCTGCCGGCCATCTTCCACACCGGCCATTCCGGTATGGGCACGGGCCTGCCGGGCGGCGGCGGTCTGCGCCTGAAATACTCGCAGCCGATCCACATCGACGATGTCGCAGTCGATTTCCCGGATATGACGATCATCCTCGCACATCCCTCGTGGCCTTGGACCGACGAGGCCCTGTCGATGGCGCTGCACAAGGAGAACGTCTACATCGACCTCTCCGGCTGGATGCCGAAATATTTCCCGCCGCAGATCGTGCAATACGCCAACGGCCAGCTGCGCAACAAGATGCTGTTCGGTTCGGACTTCCCGCTCATCCAGCCCGACCGCTGGATCAAGCAATTCGAGGAAGCCGGCTTCAAGCCTGAGATCCACGACCTCATCCTCAAGCAGAACGCGGTCAAGGCGCTGCGCCTGGCGGCGTAACGCCGCGGAAAACCCGCATCCGAAGCCCGCGGCCGCAACCGCGGGCTTTTTCCTGCCCGCCCTGCCCCGGTTGCGCCGAAATGCTGTCCCAAAGTCGCACGAGCCCGTGTTTGTGCGATGCACAATTTTTGTTGCAATGCCGCAATCGATGGGGTATAAGCAGTCTGTTCCCGGATGCGGCGCCGGCCAACGGGCCGCGCCGAGGAGACCTTAGGAGAGCAAAATGACGACGTTCCCGAAATTCGAAGTCCCCGCCGAAATGCGTGAATTCGCCATCAAGGGCGTGGACCAGGCCCGCAAGGCGTTCGACGCCTTCGTCGGCGCCGCCCAGAAGGCCACGGAGCAGGCTGAGAAGTCCCCGATCGCCATTCCCGCCGCCATCAAGGATCTGAACGCGAAGGTCATGACCATCGCCCAGACCAACGCCAAGGCCGCTTTCGATCACGCCGAAGCGCTCGTGAAGGCTACCGACGCTCAGGAAGCCCTCTCGCTTCAGACCGAGTACCTGAAGGCTCAGATGGCCGCCCTGCAGGAGCAGGCCAAGGAACTCGGCGAAGCCGCCAAGTCCGCGATGACGCCGAAGGCGTAAGGTCGGTTTTCAGGCGCTGCGGCACGTTCGCGGCGTCCATATGATCGAGGGGCGCGCCGACGGCGCGCCCTTTTTCGTTCGGCCTAGAGTTTCAGATCGGCGGCATTGTCGTAAATGCGCGTGAGCATGCCGAGCAGAATGTCGATCTCTTCCCTCGAGAACCCACGCAGCGCGATTCGTTCGTTGCGCAGCGCGTAAGGGATCAACTCCTTCGTCACGCGCCGGCCCTCCTCCGTGAGCGCGACAACGACGGCGCGCGCATCGTGATTGCTCCTGCGCCGCGTCAGCATTCCCCGCTGTTCCATTGTCGTCACCAAGCGCGACAGGGTCGATTGTTCGATCGACGTGTCCACAATCAGGTCGGCCGATTTGCGCTCGCCGCCTTGCCAAAGCGCCGCCAGCACGCGCCACATCGGCACGCTGAGCCCGTGGCGCGCCAGCTCCGCGCCGAAGGCCGTCGCCAGCCGCACGCCCGTGCGATTGATGTGGTAGGGCAGGAAACGCGCGAGTTCGAACATGGCGACTAGCCCTTCGCAACGACATCCCCGGCGTGCAACCTTTCCCATGCCTCCGCCAGCGCGGGGTCGCGGCGTTTGACCTCATCGTGATCCACACGGCCCGTGCGCGTCATGTAGGAATAGGCGAAATCGATCGGATCGAGCTTCATCAGCTCGTCCATCCGCTCGTACCAGCGCAGGCTGACATTCGCCGCGTCCCAGATCGCCTTCATCGGCTTGATGCGGATGTCGCGATAGAGCGGCAGCGCCTTCTGCACATCGTTGTTCGTCTGCTTCAGCGCCTGAAACAGCGCGATCGAATCCTCCATCGCGAGCCGCGTGCCCGAGCCGATCGAAAAATGCGCGGTCCGCAAGGCATCGCCGATCAGCACGACTTTGTCGAAACTCCAGCGCTCATTCCACACGGCCGGAAACTTCCGCCAGTGCGAATTGTTGGAGATGATGCGATGGCCTTCGAGGTCTTTCGCGAAGACGCGCTCGCAATGCGCAATCGTGTCTTCCGGGCTCATCGTCTCGAAACCCGCGCGCTTGAAGGTTTCTTCCTCCAGCTCCACCAGGAAGGTGCTGCGGTCCGGCGCGTAGCGATAGTGATGTGCGCAGAAGACGCCGAGTTCGGTCTCGCGGAATGTGAGCGTGAGCGAGTTGAACGGCTTGGTCGCGCCATACCAGATGAAGCGGTTCGGGCGCCAGTCGACGCTCGCGCCGAACTTCTGCTCGTTCTCCTGCCGTATCCACGAAAAGGCGCCATTGGCGGCGACGATCAGATCGGCGGGCCCCAGCGCTTCGAACGAATTCATCTCCGTCTCGAATTCGATTCTGACGCCGAGCCTTTCGACATAGGCGTAGAGGAGCGTCAGCAGTTCGAGACGACCGATCGACGTGAAGCCATTGCCCGCGACCGGAATGCGTGTGTCGTTGTGGACGATGGTGATCTCAGGCCAGCGTTCGAAATGCGGCTCGAGATAGGCGACGAGATCGGGATCGTCGGCGCGCAGGAATTCGAGCGCGCGGTCGGAGAAGACGACGCCGAAGCCCCAGGTCGCGTCGCGCGGCGAACGCTCGTAGATCGTAATGTCGTGCGATGGATCATGTCGCTTCATCAGCGCGGCGAATTGCAGGCCCGCGGGTCCGGCGCCGACGATCTTGATGCGCATGCCAACCTCCCTTTCGGCGGCCGTCGATTTCGGGGCGACCATTATTTATGCATAATCATGCATTTTTTGTCTCAGCATGCAATGCCCATCGACCAGAGAAAGTCCCTACAACAGATGCGAGACTATGGATGCGCAATCCATTGCCGCCTTGCATTCAATGATTTTGCATATATCATTGAGCAGATCGCGCTTGAGACGCGACGTCTGGGAGAGTTTCGCCATGCTGCAGGGTTGCGTTCCCTGGCCGGAAGAATTCGCGCGCGCCTACCGCGCCAAGGGCTATTGGCAGGGGCGCACGATTCCGCAGGTGATCGACGACCTCGCCGCGGCGGCCCCGAACCGGCTCGCTATCGTCGACGGCGTCACGCGCCTGACGCTGGGCGCGTTGCAATCGGGTAGCGAGAACCTCGCCGCGCATTTTCATCGGCTCGGCCTGCGCCATGGCGACCGCGTCGTGTTCCAGATGCCGAATGGCGCCGCCTTTTTCGAGGTTTTCGTCGCGCTACTGCGGATTGGCGCCATTCCCATCATGGCGCTGCCGCCGCATCGCGACAACGAACTCACGCATTTCGCCCGCTTCGGCGGCGCGAGGGCGCTGTTCATCCCGCAGCAGGTCGGCGCCTTCGATTTTCGCACGATGGCCGAGGCGGTGCGCGTGGCGGCGCCGTCGCTCGAACATGTCTTTGTCGAGGGCGAGGCGCTGGCAGATCAGATATCCCTTCCCGCCCTGCGCGCGGAACAAGTGGGTATCTCCGAGGTCGATGCAGTCAATCGCATCGCCCTCGATGCGGACGATGTCGCGCTCATGCTTCTGTCCGGCGGCACGACGGCGCTGCCGAAACTGATCCCGCGCACCCACAACGACTACGTCTACAATTTCTTACAAAGCGCGCGCATCGCGGGCTTCAGCGAGCAGACCGTGCTTCTCGTCAGCCTGCCGCTGGCTCACAACTACAATCTCGGCTCCCCCGGCGCGCTCGGCGCGCTCGCCATGGGCGGACGTCTGGTCGTGGCCCCGAAGACGGACGCGAAGACCATCTTCACGCTGGTGGAGAACGAGAAGGTCACCGCGATTCCCGCAGCCGTTCCGCTCGTCGTCAACTGGCTGAATGATCCACAGATCGCCGGATACGACACATCGTCGCTGCAAATCGTACAGAATGGCGGCGCGAGACTCTCGCCGGAATTGCGCGACCGCCTGCGCAGGACATTCGATTGCAAATTTCAGGAGGTCTATGGCACGGCCGAGGGCCTGCTCAACTTCACGCGCCTGGACGATCCCGACGACAAGGCGCTGCATTCCTCCGGCGCGCCCATGTGCGACGACGACGAAATCAAGGTGATCGATCTGGACGGCAATGAATTGCCCGACGGCGAGGCCGGCGAACTGATCGTGCGCGGTCCCTACACGATCCGCGGCTACTACAACGCGCCGGAAAACAACGCCAAGGCCTTCACGGCCGAGGGGTTCTACCGCATGGGCGATATCGTACGAAAGAACGGGCGATACATCATCACCGAGGGCCGCAAGAATGATCTCATCAATCGCGGCGGCGAGAAGATCAGCACTGACGAAATCGAGAACCTGCTGCTCAAGCATCCAGCCGTACACGGCGTCGCCCTGGTCGCCATGCCCGACCCCGTCTTCGGCGAGAAGGCCTGCGCCTTCGTTATGTTGAAGCCGGGCCGCGCACTCGGCTTCGAGGAGATGAAGACCTTCCTGCTCGATCAGAAGATCGCGAAATTCAAACTGCCGGAGCGGCTGGAAATCGTGCCGGATTTCCCGATCTCGCCAGCAGGCAAGATCCTGCGCCGCACCTTGCGCGAGATAATCGAGGAGAAGCTGGCGGCGGAGCGGAACACCTAGCCGTCCTTGGGAGGAGCCAATGGCGACGAAGCAATCCAGAGCCGGGTCGTGGTTCTGGATAGCTTTGCTTTCAGGCGAAGTCGCCAACAGGCGACCTCCGCCGGGCTCGCAATGACGAGGTTC
>JAGRKN010000072.1:22632-36519 GCA_020442275.1 Rhodoblastus sp. | reverse complement strand
TGTCGCCGGAGCGCGCGATGATCCACGGCGCCCAATGCTCCCAATAGCTGCCTTGTTTCTTCGTGGCCGACTTCAGCCACTCGTCCGCTGATTCCGGCAGCCCCGAATTCACGTAGTAGGAGGACTTCGGATTGCCGGGCGGATTGACCATGCTCTGCACATGGCCGGACCCAACCAGCACGAATTCCGTCTTGCCGCCATAGAGTCTCGCGCCGGAATAGGAGTTCTTCCACGGACAGATATGGTCGGTCAGCCCGCCCATCACATAGGTGTCGCACTTGACTTCAGCCATATCGATCGGCGTGCCGAACACCTTCACCGCGCCCGGCTTGGTGAAGGCGTTGATGAGACCCTGATCGAGAAATTCGCGATGCGTCCTCGCGGGCATGCGCGTCGCGTCGGAATTCCAGTAGAGAATGTCGAAAGCCGGCGGCGGATTGCCCATCAGGTAATTGTTGACCCAATAGTTCCACACGAGGTCGTTCGGCCGCATCCACGTAAACGCGCTTGACAAATTGCGCCCGTCGAGCACGCCTTGCGCCTGCGAGATGCCGGCGATCATCTCGACCATGTCGGGTCCGGTGAAGATCGTGAGCTTGGTGTCTTCCACCGCATTGTCGAGACCCGTCACAATCGTCGTCGAGGAACGGATCTGATTGTCGCCACGCGTGGCGAGAAAGCCCGCGACGCTCGACGTCAGCATGCCCGCCGCGCAGACGGCGGCCAGATGCACCTGCGGCGAACCCGTGATCTCGCGCACGGCGGCCGACGCGTTGAGGATCTGCTCGAGATAATTGTCGATGCCCCATTCGCTTTCGGCGGCGGTCGGGTTCTTCCAGCTGATCGTGAAGACCTGGATGCCCTGCGCCAACGCATATTCAAACATGCTGCGTCCGGGCGCGAGATCGAGCACGTAATATTTGTTGATCATCGAGGGCACGAACAGAACGGGCGTCTCGTAGACCTCTTCCGTGACGGGCGTGTACTGGATGAGCTCGATCATCTCGTTGCGGAAGACGACCGCGCCCTTGGTCATCGCGAGATTGCGGCCGACTGCAAAGGCGCTCTTGTCGACCTGCGCGGGCATGCCGCCATTGTCGACCATGTCCTTCAGAAAATTCTGCAGGCCGTCGAGCGTGCTCTTTCCGCCGGTCTCGACGAATTTCTTCATCGCCGCGGGATTGCCGAGCATCGTGTTGGTCGGCGAGAGCGCATCGGTCACGAGATTGGCAAAGAACCGATTCCGCTTGACCGCAAGTTCGTCCATGCCCATCGCGCCGGCGAGCGCATCGACCGACTTCGACCAGAGGAGATAGCCCTGCATCCACGCTTGGAACAGGGGATTGTCCTTCCACATCGGGTCGGTAAATCGCTTGTCGCCGGCCTCTGGCTTCAGATCGGACTGGCCCGCCATCAAACGCGAGACCTCACGCACCAGGCCCGATTGCGCCGCCACGGCGTCCTGGCCCAGCACTGGCCCGGCTATGTCGGCCATCATGCGCTCCAGCGCCTTGTGCGCGGCTTCCATCGCATCCTGTCCGAAAATGCCGCCGAATGCGGCTGCCTCGCGGCCGGCCTGATCGACCATCGCGACCTCCCATCGTTTTGCTTCGCTCGGGCGCCTTGCGGCGCTCTTAGCCTTTGAACTCGATAATCTATCGAGGCCAGCGGGCGCGCCGCAAGTGGGACTTCGGTCGATCCGGACAACGGATGGACAGGTTTCGGCCCGCAGCGTCTAATCTCAGTCCGAAATGGCCCGGCGTCCGTTCGCGGCGCGCCCGTCCTACTGACCTCGCGGAGCGCTTATGATCGTTGAATTTGTGGAATTCCGGCACAGAGCGGGCCTCAGCCGCGAGCAGATTCTGGCGGAGGCGCGCGCGACCGTGAGCAAGTGGCGATCCGATGCCGATCTTATCCGAAAATACTACGTCGCCGGCGACGATGACATGGGCGGCGCGGTCTACGTCTGGCCCTCGCGCGAGGCCGCCGAGCGCGGCCATGACGCAGCTTGGCGATCGGCCGTCGAACAGCGAACAGGCGCGCCGCCTGTCATCCGCTATTTCGATCTCTTCATGCTCATCGACAATGCGGCCGGCAGCGTAACGGAATTTTCGCCCGGCGCGCCCTGGCCCGCCTGAACGCAAACGCTTCGAGCGCGGCGCCTCTAACCCGCCGCGCTGCCAGTCGTCGTCGCCTTTGGCGCCGCCTTGCGCTTCCGAGCGGGCTTGTCGCCGGATCGCGTTTTCGCGGGCGCCGGCGCCTCGGCCGCTTTCATCGTTACGACCTCGCCCGCCGGGGCCGAAAGCCCATAGGTCTGCTCCAGCGCCTCCAATTCTTCCGGCAGCATGTTGGCGAGGCTGCGCAGTTCCGGCAGCACGTTGGCGCCGGCGATCAGGCCGAAGTCGAGCTGGTCGCGATAGCCCTGCACGGTGATGTTGAGCGCAAGGCCATGCGCCGCGATCGAGACGGGGAAGATGTGCTGCAGTTCGGCCCCGGCCACGTAGAGCGGTTTGCGCGAACCCGGCACGTTGGAGATCGTGACGTTGGCCGGCGTCGGCATGACGTCGGCGAGATTGGTGCGCGAATAGAGCAGCGACAGGATCTGGATGAAGATCGGCGCGCCGAGCGCAGAGAATTGCGTCATCTTCGGCACGATCGGCTTGAACGGATCGGCCATGCCCTTCGACTTCTTCGATTCCTCGATGATCTTCGCGAGCCGCTCCTTCGGGTCGGCGATGTCGCTGGCGAGCGAACAGATCATCCCGAACACCTGATTGTTCGCCTCGCTGTTGCCGGCTTCGCGCAGCGAGATCGGCACCGCCGCGCGCAGCGGGCGATCGGGCAACGCATTCACCTTCTGCAGATACCGCCGCAGCATGCCCGACGACAGCGCCATCACGACGTCGTTGAGCTTGCCGCCGGACGCCGCCGCCACCGCCTTGCAGCGCGACATGGAGACGGAAACGGCGGCAAAGCTCCGCTCGGACGAGACGGATTTGTTGAGCGGCGTCGACGGCGCGACGGCGTCCTTCAGGCCCTGTACGCCGCCTTCCCTGAGTTTGCCCGCGACGCTCGACAAGGCCTTCGCCACTTCGGGCAGCGCCTTCATATATTCGAAGGGCTGGCGCAATTGCCGCGCGAACCCGTCCATCAGGATCGAGCCGAGATCCTGCCGCTTGCCGGTGAGAATGTCGGGCAGCTTGCCCTGCGCGGTCCAGCCGAGCGGCCGCGCCCACAGGCTCGCATAGCCGGTGAAGAGTTCGCCGAGCGGATCGTTCTTCTTCTCGTCTTTCTTCGATTCCATCTGCGCGACATGGCCGTCGCCATAGACGATCTCGGTCAGCGCCGCGCCGGCGCCGCCGTCGATCAACGCGTGATGCATCTTGGAATAGAGGCCGACCTCGTTATTGGCCATGCCCTCGAACACGTAAAATTCCCACAAGGGCCGCGCGCGATTGAGGAGCTTGGCGTGCATCCAGCCAACGATGCGCTCCAGCGTCGCGCGGTCGTGCGGCGCGGCGAGCGAGGCGCGGAAAATGTGGCGGTCGATGTCGAACTGCTCGTCCTCGACCCAGCTCGGATTGTCGATGTCGAGCGGCGTGCGCTCCAGCTTCCAGCGAAGCACCGGCGCAAGATGCAGGCGCGCCTGGATCTGCGCCTTGAACTCCTCGAAGAAGTCGCCTTTGTAATTGTCGGGCAGCTTGAAGATCGCCATGGAGCCGACATGCATCGGCGTCTCCGGCGTCTCGAGATAGAGGAACGAGCCGTCGACCGACGAGAGTTTCACGCCTGCGCTCATCTGCGCCTCCCTTATCTATTATGCCCCGACTGGCGGAGCGATGATCTTGCCGGTCGCCCGGATGTCATTTCGGTTCGCGCTGGAAATAGGCCAGCGCGAAAGGTCCACCACGCCGGAACGGCGTGAATTCGCCCTCGTTCTGCGCGAGCCGGTCGGCGATCGCCCACAGCGCGGCCGGATGCCCGCCGAGGCCGAGATGGCTTGCAAAGGCGATCTCGATATTTTCCGTATGATCGTTCTCGTGCGTCAGCGACGTCCGCCAGTGCACGACGCCATCGTAGCGCGAATAGATGGAGGATGTCGGCAGTCCCAGATCGCCGCCGAGCGCGCGCAAATCCTGCGGCCGCGCGTCCGTCGGCTTTTCGCCGGTCACTTCCTCGTAGAGTTTTCGCGCATTGGTGGCGGATATGTCGCCGGCAAACGGCGAGCCAAGGGTGATGACGCTGCGCACGGCGTCGGGCATCGACAGCGCGAGATCGCGCGCGAACACGCCGCCGAGCGACCAGCCGACGAGCGCGATTTTGTGTCCCGCCTGATGATGCAGTTTCGCGAGTCGGGCGCGAAGAATTTCGCGCATGCGGTAGAAGCCGCCGGTGTTGCGCCCGAGTTCCCACCCGACCGCGTTATAGCCTTGCATCCGCAGAAAGGCGCGCAGCAGCCGCGTCGAGGCGTCGCTCGCCATGAAGCCCGGCAGCACCAGCACCGTGTGCCCGTCGCCGCGCGGCGCCGCCATCAGGAGCGGCGCGAAAGTCATTGAGGCGCCGAATTCCTGCCAGGCGCGAAATTCCGAAAGCGCGAGGAATAGCGAGGGCGGCCGCAAGCGCGGGTCGGCGTCGCGCGCGTCGGCTCCTACCTGATCCATGCAGGCGCGCTCATCGTAAATCCTCCCTTGAGGCCGCGCCGGCTTCTAAGGCTGGTCGCGCGCGCTCGAAGCCCCAGATTAGCGAGGGGTGGAATCTGTGGCAACATGGCGCAAACAGGTCGCGGGGAGGATGGAATGAGAGACAGGCGCGAGTTCGACATCGTCGTCTATGGCGCGAGCGGTTTCACCGGACGATTGGTCGCCGAATATCTCGCGGGTCGGAAGGGCGCCGCCACCCGCTGGGCCATGGCCGGCCGCGACCTCGCAAAACTCGCCGCCGTGCGCGACGAGATCGGCGCGCCGAAGGACATTCCGCTGATCGCGGCAGATGCATCGGCTCCGCAATCGCTGCGCGACATGGCGAAGCGCACGCGTGTCGTGCTGACGACGGTCGGCCCTTATCAGCTCTATGGCGCCGACCTCGTCGCCGCTTGCGCGGCGGAGGGAACCGATTACGCCGACCTCTGCGGAGAACCCGCGTGGATGCGGCAGATGATCGACGCGCACGATACTGAAGCGAAAAAGACGGGCGCGCGCATCGTCTTTTCCTGCGGCTTCGATTCCATTCCCTTCGATCTCGGCGTGCTCTATCTGCAGGCCGAGGCGACGAAGCGCTTCGGCGCGCCCTTCGCCCGCGTGAAAGGGCGTGTGCGCAAAATGCGGGGGACGTTTTCCGGCGGCACGGCGGCGAGCCTCAAGGCGACGATGGCGGCGGCCGCGAAAGATCCGAACATCGTGACCCTGCTCAAGAATCCCTTCGCGCTGACGCCGGGCTTCGAGGGCCCGAAACAGCCGAGCGGCATGAAGCCGGAGTTCGACGAAGATTTCGGATCGTGGATGGCGCCTTTCGTGATGGCGGCCATCAACACGCGCAATGTCCATCGCACCAATGCGCTGACCGGCTTCTCCTTCGGCCGGGATTTTACCTACGACGAGATGGTGATGACCGGCCCCGGCGAGAAAGGCGAGAAGATCGCTTTTGGCATGACCGCGCAGGGCTCCGGCATGGAGGGCGACAAGGGCCCGAAGCCGGGCGAGGGGCCGAGCAAGGAAGAACGCGAGAACGGCTTCTACGACCTTCTGTTTTTTGGCGTCGGCCCGGACGGCCGGAAACTTGCGGCGAGTGTGAAGGGCGACAAGGACCCGGGCTACGGTTCGACCTCGAAGATGATTGCCGAGACGGCGCTGGCCTTGGCCGAAGACGATACAATCGCAGGCGGCGTGTGGACGCCGGGCGCGGCGCTCGGCCTGCCGCTCGCCGAACGCCTTCAGAAAAACGCTGGAATCACCTTCGCAATCGAGGGCTGATTGGACCGCGAGCCTTGAGGCTCGCATGGGTTCCAGGCGGGCCTGAAGGCAATCCAGCCGAGATGGCGCGGTGGTCTTTTGCCGCCGCGATGCTAGTCTCCAGGGCATAAGGACAAGGCCGCTGAAGGCGGCGCGACGCTCGAGAGGAAATGAAATGGCGCCCACCGAAGCCATGAACCGAATCCCGCAGCCGCCGGCCAAGCCCATCGTCGGTCACGCTCTGTCGCTCAACCCGGAAGCGCCGATCGAGAGCCTGCTGAAAATCGCCAGGGAGCTCGGCCCGATCTTCGAACTCAATATCATGGGTTCGCCGCTGATCTTCGTTTCAGGCGCCAAGTTCGTGAAAGAGCTGTGCGACGAGAAGCGCTTCGACAAGGCGGTGCGCGGTCCGCTCGCGCGCGTGCGGGCCATCGGCGGCGACGGTCTCTTCACCGCCAAGACCACCGAGCCGAACTGGACGAAGGCCCATAATATCCTGCTCGCTCCCTTCGGCGGCCGCGCGATGCAATCCTATCACCCCGCCATGGTCGACATCGCCGAACAGCTCTGCCTCAAATGGGCGCGCCTGAACGCCGACGAGGACATCGACGTCGTGCACGACATGACGGCGCTGACACTGGACACGATCGGCCTCTGCGGCTTCGACTATCGCTTCAATTCCTTCTACCGCCGCGACTACAATCCCTTCGTCGAGGCTCTGGTCCGCTCGCTCGAAACCATCATGATGCAGCGCGGCCTTCCGCTCGAAAACGTGATGATGCGCGGCCGTCTCGCGACGCTGAACGACGACGTCGCCTTCATGAACAAGATGGTCGACGATCTCGTGCGCGCGCGCCGCGAGCAGATGGGCGATATGGAGGGCAAGAAGGATCTCTTGAACGCCATGCTGACCGGCGTCGACCGCGCCACCGGCACGCAGCTCGACGACGTCAACATCCGCTACCAGATCAACACCTTCCTCATCGCCGGGCACGAAACGACGAGCGGCCTGCTTTCCTACACGCTCTACGCGTTACTGAAACATCCAGAGATTCTGCAAAAGGCCTATGACGAGGTCGATCGCGTCTTCGGTCCCGATCCCTCGATCCGCCCGACCTACCAGCAGGTGACGCAGCTCACCTACATCAACCAGATCATGAAGGAGAGCCTTCGCCTCTGGCCCCCGGCGCCGGCCTTCTCCGTCTATCCCTACAATGAGGAAGTCATCCACGGCTACAGGCTGCGCAAGGGCATTACCGTCAATATCCTCGTCGGCGCGCTGCATCGCGATCCCGAAGTCTGGGGCCCGCGCGCCGATATCTTCGATCCAGAGAATTTCGACCCGGCGGCGGAATCCGCGCGTCCCGCCTGGGCGTGGAAGCCCTTCGGCAATGGCCAGCGCGCCTGCATCGGCCGTGGCTTCGCCATGCACGAGGCCGCGCTCGCGCTCGGCATGATCCTGCAGCGCTACAAGCTGATCGACCATCAGCGCTATCAGATGAAGCTGAAGGAAACGCTGACCATCAAGCCCGACGGCTTCAAGATCAAGGTCAAGCCACGCGAGGCGCGCGACCGCGCCAATGCGCCAGCGGCGGTCACGACATCAGCTGCCGCGCCGCGCGTCGAAACGGCGGCGCCGACGACGCGCCCGACACACAATACACCGCTGTCAGTGCTCTACGGCTCCAACCTCGGCACAGCGGAGGAATTCGCCCATCGCCTCGCCGAAACCGCCGAGATCAACGGCTTTGCGACACAGCTTGGCGCACTCGACCAGAACATCGGCGCGCCGCCGAAGGACACGGGCCTCGTCATCTTCTGCTCCTCCTACAATGGCGCCCCGCCCGACAATGCGACGAAGTTCGTGAACTGGCTGCGGAACGAAGCCGAGCCCAACGCATTCGCCGGCGTGCTCTACACGGTTTTCGGTTGTGGCAATCGCGAGTGGAACGCGACCTACCAGAGCGTGCCACGCATGATTGACGAACGCATCGCCGAACTCGGCGGCATCCGCATCGCGCCGCGCGGCGAAGGCGACGCGCGCGACGATCTCGACGGGCAATACGAGGACTGGTTCGCGGCTCTGCGCCCCAAGGCGGCCGAAGCCTTCGGCCTGCAGGCCTCGCTCGATCGCGAGACGCGCACGCAACCGCTCTATAGCGTCGAACCCGCCTCGACCCAGGGCGCAAATCCGGCGGTCAATTCCGCAGGCGCGAAAATCGCACGCGTGCTGGAGAACCGCGAACTCCTGACCGCGCCCGACCGCTCGACGCGGCATATCCAGGTCGCCTTGCCCGAAGGCGCGACCTATCGCGCCGGCGATCACCTCGCCATCGTGCCGCGCAACGATCCGACGCTGGTCGCATCCGTCGCGAGGCGGCTCGGTCATTCGCCCGACGACGTCATTCGCCTGCGCGGCGCGGAAGGACGGCGCGCGCAATTGCCGCTCGACGAGCCCGTGTCGGTCGGCAAGCTTCTGTCAGACTATGTCGAATTGCAGCAGGTAGCGACGCGCAAGCAGATCCAGACCATGGCGGAGCATACACGCTGCCCCGTCACGCGGCCGAAGCTGGAAGCCCTGTCCGGCGAGACAGAGGAGAGCGCCGCCGCCTATCGCAACGAGGTTCTTGCGAAGCGCAAGTCCGTCTACGATCTGCTGGAGGAACATCCGGCCTGCGAACTGCCGCTAGCAGCCTATCTCGAAATGACGCCGCTCCTGCAGCCGCGCTATTATTCGATCTCTTCGTCGCCGAAACTCGATCCCCAGCGCTGCACGGTGACCGTCGGCGTCGTCGAAGGCCCCGCGCGCTCCGGGCGCGGAACCTATCGCGGCGTCTGCTCGAATTATCTCAGCGGTCGCAAAGCGGAAGAGACGGTGTTCGCCGCAGTGCGCGAGACCAAGGCCGGCTTCCGCCTGCCCGAAGACACGAAGGCGCCGCTCATCATGATCGGCCCCGGCACAGGCCTCGCGCCGTTCCGCAGCTTTTTGCAGGAGCGCGCCGCGCTCAAGAAAGAAGGCGCGACGCTCGGTCCGGCCATGCTGTTCTTCGGTTGCCGGCGCCCCGATCAGGATTATCTCTACGCCGACGAGTTGAATGCCTATGCGGCCGATGGAATCGTCGAACTGCACACCGCTTTCTCACGCATGGACGGTCTGCCCAAAACCTATGTGCAGGATCTCGTGCGCGCGCAGCAGGATCGCGTCTGGGCGCTGATCGAGGCGGGCGCGATCGTCTACATCTGCGGCGACGGCGGCAAGATGGAGCCCGACGTCAAGCACGCGCTGGTGGACATCTATTGCGTGCGGAAAAGCGCGACGGCGGAACAGGGCGAAGCCTGGATCAACGAGATGGGCGCGAGCAACCGCTACGTGCTGGATGTGTGGGCGGGAGGCTGACACCCGGATCATGGGCCTTCAGGCTCGCTCGCGTTCAGCGAGCCTACGGGGGCTCGCAATCCAAAAACAAAAGGCCCGCGGAAACCGCGGGCCTTCGCAAACTCTATTCTACGCTGACGCGGACTGAAACTTACGCGGCCTTGCCGAACTTCGCGGCGAGGCCGGCGAAATTGTCCTGCGCGCGCTTGACGCCGTCCTGCGCGGCCTGCGCGACAAGGGCGCCGACCGTCTTGGCGCGCGACACGTTCACATCGAACTGCGCACGGTAGAAATCGGCCTGGACGCGGAAGGCGTCGCCGACGCTCTTGGCGGCAACTGTCTTTTCGAAAGCGGCGATAGCGGCCTTGGCGTCGTCGAACATGGCGTTCTGGATTTCGCGCGAAGCCTTGGCGAGGCTCTCGACGGAATCGACGGCGGCGGTTTCGATGGAGGCGGTCGCCTTCTCGGCGCCGGCCTGCAGCGAGGTCGCGCGATCGAGCACGGCTTCAGCCGCGCGATGGGCGTATTCGCGAGCGGTTTCGATGGTCTTCTTCGCGGTGTCGGCGACGTGGGCTTCGGCCTCGACGGTCTTCGGCTTGCGAACGGTCTTCTTCGTGGCAGTCATGATCTCTCTCCATCCTCGATGAGCTATGGGCGACGGTCCCGCCCTCGAGCAGCACGGGACATTCGTTCTGTACTAAACTTTTGTGTGCACTGCAACATAAATCGCACGCAGCCGATCACATTTTCGTGATCGGCTGCGAAAAATCGGACTTTTCAGAGAAATCAGCCGGAAGTCGCATCCACGACGCCGAAGGCTTCCAGCCGCGCCAGCACATCGGCGACCTCGTGGCCGAGAATCACGATGTCGTGCCGCTTGCCATCGCGGTCTCGCACCTGTCCGCGCAAGAGCGCTTCCGCGCGAAAACCGAGCCCCTCGAAAACCGCGATTGCCGCGGTTTGATCGACCGTCATCTGCGCCACGATTCGTTGGAGCCCAGCTTCGACAGCCAACGCAAACAGCCGCTGCGTCAGCTTGCGCCCCACGCCGACCCCACGCGCCGGCCCGCCGATCAGCACGCGCAACTCGCCGACATGCGGCGACCACGACAGCGGATCGCTAGCGATGGCTCCGCAGCCGACGATCTCGTCGCCGGCGACCGCGACCAGGCTCATCATGCCGCCCCCCTCGCTCTCGCGGATCCAGGCCTTCAGCACCTTCGGTTCGCTGATGTCACGCGGCAGGAAGAGGAGATCGTGCGGCGGCTGGCCACGCGCGAAGGCGAGTAATGCTTTTTCGTCGCTCGCCGCGAGCGGCCTGATCTCAACGCCGCCTGCCGCCGCCTTCTTCTTCGCCGACGCGCGTTTCGCGACGGCCGTCTTCGTCGGCTTCGCTGCGCTCTTCGGTTTCGTCATATCGAGCGCTCTCCCAGCCATTCATCGAGTTTCGGCCACATTCGGCGCGCTGCATTGGCGCCGGCAAGCAGGCTGACATGTCCGCCCTTCAGGATTACCTCGGTCTTGTCCTTCGAGCCGACGCGGGGGATGAGATGCCTTGCAGCCTCGTAGGGAACAATGTGGTCGTGTTCCGCAACCACGTGGAGGACCGGCTGCCTGATCGCACCGAGATCGACGCGCTTGCCGCCAATCACCAGCTCTCCGGTGAAGAGCTTGTTGCCCCACATCAACTCTTTGGTGGTCTGCCGGAAATATTCGCCGGCGAGCGGCAGCGTGTCGTTGCCCCAGCGATCGAGCTGGCGATAGGCGCGCACGAATTCGTCATTCCAGATATTGTCCCATAGCGTCACCTGCGCGGCGGCGCGTGAGGCGGGCCGCAGCATCTCGAAGGACGTGTGGATCATCTCCGGAGGCACGTTGCCGTAGGTGTCGACGAGCCGGTCGACGTCGAAATGTTTCTGGCTCGACCAGTTCTGGAACAGCTTCATCTGCTTGAAGTCGATCGGCGTGGTGAAGCAGACGAGATTTTTCGGCCCCTCCTCGCCGGCGAGCGCGGTATAGAGCACCGACAGAACACCACCGAAGCAATAGCCGGCGACAGAGACGTCCGTCTCGCCCGTTTCCTTGGCGATGCGACGTATGCATTCGGGGATGAAATCGAGGACGTAATCCTCGATGCGAAGGCTCTTCTCGGCCGGAACGGGCGCCGCCCAGTCCAGCATGAACACGTCGTAGCCTGCCTTCAGCAGGTATTCGACGAATGAGTTGCCGGGCGCCAGATCGAGAATGTAGCCGCGATTAGTCGTCGCCATCACGATGAGGACGGGCACACGATACACTTCGTCGACCAACGGATGGTAATGATAGAGCCGCATCGTGCCGCGCGTCGCCAGCACGTCCTTGCGCGACTGGCCGACCTCGGGCGCGCCGGAGGTCAGATAATTGACGCCCTTGAACCCGCGCTGAATTGCGAGATCGACCTCGCGCCGCAGCCGCTCGACCGTGTCTTGCGCGGCGCTCATGACTTTGCTCCGCTGTTGCGCGCCGGCGGTTTTCGCGTGCGTTTGGGTTTCAGAGCAAGGCTTGACGGGGCGACCTCGACCGTCGCCATCGTGGATACGATTTCGGTGAGACGATTGAGCTGCGCCTCGATCGCCTGCAACCGTTCGCCAATACTGGTGATGTCCGCGCGGCTCGGCAGGTTCATGGTGGCGAGATAGCGTTCCATGGCTTCCCCAAGGCCTGCCTTGGCGCCTGCGGCCGCCGATGTCGCGCCATGCATCAACTTGGAGAATTGCTCGTTGCCCATCGCCTCGTTGGCGATCTGGTTGACGCCGCGTTCCCACTGCCCGACGAGATCGCGGAACGCGTCGAGCGGCCCCTTGGGCCGCTCTTGCTTCTTGCCGCCCTTGTTATCCGCATTCTCTGACATGGGGCCTCCCCTCCGCCGCGTCAGTTAGATCGGATCAGTCTAAACCTGTCTGTCGGGATCTGGATAGACCAGCGCGCGCCAGCCGGAGCGATTGAACTTTTTCCATTGCCCCTCGGGCTGTGCGAGACGGTCCGCGACGGCATAGACGACGGCCGGATGATGGCCGAGGCCGCAATGGCTTGCGCCCGTGATCTCGATATTTTCGGCAAAATTGCTTTCTTCCGGTTCGCGGCACACCTGCCAGGCGCAGACGCCGTCCGTACGACTGAAGATCGCCGTCGAGGGCGTCGGCGGCGGCTCGGCAAGATGGCCGCTGAGGTGCTCCTCGTCTTCCTCGGCGATATGGCCGGACACGAATTCGTAGACGCGCCAGGCGTTGGTCGCGCGCGGGCTACCCGAGAACGGGCTGCCAAGCGAAATCACGCCGCGCACTTCATCCGGCAGCACCTTAGCCAGCTGGCGTGCATAGAGCCCGCCGAGGCTCCAGCCGACGAGACTGACCTTGCGGCTATAACGATCGGCGAGTTCCTTGACCTGCGCCACCATCCGCTCTTCGACGCCGCTGCGCAGGCCGAAATTGCTGCCCTGCTGCCACCCATGGACTTGATAGCCCTTGCCCTTCAGGAAGCGGCGCAGCGGTACGGTTGAGCGATCGCTCGCAAGAAGGCCGGGCAGCACCAGCACCGGATGACCGTCGCCGCGCGGCGCAAGGCGCAGCAGCGGCAGCGCGCCAACGAAGGCGCCGAGTTCGTGGATGGCGCGCATCTCGAGCGCCATCAGAAGGCCGGATGGCGGGGCGATGGTTGCGGCAGCGGCAGTCATTCTTCCTCCAGCTTCGTTGATACGTGAACTGTGGCACAGGCGCCGAATCGCGCCAAACGAATAACGCGCTGCGCTGCACAAGGTTGCTGCGCCGCGAAGAAGAGGGAGATGTGCGCGTCTTATCAACGCAAAGCGCGCGATATCTCACGATATCGCGCGCCAAAAATGTGTGACCGAAATGCGACGCGTTCAGTTCACGCGACGATCCTTGCCGGCCCAATAGGGCTCGCGCAATTCGCGCTTGAGAATCTTTCCCGATGGATTGCGCGGCAACGCCTCGATGAAATCGACCGTGCGCGGCGCCTTGTAGCCGGCGATACGCGTGCGTGCGAACGCGATGATCTCGTCAGGCGAGGCTTCCACGCCCTCCTTGAGCACCACGACAGCTTTGACCGACTCGCCCCACTTGTCGTCCGGCACGCCGATGACCGCGACTTCCGCGATCGCGGGATGGCCGAATATCGCGCTCTCCACTTCCGCCGGGTAGATATTCTCCGCACCCGAAATGATCATGTCCTTCACACGGTCGTGCACATAGACATAGCCGTCTTCGTCGAGATAACCGGCGTCGCCCGTGCGCAGCCAGCCGTCCTCGGTCATCGTGCGCTTCGACGCTTCCGGCAGATTCCAGTAGCCTTTCATATTCGCCAACGAGCGCGTTGCGATCTCGCCGACCTGGCCCACTGGCAGCGGCTTGCCTTCGCCATCGAGAATGGCGATCTCGACGCCGGCGAGCGGCTTGCCGGCCGACCGCATGCGCTGCGAGCCCTCGGGCGTGTGATCTTCCGGCTCGAGCGCGACGATCGTGCCCGTCGTTTCCGTCATCCCATACATCTGCACGAAGCCGCATT
>JAGRKN010000072.1:0-22525 GCA_020442275.1 Rhodoblastus sp. | reverse complement strand
CGATGAATTGCAGCGCCGCCGGCACGAGGAAGAGCTTCGACACGCGATGCTGCACGAAATCGTCGAGGATCGACATCGGGTTGAATTCGCGCGTGATGACGATGCGCCCGCCATTGTACGACGCCCACACCAGCACGCCCGAGCCCCCGATATGGAATACCGGCATCGAGACAAGCCACACGTCTTCCGGCGATGCCTTGTTCCACTCGCGCCTATCGGAGGGATCGCGCTCGCGCATGCCGAGCAGATTGTGGTTGGTCAGCATCGCGCCCTTGGGATGGCCCGTCGTGCCCGATGTGTAGAGCTGGATCGCCACATCGTCCTCGCGCGCCTGCCGCACGGGCACGGCATCGCTCTGCGAATCCCGCCAAGCCAAATAATCGGGATAGTCTGGAGTCGCCGCCTCGGTTGCGATGATCACGCGCACGGTCTTGAACTCGTGCGCGAAACTCTTGACCGCATCGACGAATTCCGGCCCCACGAACAGAACCTGCGCCTCGCAATCGTTGACGATATAGGCGATCTCGGGCGGGGCGAGGCGCCAGTTGACCGGCGCCAGAATGACGCGCGCCTTGGCCGCCCCGTAGAACAGCTCGAAGTAGAAATCGCTGTTCTTGCCGAGATAGGCGATATGCGTCTGCGGCTCGATACCCATAGCGGTCAGGCCGTTCGCCACCTGGTTGGTGTGGCGGTCGAAATCGGCAAATGTCGTCTCGCGCCCCTCGAAATGTACGGCGACGTCGCCACCGCGCAGCGCGGCGTTCTTGCGCGCGATGTCGCCGAGAACTTTCGGGATGAAGTCTTCCGTGTACATATAATCCGTTTCCTCTTGGACAGGCCGTCATTGCGAGGAGCGGAGCGACGAAGCAATCCAGAGCCACGACCCGACTCTGGATTGCTTCGCTTCGCTCGCAATGACGGGCGGCCTCACATCCCGATCACCACCTTCGCGATGATGTCGCGCTGCACTTCGGACGTGCCGCCGAAAATCGTGTAGGCGCGGCTGTTGAGATATTCCGGCAGCGCAGTCAGCGCTTCTTCAGGAATTCCCGGCTCGGCGTTCATCTCGTAGAGCGGGCGATGGCCTTCCCAATAAAGCCCGTCCTGTCCGAGCGCGTCGACCGCCAGCGCGGTCAACGACTGCTTGATCTCGGAATTGCGCAGCTTCGCCAGCGACGACGACACCGAGCCCGGATTCTGCCCGGATTGCAGGCTCGACATAATGCGCAGCTCCGTCATCTCCAGCGCGTCGATGTCGATCTCCGCCTGGGAGCGACGCAGCGCGAAGGTCTCCGTTGCGGCATAAGGCTTCTCGCCGTCGCGATAGGTCGATGCGAGCTTTTCGATATCTGCGAGGATCGCGCGCAGGCGTCCCGACGTCATCGCGCCGCCGCGCTCGAATTCGAGGAGATACTTGCCGGTAGCCCATCCCTGCCCCTCCGCTCCAACGCGGTTCTCGACCGGCACGCGCACGTCGTCGAAGAACACTTGGTTGGTCTCATGATCGCCGCCGATCGTCAGGATCGGCCGCACGGAAATGCCCGGCGTCTTCATGTCGATCAGGATGAAGCTGATGCCGTCCTGCTTCTTCGGCTCGTCCGAGGTGCGCACAAGCGCGAACATGCGGTTGGCGTGATGGGCGTGCGTCGTCCAGATCTTTGAACCGTTGATGACGTAATGATCGCCGTCGCGCACGGCGCGCGTCTTCAGCGAGGCGAGGTCGGAGCCCGAGCCCGGCTCCGAATAGCCCTGGCACCAATAGTCCTCCGCGTTGCAGATGCGTGGCAGATAGAAATCCTTCTGCGCCTGCGTGCCGAATTTCATGATGACCGGCCCGACCATGCGCAGGCCCATCGGCGTCACCGATGGAGCGCCGGCGGCCGCCGACTCGATCTCCCAGATGTAGCGTCGCGCGAGGCTCCAGCCCGTGCCGCCATATTCTTTCGGCCACAGCGGCGCGGCCCAGCCTCGCGCGTGAAGAATCTTCTGCCAGCGATTGCCGACCGGCGGATCGGAGAAGACGCTGGGAGTGAGGTGATGCGAACGCTTGAGATCGGGCGTCAGCTTCTCATTCAGAAAGGCGCGCACTTCGTCGCGAAAGGCGCGTTCCTCTGCCGTGAAGGTCAGGTCCATAGTTCTACCTCAGGCCGCGAGAGTGGTGAGCGCCGCATGCCGGCGCAGGTGAAGATCGGGACCGCCCAGAATGGCGTCGAGCGCAACGACGCGCTTGAGATAACCGCCGATTTCGAGTTCGTTGGTGACGCCCATGCCGCCGTGCAACTGGATCGCCTGTTCCGCGACGAAACGCGCCGCGCGGGAAACTTTTGCCCAGGCGCCGGCGATGGCGCGGCCGCGCGAACGCGCGTCTTCGTCATCCGCGTGTAACGCAGCGCGAAGCGCCATGGAACGCGCCTCCTCGCAGGCGATCGACATGTCCGCCATGCGGTGGCGCAGCGTCTGGTTGACTGCCAGAGGCTTGCCGAACTGGATGCGAATCTTGGTGTATTCGATTGTCGCTTTCGTCGCAGCCTCCATAAGGCCGACAAGTTCCGAACAGAAGGCCGCCGTCGCACGATCATAGGCGTGCTGGATCGCCGCGAAAGCATTGTCCGACAGCAACGTCTCGGCGCCGACTTCCGCACCCGCAAGCGTCACGCGCGCCGCGCCCGCGCCGTCCACGGTCGCATGACCCTCGACCGTCACGCCCTTTGCATCGCGCGCAACGACGAAAAGACCGATGCCGTCGGCATCGCGCGATGCGCCTGAAATGCGCGCGGAGACGATGAGGCGATCCGCGACATCGCCGCCGAGCACGGCGATCTTCTTGCCATCGAGAACCCAGCCGGCGCCGCTCTTCTTCGCGCTCGTCGCGACATGTGCAAGCGCGTAGCGCGCGCCCTCTTCCGCATGGGCGAGCGCGAGGCGCATCGAGCCGTCGGCGAGGCTCGGCAGCAAGGCCGCGCGCTGCGCATCATTGCCGAGGGCGGCAATCAGCCCGCCCGCGAGCACGACGCCAGCAACGTAGTTCGAGCGCGCGCGGTGGCGCCCCATCGCCTCCGTCACGATGGCGACATCGACAATGCCCTGCCCCAAGCCGCCATCGGACTCCGGCAGCGGCAGCGCGAGCCAGCCCATATCGGCCATCTCTTTCCAGAGGTCCGTGGCGCCGGGCTTCTGCGCACGCGCGGCCAGTAGATTGTTGGCGCTTTCGCCGAGCAACCTTTGCTCGTCGGAATAGGAAAGGTCCATTGTTCAGCTCTTCTTGTTCAAGGAAGGATCGATGCGCGAGCGCACGGAAGGGTGAAGGCCGGAGGGATCGACGATCACGCCGAACTTCATCATGTTGTGCGCGTGACAGAGATGGTGCAGCCCGAACGCCTGCTCGATGGCGCTGTTCTGGCCCTGAATGTCGAGCGTGCGATTGATTGCTTCCTTCACGGTCTTGACCGCGAATGTCGGCTTCGAAGCGATCTTGCCCGCGAGTCGCAATGTGAAATCCGCAAGCTCCGCGCGCGCAACAACATGGTTCACCATGCCGAAAGAGCGCGCCTCCTCCGCCGTCCAGCTATCGCCGGTCCACAGCATTTCCTTGGCCTTGCGCGGCCCGAGCTCCCACGGATGCACGAACCATTCGACGCCGCACACGCCCATGGCGACGACGGGATCGCAGAAGGTCGTGTCGTCGCTGGCCACGATCAGATCGCAGGCCCAGGCGAGCATCAGCCCGCCGGCCAGGCACTTGCCCTGCACCTGCGCGATAGTCGGCTTCGACAGGTTGCGCCAGCGTCGTGTGTTCTGCAGGTAGATTTCCTGCTCGCGCGCGTAGCGCCCTTCCGCGCCGGCATCCTCGAACCCGCCCCATGTCGAGACGACAGGGAAATCGCGTCCAAGCTTTTTCTCAGCCGTATCGCGCAGATCGTGACCCGCCGAAAAATGCGGATCGGCGCCGGCAAGAACAATGACCTTCACCTCCGCATCCGCCACCGCGCGATCGAAGGCGTCGTTGAGTTCGTAGGTCATGTCGAGGTTCTGCGCATTGCGCGCGTCCGGCCGGTTCATCACGATCCGCGCGACGCCGTCCGCCGGATGCTCGTACAGAATGGTCGAATAGGCCGCCATGTGACCTCGCATGGGCCGCCGATGCGCGACCTGAGTGCGCGGGCGGTTCGTTTCCTCGAAGACCCGTTGCCCGGGCGTCGCATTCGTTCCGCCATGCAGAATGTCGAACAATCTTGCATGACGCGTGGCCAGCATCGCGCAGGAACGGCGCCGTTTCAAGCCGATTTCATTCGCGTCAGCCCTTCATCGGCTGGTCTTCGCCCGCAGCGCGGAATATGAAAGCGGAAATTCTTTGTCGAAGGGAGAGGTCGATGGCCTATCGCGCGCCGGTTTCCGAAATGGTCTTCATGATGAACGCGGCCGCAGGCCTGCAGGAAGGCATTGCGGACGGGACTTACGCCGATCTCGCCGACGGCTTGGCCGAGGCGACGCTCAATGAAGCCGCGAAATACGCCGAGAACGTTCTGGGCCCGCTGCACCGCGTCGGCGATCAGGTCGGCTGCAAATGGACGGACGGCGTTGTCACCACGCCCCCCGGCTGGGTCGAGGCCTATGCGCAGTTCGTCGACGGCGGGTGGCAGAGCGTGACGGGCTCGCCGGAACACGGCGGCATGGGCCTGCCGCAAGTGTTGCTCGCCGGCTGCATGGACATGTGGAGCGCGGCCAACATGGCCTTCCTGCTCGGCCCGGTTCTGACCTACGGCGCGATCGACGCCCTGGAGGCGCATGCCTCCGACGAGATCAAGCACACCTATCTCGAGAAGATGATTTCTGGCGTCTGGCCGGCGACAATGAACCTGACCGAGCCCGGCGCCGGTTCCGACCTCAATCCGCTTCGCACGCGCGCCGAGCGGCAGGGTGACGGAACTTACAAGATCTTCGGTCAGAAGATATTCATCACCTACGGCGAACACGACATGGCCGAGAACATCGTCCATCTCGTTCTCGCACGTCTGCCTGATGCGCCGGCCGGCACCAAAGGCATCTCGCTCTTCGTCGTGCCGAAAATCATGATCAATGCCGATGGCTCGCTGGGCGCCCGTAACGACGTGCGTTGCGCCGGCATCGAACACAAGCTCGGCATCCACGGGTCGCCGACCTGCATCATGGTCTACGGCGACGAGGGCGGCGCGATCGGCTATCTCGTCGGCGAGGAGAACAAAGGGCTCGCCTGCATGTTCACCATGATGAACGATGCGCGCCTCGCCACCGGCCTGCAGGGCGTCGCAATCGGCGAAGCCTCCTACCAGCATGCGCTCGCCTATGCGATGGATCGCAAGCAAGGCAAGGCGGCCGGCGCGACGACTCCGCTTTCGTCGATCATCGCGCATCCCGACGTCAAGCGCATGCTGATGACCATGAAGGCGCTGACGCTGAGCGCCCGTGCGGTCTGCTATCTCACCGCCGGCGTGATCGACCGCTCGCGCCGGGCGAAAGACCCTGCTGCGAGAAAAGCGGCCGCCGAACGCGCTGGTCTGCTGACGCCGATCGCCAAGGCCTATTCCGGCGACATCGGCAACGAAGTATCCTCGCTCGGCGTGCAGGTGCACGGCGGCATGGGCTTCATCGAGGAGACGGGCGCAGCGCAATTCATGCGCGACAGCCGCATCATCGCGATCTACGAGGGCACCAACGGCATCCAGGCGATCGATCTCGTGACCCGCAAGCTCGCCATGAACGGCGGCGCGGTAATGAAGGCGGAAATCGCCGACATGCGCGCCACGGTCGAGCAGCTGCGCGCGACCAACGATCCGGCCTTCGGCGCGATGGCGCAGCGACTCGGCGACGGCCTCGACGCCTTCGAGCGCGCGACCGACTGGCTGCTCGGCAAGCTCGGCTCAAGCGTGCAGGACGCGCTCGCCGGCGCGACGCCCTACCTGCGCCTGTTCGGCGTCATGCGCGGCGGCTCGACGCTCGGCGCCATGGCGCTCGCCGCGCACAAGGCCCGCGTTGCCGGCGATACCGACCCCGCGCATGCCGGCCGCATCGCGACCGCGCGCTTCTTCGCGGAGAATGTCGTGGTGGGCGCGGGCGGGCTTGAGGCGACGATCACCGGCGCCGCGGAATCGGTGCTGACGGCGGATCTCGCGCTGGCGGGGTAAGCGGAAACGCGCCGTCATTGCGAGGAGCCGAAGGCGACGAAGCGATCCATCCCCGGATACTGACCGCGATCCGGGGATGGATTGCCGCGTCGGCCCTATGGGCCTCCTCGCAATGACGGCAAGCGCCGCGCAGCGCCCCCTAGACCTCCAGCCACTCCTGTTTCACGCGCTCGTCTGCGGCAAATTCCGCCGGGGTGCCCTCGAACACGATGTGCCCGTGGCCCATCACATAGAGGCGGCGGCTGATCTTCAGCGCGATCGTCAGCTTCTGCTCGACCAGCAGGATCGAAATACCGCGCTCCGCGATCTCGCCGAGCAGCTTGCCGACGAGTTCGACCATCATGGGCGCGAGGCCCTCGGTCGGTTCGTCGATCATCACCAGATCGGGATCGCCCATCAAAGTGCGGCACATGGTCAGCATTTGCTGCTCGCCGCCCGACAGAACGCCCGCCGGCGTATCGGCGCGCTCCTCGAGGCGCGGAAAAATCGCGAACATGTCGCTCATCGCCCAGCGGCCGGTCTGACGCGCGGATTTCTGGCCAAGCAGCAGGTTCTGCCGCACGGTCAGGCTCGGGAAAATGTCGCGATTCTCCGGCACATAGCCGAGCCCGAGACGCGCGATCTGGTGCGGCTTGAGCCCTGCGATCTCGCGCCCCTTGAAGCGGATCGAACCCTGCGGCGGCACGTCGCCCATGATCGCTTTGATCGTGGTTGAACGTCCCACGCCGTTGCGGCCGAGCAGCGAGACGATTTCTCCCTCGTCGACGTGAAAGTCGACGCCCTGAAGGATGTGGCTCTTGCCGTAATAGGCGTTGAGGCCGGAGACTTCGAGCAGCGCCATCAGTGCGCCTCCTCGCCGAGATAGGCCTCGCGCACCGCCTTGTTGGCGCGGATTTCGGCCGGCGCGCCGGTGGCGATGATCTGTCCATAGACGAGCACGGAAATTCGGTCGGCAAGGCCGAACACCACGCTCATGTCGTGCTCGACCATCACCAGCGTGCGCCCCTCGGAAACCTTGGCGATCAGCGCCACCGCCTGCTCCGTCTCCGTATTGCTCATGCCGGCCGTCGGCTCGTCGAGCATGATGACGTCGGCGCCGCCAGCGATCGTGATGCCGATCTCCAGCGCGCGCTGCTCGGCATAGGTGAGGATGCCGGCGGGCGTCTCCCGCCGCGCGGAAAGACCAATGAGGTCAAGAACCTCTTCCGCGCGAGAATTGGCGTCGCGCAGGCGGTCAACAAAGCGCCAGATCGAATATTTGTAGCCCAGCGACCACAGAACGCCGCATCGGATGTTCTCGAACACCGTGAGCTTCGGGAAGATATTGGTGACCTGGAACGAACGCGACAGGCCGCGCCGGTTGATCTCGTAGGGAGCGAGCCCGGTGATTTCATGGCCCTTGAGCTCGATCGAGCCGGAAGTGACGCCGATGCGCCCACTGATCAAGTGGAACATCGTCGACTTGCCGGCGCCGTTCGGGCCGATGATCGCGTGGCGTTCGCCTTGCCTGATTTCGAGATCGAGGCCGCGGATGATCGCGGTCGGCCCGAAATTCTTGCGCACGTCCTTCAGGGAGAGAGCCGCGCTCATGCCTTCTCACCCGTCGCTTGCGCCTCGCCCCAGGCGTCGTCGATTCTCGGCCAGACGAGCTTCAATCCGAAGGCGCCGCCGAAAAAGAGTGCGAGGGCCACGATCCAGGCCACCGGCGAGGCGCCATCGATGGCGATTTTGAACAGATGCATTTTCGATCCGTCGCTCGCCGCTTCCACCAACATGTGGTGCGCCATCTCGACCAGCGCGATTCCGCCGACGACGACGGCCGCCAGCGGGATCGCAGCCAGCGCATAGGACGGCGCGAGGTTGAGGATGCGCCCGCCACGCAGCAAAGGCGTGTGCAGCGACAACCAGCCCGCGATGCCGCCCGGCGCGAACATGACGACCAGGATGAACAGCAGGCCGAAGTACAACATCCAGGCCTTGGTGATATCCGACAGCGAGATCTGCAGGAAGGTGATGAGCACCGCGCCGATGATCGGCCCGAAGAAATGGCCGATGCCGCCGACGAAAGTCATCAGCAGCACCTGTCCCGACGTGCCCGCGCCGATCGCCTGGCTGTTCATCAACTCGAAATTGATGGCCGCGAGCGCACCGGCGACCCCCGCGAACATGGCCGACAGCATGAAGGCCTGGAAGCGCACGCGTTGCGTCGAATAGCCCACGAATTCCGCGCGTTCCGGATTATCGCGCACGGCATTGCACATACGCCCGAACGGCGTGCGGGTCAGCGCGTACATCAGGACCACGCAGATCAGGCACCAGGCGGCGATAAGATAGTAAACCTGTACTTGCGGACCGAACTTGTAGCCAAAGAAGGGCGCGAGCTTCACGCGATTGGTGGCGATGCCGTCCTCGCCGCCGAAGAACGAGCGCTGGATGCCGGCGAGCGCCGCGACCAGTTCGCCGATGCCGAGCGAGATCATCGAGAACACCGTGCCGGCGCGCCGCGTCGACACCACGCCGAAGATCGCGCCGAAGAACAGACCCGCCGCCGCGCCGACGAGCGGAATGGCCGGCAGCGGCACGCCGAACTTGTTGCGCGCGATATAGTTCATCGCATGCGCCGCGCAGAAGCCGCCGAGCCCATAGTAGACCGCGTGGCCAAAGGACAGCAGCCCGGTCTGGCCGAGCAGCATGTTGTAGGAGAGCGCGAAGATGACCATGACGCCCATGAGGCTCATCATGGTGATGGCGAGGCCCGAGGAAAACACGAGCGGCGCGACCGCAAGCGCTGCCGCGAAGAGCACGAAGCCGAGAAAGGTGCGGAGGGACTGGCTCACGTCTCGCGATTCCCGAACAGGCCGGTCGGCTTGAAGATCAGCACGAGCACGAGCATCAGATAAGGCAGGAGCGGCGCGATCTGCGCCAGGGTGACATTGCCGAGTTCGCCGAAAATCGTATTCGCCGTCGGCCCGATCAGATCGACCAGCGACCCGTTGATCGCCACGGCGAAGGTCTGGACGAGACCGATCAGCAACGAGGCCGCGAAGGCGCCGCCGAGCGAACCGAGGCCGCCGACGACGATGACCACGAACAGGATCGGTCCGAGCAACGCCGCCATCGAAGGTTGTGTGACCAGCGCCGGCCCGGCGATGACGCCGGCAAGACCGGCGAGCGCCGCGCCGACGCCGAACACCATCATGAACACGGTCGGCACGTCATGACCGAGCATGGCCACCATGTTCGGATGCGTGAGGGCCGCCTGGATGATCAGACCGACGCGCGTGCGCTTGAGGACGATGATCAGGAAGGCGAACATCGCGATCGCGGTGGCCAGCATGAACATGCGATAGGCGGGATAAGTGGTGTCGAACAGCGTGAAGGCGACGAAGTCGAGCGAGGGCGGGACCTGATAGTCGACAGGCAGCTTACCCCAGAACATGTTGACCAGCTCTTCGATCACGAAGGCCAAGCCGAAAGTGAACAGCAGTTCGGCGACATGGCCGAACTTGTGCACGCGCCTGAGGCCGTAGCGCTCGATCAGCGCGCCGACCACGCCGACAAGCAGAGGCGCGATGATGAAGCCCGGCCAGAAACCAATCCGGCGCGAGATCTCGAAGCCGAAATAGGCGCCGATCATGTAGAAAGACGCATGCGCGAAATTCAGCACGCCCATCATCGAGAAGATGAGGGTCAGGCCGCTCGCCATCATGAACAGCAGCATGCCGTAGAGCACGCCGTTCAGCGTCGAGAAGAGGATGAGCTGGAGCATTCAGGAGTAGCCATGTGGCGGGCGCGCCCTCTCCCCGCTTGGGGGAGAGGGGAGGGTGAGGGACCAGGCGATTGGGGGGCCATGCACCGGCCTGCCCTTCAACTGGCCTTCGGCCACCTTCTCTCCGTAAACGGGGAGAAGGAAAGCGGCGTTACGGCCGCTCCATCTTGCAGGTCGTCGGAACATTGGTGTCGGCGGCCAGAACCTTGCCCTTCACCGTCCAGCCCCAGCCCGTATTCTCCTCGTCGAACTTCTGGCCCGCAGTCAGCGGTCCGAACGAACGGACATACATGTCCTGGAAGAACTGGTGGTCGTCCTTGCGCATCGTGCCGGTGCCGCCATCGAACACGTCGGCTGTCATGCCCTCGAGCTTGGCGGCGACGGCCTTGGGATCGAGCGAATTAGCTTCCTTCACGGCCTTCGCGAACATGCGCATTTCATTGAAGGCGCGCGGATACCAAATGCTGATGTTGTTCTTCTTGCGGAACTCGACTTCCGTCTTCTGCGCGGCCTCGGCCGCCGTGTTCGAATCGCCCTCGACGATGTCGTGCACCTTTCCGGCGAGACCGGTCTGCTTGATCGCCGTCGGGCCGCCCGCGCCGCCGGCGTAATAGGTGTACCAGTTGGCCTGCAGGCCGGCGTCAGCCGCCGCCTTCAGCAGTAGCGCCATGTCCTGGCCCCAGTTGCCGGTGATGATCGAATCAGCGCCCGACGCCTTGATCTTCGCGATGTAAGGCGCGAAATCGGTGATCTTGAGCAGCGGATGCAACTCGTCGCCGACGATTTCGACATCGGGCCGCTTGGCCTTCAGCATTTCGCGCGCGAGCTTCTTCACGCCCTGGCCGAAGGAATAGTCCTGATTGATCAGGTACACCTTCTTCACGCTCGACTGCGTCTTCAGATAGTTCGTGACCGCCGCCATCTTGATCGAGGAATTGGCGTCCCACCGGAAATGCCAGAACGAGCACTTGTCGTTCGTCAGGGCGTCGTCAACCGCGGCATAGTTGAAGAACAGCACTTCCTTGCCGGGATTGCGGTCGTTGAACTTGGTCACGAAATCGGACAAAGCGGCGGCGACCGAGGAGCCGTTGCCTTGCGTGATGAAGCGCGCGCCGGCGTCGATCGCCTTCTGCGCTTGCACGACTGCTTCCTGCGGATTGGTCTTGTCGTCCAGCGGCAGGATTTCGATCTTCTTGCCGAGCAGCCCGCCCTGCGCGTTGATCTCGTCCGCGATCCAGTTGAAAGTCTTGAGGCCGCCCTCGCCGACCGAGGCGCCGCCGCCCGACAGAGGATCGATGTAGCCGAGCTTGACGGTCTCCTGGGCGCTAGCGGCGCCCGCCGCAAGCAATGCAGCCATGCAGACGCCCAAAGTCAACTTACGCATTTCCACCCTCCATTCATCGTTTTTCGATTGGGGCGGATATTCGGCATGCGTCACAGACATGTCAATGACGCAAAGCGCGTGCGCGTGACCGATCGGACGCGCCCTTGGCTGGTAGCCACTGGCGATTTGCATATGCGAAGACGGCGGCGCGAAATTTCGCGCCGCCTTCCGTCGTCAGGCTTCGAGGCCTTTCCCATCGTCCCGCAGGAAGACGTAGATCGCCGGGATCACGAGAATCGTGAGGGCGGTCGAGGAGACGAGGCCGAACACCATCGAAATCGCCAGCCCCTGGAAGATCGGGTCGGTGAGGATGAAGGCCGCGCCGATTACCGCTGCGGCCGCGGTGAGGAAGATCGGCTTGAAGCGGATCGCGCCCGCATCGATCAGCGCGCGACGCAACGTCACGCCCTCGGCCTGCCGATGCCGGATGAAATCCACCAGCAGGATCGAATTGCGCACGATGATGCCGGCAAGCGCGATGAAGCCGATCATCGACGTCGCGGTGAAGGCGGCGTTCAGCATCCAGTGGCCGGTCAGAATGCCGATGAAGGTGAGCGGCACCGGCACGAGAATGACGAGCGGCAGCTTGAACGAGCCGAATTGCGCGACAACCAGCAGATAGATGCCGAGGATCGCGACCATGAATGCCGCGCCCATGTCGCGGAACGTCACGTAGGTGACCTCCCACTCGCCGTCCCACAACAAGGTAGGCTTGGAATCGTCGAGTGGCTGGCCATGGTATTTCACCGTCGGCTTCGGCGTCGCGCCGAAGTCGAGTTTTGCGATCTCGTCCTCGACAGCAAGCATGCCGTAGACAGGCGACTCGAAGCGGCCGGCGACCTCCGCGCTCACCATCTCCGCATAGCGTCCGTTGTGACGGAAGATCGGAAAGGACGAGGGCTCGCGCGTCACCTTCACGACATCGCCGAGTTCGACATTGGCGCCCTGGCGCGGCGTGCCGCCCGCCGGCAGCGGCGTCGTCAGCAGCTTTTCGCCCGGCGTGAGCGACGAGCGTGGCAGGGCAACGGAAATGTCGACCGGCTTCTCGCCGTCACCGCGCTGCGAGTACCCGATCTTCACACCGCCGAACAGCGCGGCGATCGTGTCATAGACAGCCTGCTCCTGCACGCCGTGATACTCGAGCGCTTCCTGATCGATCGAATAGCGCAGGCGTTCGTGCTGCACGCCGAAACTGTCGTCGGCGTCGAGGACGAAGTCGACCTTCTTGAAGGCCTCCTTGACCTTGGTGGCGATCGCGCGCCGCGCCTCGGGCGTCGGTCCGTAGATTTCCGCGAGCAGCGTCGACACCACCGGCGGTCCCGGCGGCACTTCGACCACCTTGACGGAAGAATGTTCGGGCAGTTTCAGGTCCGCCAGACGTTGCCGGATGTCGAGCGCGATCGCATGGCTCGCGCGCTTCCGGTGGTCCTTGGGCGTCAGATTGACCGAGAGATCGCCGAGTTCCGGCGTCTGACGCAGATAATAATGACGCACGAGGCCGTTGAAGTTGAACGGCGCGGACGCGCCCGCATAGGCCTGGATAGAGACCAGTTCCGGCAGATCCCTCAGCCTCTGCGAGGCTTCCATCAGCACGCGCTCGGTCTGTTCGAGCGAGGCGCCGCGCGGCAGGTCGACGACAACCTGAATCTCCGACTTGTTGTCGAAGGGCAGCAGCTTCACACGCACGCTCTTCGTGTAGAAGAGGCCGAGCGAGGCGAGCGTCAGGCCGCCGACGACGAACAGGAATATCTTCGAGCGCTTGCGGCCTTCCAGCAGCCAGCGCGCGATCTTCGAATAGCCGCGCCCCATCGCGCCGGGATCGTCGTGATCGTGGGCATCACCATGACCGCTCTCGAAGCGCTTGCGCGCGATCTTGAGCAGCAGCCACGGCGTGATCGTCACCGCGACGAAGAACGAGAACAGCATGGCCATCGAAGCGTTGGCCGGAATGGGGCTCATGTAAGGCCCCATCATGCCGCTCACGAACATCATCGGCAGCAGCGCGGCGACGATGGTGAGCGTGGCGACGATCGTCGGATTGCCGACTTCCGCCACGGCCTCGACCGCCGTTTCGACGAGACCACGCTCGCCGCGCTTGCCCCAGTGACGCACGATATTCTCGACCACGACGATTGCATCGTCGACGAGAATGCCGATCGAGAAGATCAGCGCGAACAGGCTGACGCGGTTGATCGTGTAGCCCATCAGCCACGAAGCGAAGAGCGTCAGCAGGATCGTGGTCGGAATAATGACGGCCACGACCACGCCTTCACGCCAACCGATCGCCAGCGTGATGAGAATGACGATGGAGACGGTGGCGAGCGCGAGGTGGAACAGCAGCTCGTTCGCCTTTTCCGTCGCCGTCTCGCCGTAGTTGCGCGTAACTTCCACGGTCACGTCCGCCGGCACGATCGTGCCGCGCGCCGTCTCCAGCCGCTTCAGGATTTCATCCGCGACCGTAACGGCGTTCGCGCCCTTGCGCTTGGCGAGCGCCAGACTGACGGCCGGCCGCGTATCGAGCCCGCCCTTGCCGTCCGGTGTCATCGTCCAGGCGCGATGATCGTTCTGCGCGAAGCCGACGACGACGTCGGCGACGTCCTTCAGATAGACGGGCCGGCCGTCGCGCGAGGTCAGCAGAAGCTGCCCGATGTCGGCGACGCCCTGCAAGGTCTGGCCTGCGACGACTGGAAACGACTTGTTGTTGCGCCGCAGGGCGCCAGCCTGAAAGGTGCGGTTGGCCTGCGTCGCCTTGTCGATCACCTGCGCGAGCGTCATGCCGTATTGCGCGAGACGCTCGGGGTCCGGCTCGATGCGAATCTGGCTCGCGGAGCCGCCGACGATGAAGGTCGCGCCGATATTGTGGACCTTGGTGAGATCGTGTTGCAATTCCTCGGCGACGCGCTGCAAGCCGTTGTCGGTCCAACGTGCGGCGGCCTCAGGCTTCGCGGCCAGCGTCAGCACCACCGTCGCGACATCGTCGATGCCGCGTCCGATGATCAGCGGCTCGACCAGACCCTTCGGCAATTCGCCGATATGGGCTCGAATTTTTTCGTGCACACGCAGGATCGCGGCGTCGGCGTCGGTGCCGACGAGGAAACGCGCGGTGACGAGAACATTGTCGTCCTGCGTCTGCGAATAGACGTGCTCGACGCCGTCGATGCCCTTGACGATATCCTCGAGCGGCCGCGTCACCAGCTCGACGGCGTCGGCCGCCTTGTAGCCGTTGGCGGGCACGACGATGTCCACCATGGGCACGCTGATCTGCGGCTCCTCCTCGCGCGGCAGCGCGATGAGGGCGATCACGCCGACGATGATGGAGGCGAGCAGCAGCAGCGGCGTCAGCGGCGATACGATGAAGGCGCGCGTCAACCGCCCGGAAATGCCGAGATTGGTCACGGGATCGCTCATGGCGTCAGCAACACGTCGCCGTCGGCGACGCCCGACAGGATTTCGACGCCGGCAGGCGT
The DNA here is from genome assembly GCA_020442275.1 of Rhodoblastus sp. Classification (GTDB taxonomy): domain Bacteria; phylum Pseudomonadota; class Alphaproteobacteria; order Rhizobiales; family Beijerinckiaceae; genus JAJXWB01. The sequence goes on along the minus strand of JAGRKN010000072.1, from coordinate 7,744 downwards.
GGTTTCGCCGGTCTGCACGACGATTTCCCCACCACCCCTGAGCCGTACGAACTTGACTCCGGAGCGCTCGAACACCGCTTGCGCCGGGACGACCATCGTCTCGCGCTTGCCCGTCGAGACGTAGACGCGCGTGCGCTCGCCCACGAAATAATTACCAAGTCCCGGCACATCGACGTCGGCGACGACGCGCCCGCCGGTGATTTCCGGATAGACGATGCGCACCTTGCCTTCCTGCGCCGCCTTCAGGCCGCCTTCCTGGCCGCGCGCGGCCATCAGCACCTTGTCGCCGGCGCGCATGAAGCGCGCGTGCCGTTCCGGCAATTGCAGGCGCAGGATGTACTGATCCTGCGCGATGGTCGCGACCGTTTCGCCCGGCAGCAGCACGCGTCCCTGCGACACCGGCACGGTCAGCACGCGGCCCGCGCCAGGCGCGAGCACGGCGCCTTCAGCGCTCTGCTGCACGATCACGTCGCGGTCGGATTTGATCGCCTGGAGATTGCGGTCGGCGATATCGAGCGCCGCCTTTGCCTGGTCGAGCTGCGCCTGCGTGCTCACGCCGCGCCGCATCAGTTCGGACGCGCGGTCGAAATCGAGCTTCGCCTTGTCACGCGCGGCCTGTTGCGACTTGATGCGCGAGTCGATCGCCTGCAGCTGCAGGGAAAGCTTCTGGTCGACGATGCGTGCGACCTCCTGACCGGCCGCGACGACGTCGCCTTCCCTGATCTTGAGCTCTGTGACCGTGCCGCCGATTCGGGCTCGGGCAACCAATTGCCGCACCGGCTCGACCGTGGCGATGACCGCCTTGCGATCGTCGATCTCCTGCGCGCGCGCCACGAATTCGCCCGCCGCCGCGCCTTGCGCCGTCGCCGCGACGATGAGCGCAGCCAAACTCCAAACCCGCATTTCCAGCAACCTCTCCGATGGGTTTGACACTTATATCCGAATATGCGAATATTGCAATATGAAAGCTGAGGACCTCGCGGCGCAAGCTTCGCAAGCAGAGACCATGCTCAAGGCGCTGGCCAATCGCAGCCGCCTCATGATCCTTTGCGATCTCTATCGTCGCGAGAGATCGGTCAACGAGCTTTGCGCGTCGCTCGATCTCAGCCAACCCACGCTTTCCCAACATCTGGCCCGCCTGCGCGCAGACGGTCTGGTTCACACGCGCCGTGAGGCGCAGAAAATCTGCTATTCGCTCGCCGGTCCCAATGTCGAGCGAATGATCGGACTATTGCACGACATGTTCTGCGCCGGCGAATGCACGGTTCCCGCGCCGACAACAACGAAAGGAAAATCCGAATGAACGTCGATTCTCTCGTCATGCGCTTCGCCGGCCTGTTCATCCTCGCTTCGCTCGCGCTCGCGCATTGGCATTCGCCGAACTGGCTGTGGTTCACGGCCTTCGTCGGCGTCAACCTGCTGCAGGCCTCCTTCACCGGCTTCTGCCCGCTGGCGATCATCCTCAAGCGCTTCGGCCTCAAGCCCGGCTGCGCCTTCAACTGACGTCCCGACATCCGGGCGGAGTGGCCGAGCGCGGCCGCCCGCCCGCTTGCCTGACAACGGCTGCTTTGCTTTCGCCAGGTTACCTACGTCAGTTGCGAATATCATGATTTTATCGCATACATAGATATTGATGTGTTGGACGATGCGCGCCGGCTATGCCCAAGCGGCGATGATCTCCACATGCCCTTCCCGCCGGGACCGGCGAGACGATAGGGACCGATGAATCTATGGCGACCGCACTTAAGTCCCCCACCAAGACCGCAGACGCCAAAGGCGCCGATCTGGCGTTGGCCGGGATGGAAGGGAACGCCGAATTCGCCATGATGGTCGAAAAGGCGCGCGAGGCGAGCGACTTCCTGAAGGCGCTGTCGCACGAGTCCCGCTTGCTGCTTCTCTGCGCGCTCTCAGAAGGCGAATGCTCGGTCGGCGAACTGGAGAACATTCTGGGCGAGCGTCAGTCGACCGTTTCTCAGCAGCTCGCGCGCCTGCGGCTCGACCGGCTGGTGGCGACGCGCCGCGACGGCAAGACCATCTATTATTCACTAGCCGACGAAAACGTCCGCGCCATCCTCGATGCGCTCCGCAAGGCATTCTGCGGGCCGGGGGACGGCGTCAAGGCGGAGTTCGCCGAGTCCTGACCGAGCGCTTCTAGCCGCCGATCGCCGGCTTTTTCGCCTGCTCCGCCTTTTCGAGCAATCGGTCGAGATAGGCGTAGAAAAAGGCGTTGTCCTGATAGCCCTCGATGCGGCCGATTTCCCGTCCGTCATCCACCAGAACGAAAGTCGGCGTGTAGACGACCGCCTTCACCGCGGCGAGATCGGGCGGCATGCCCTTGGCGACATCGACGCGCCGCAACCTCGCACGCTTGCCTTCCTCGGTCTTGTCGTAGGCGCCGCCCACTTCCTCGTTCCAGCGCGCGCACCAGACACAACCCGCTCGCTCGAACAGGACGAGTTCGGCCGCGCGCGCCGACGCGACGCCTGACAGGGCGACGAAAAAAATAGCGGAAAGGCGCGCGAGCCTGAGCATGACCGCTTACTACCACGCGCGCCCTCTGCCCGCCAGCGCCGGGATTGCCGCAGGTTTTCCCGCCCTTGTCCGGCGCCTTTCGCTAGCTACAATCGCCGCCGGAAAATTCGGGAGGACAGGATGAGCGCAAAAGTGCTGGTCGCCGGCGTCGGCATGATCCCCTTCGCCAAGCCGGGCGCGGGGCCCGCCTATAATGAAATGGGCGCGGAAGCCGCCCGTCGCGCGCTGGCGGACGCCGGCATCGCCTACGATCAGGTCCAGCAGGCCTACGCGGGTTACGTCTATGCCGATTCCACAGCCGGGCAGCGCGCGCTCTATCCGCTCGGCATGACCGGCATTCCGATCGTCAACGTGAACAACAATTGCTCGACCGGATCGACCGCCCTCTATCTCGCCCGCCAGGCGGTACAATCCGGCGCGACCGATTGCGCGCTCGTGCTCGGCTTCGAGCAGATGAAGCCCGGCGCGCTCGGCGCAATCTTCCACGATCGTCCGAGCCCCTTCGAGGAATTCGATCGCGCCGCCGACGAACTCGTCGACGCGCAGGATGTGCCGCTGGCGTTACGCTATTTTGGCGGCGCCGGCCTCGCTCACATGCAGAAATACGGCACGAAGATCGACGCCTTCGCCAAGGTGCGCGCCAAGGCGAGCCGGCATGCCGCGCGTAATCCGCTCGCCATCTTCCGCAAGGAGGTGAGCTACGAGGACGTGCTGCGCGATCAGGTGATCTGGCCGGGCGTGATGACCCGCCTCATGGCCTGCCCGCCGACCTGCGGCGCGGCGGCGGCCATCCTCGTCTCGGAGGACTTCGCGAAGAAGCACGGCCTGCGCACGGATGTGAAGATCGCGGCGCAGGAAATGACGACCGACTTCCCCTCGACCTTCGAGTCGCACGACATGATGCGCGTCGTCGGCTACGACATGGCGAAGGAAGCCGCGCGGCGCGTCTATGCGAAGGCTGGCGTGAGCGCGGACGATCTCGACGTCGTCGAATTGCACGATTGCTTCGCGCACAACGAACTCATCACCTACGAGGCGCTGGGGCTCTGCCCCGAGGGCGGCGCGCAGGATTTCATCGACGCCGGCGACAATACCTATGGCGGCAAGGTTGTCACCAACCCCTCGGGCGGCCTGCTGTCGAAGGGCCATCCGCTCGGCGCGACCGGTCTTGCCCAATGCTACGAGCTGACCCGTCAGCTGCGCGGAACGGCGGAAGCGACGCAGGTCGACGGCGCGAAACTCGCGCTGCAGCACAATCTGGGTCTGGGCGGGGCCTGTGTGGTGACGCTGTACGAACGGAATTGAGAGGGCACCGACCTACAGGCCGTCATTGCGAGCGGAGCGAAGCAATCCATCCACCGGGTCAATCCGCATGGATGGATTGCTTCGTCGCTACGCTCCTGGCGATGACGACTCTAGAACAGTCCTAACCCTTCAACGCCCGCAACACGAAATCCACCATCTCGTCGCAATTCGGCACCGGCTTGTCCTGGCATTCGACCATCAGGCGCGGATGGCAGTAGCAGATGGTGGAGGCCTGAACGAGCGCCGCGCCCTGCGCCGGATCGATCGCCGCGAATTCGCCCGACGCCACGCCGTCGGCGACGAGGCGGCCCATCAGCATGCGCATCGTCTGCACATATTCGGTGACAATCGGCCACTCGTCGTTGAGCGCGACTTCCACCATCTCGTGCAGCTTGCGCTCGCCGACGAAACGCTCTGCATTCATCGCTTCGTTGTTCTTGACCAGTGCGCGCAACCGTTCGCCGGCGCTGCCTGGACCTTCGACAATGGCGACTGACGCAGCGACGATCGAACTCAGGACATGGTTGGCGACGGCGCCGTTGATTTCCGCCTTCGAACCGAAGAAGCGATAGACATTGGCCGGCGACATCTTGAGTTCGCGCGCGATGTCGGCGACCGTCGTCTTCTGGAAGCCGATCTCGCGATACAGCCGCTCGGCCGCCTCGACGATCCGCGCGCGCGTCTCGGCGTCCTTCGGCGCGATGACGTCCGCCTGCATCATTCCGCTGGCGCTCCGATGTAGCCGGCCGCAGCCGGAGCCACTTCCCCCTCGTCGGCAGGCGCGTGCGCGCCCAACGACTTGCGGAACCATAGCGCATAGAGCGCCGGCAGGAACAGCAGGGTCAGGAAGGTGGCGACGAATAATCCGCCCATGATGACGATCGCCATCGGCCCCCAGAAAGTCGAGCGCGACAGCGGGATCATGGCGAGGATGGCCGCGAGCGCCGTCAGCACCACCGGCCGCGCGCGCCGCACCGCCGATTCGATGATCGCGTCACGATAGGACATGCCGCGTTCGAGATCCTGACGTACCTGATCGACCAGGATGATCGAATTGCGCATGTCCATGCCTGCCAGCGCGATCAGACCGAGCAGCGCCACGAAGCCGAAGGGCGCGCCGGAAATGTTGAGGCCCAACGACGAGCCGATGATCCCGAGCGGCGCGCTCAGCATGACCAGCGCCAGACGCGTGAAGTTCTGCAACTGGAACATCACGATCGCCAGCATGACGAAGATCATCAGCGGCACGACCGTCGCGATCGCTGTATTCGCCTTCGCCGATTCCTCGACGGCGCCGCCACGCTCGATGCGATAGCCCGGCGGCAATTGCGCGATAAGGCCGGCAAGCTGCGGCCAGACGCGGAGGGAGACATCCGGCGGCTGCACGCCGTCGATCACGTCCGAACGCACAGTGATCGCCGTGTCGCGGCTACGCCGCCACAGAATGGCGTCCTCGTGCTCGTAGACGATCTTGGCGACTTGCGAGACCGGCACGGAAGCGCCGCTGCGCGTGGTGACGGTGAGGTCGCCGAGATGGGCGAGGTCGGCGCGCTCCGATTTCACGGCGCGCGCAACCACGTCGACCTTTTCGACCCCGTCGCGCACAGTCGTCACCGTCGCGCCGGAAATCAGCATTTGCAGGGAATTGGCGAGATCCTGCGGCGTCAGACCGAGCGCGCGGGCGCGATCCTGATCGAGCTCGAGACGAACAGACGGCATGCGCTCGTTCCAGTCGAGATGCGGGTCGCGCACGGCCGAATCGGCGCGCATGATGTCGCGCACGCGATAGGCGATGTCGCGCACTTCGAGCGGGTCCGAGCCCATCACGCGGAACTGCACGGGAAATCCAACCGGCGGACCGTAGTTGAAACGATCGACGCGCACCCGCGCTTCCGACAGCGCGCCGTCCGAGATCGCCTTGTCGAGCTTCTTTTTCACGCGCTCGCGCGCCGGCACGTCCCTGGCGACGACGACGATTTCGGCAAACGCCTCGTTCGGCAATTGCGGATTGAGACCGAGCCAGAAGCGAGGCGAGCCTTGGCCGATATAGGTCGAGAAATGCGTGATGTCGGGATCGCCCGCGAGCATGGCTTCCGCTTTTTCGGCGGTCTTCTGCGTGACGCCGATCGCCGTGCCCTCGGGCATGCGCATCTGGAAGAAGATTTCCGTGCGATCCGAAATCGGAAAGAACTGCTTGGGAACGCGCGTGTAGCCGACGGCCGCGACAATCATCAGCCCGACGGTCGCGGCGACCACGATGAGCCTGTTGTCGACGGACCAGCCGATCACGCGCCGCAAGGCCCGGTACGGGCGCGTATGGTAAATCTCCTCTTCGTCGTGCGAATGCCTAGAGGTGAGATTCGGCAGAAGCTTCACGCCGAGATAGGGCGTGAAGACGACCGCTACGAACCAGGACGCAATCAGCGCAATCGCGACGACCCAGAAAATGCCGCCCGCATACTCGCCAGACGTGGAGGGCGCAAAGCCGACCGGCAGGAAGGCCGCCGCTGTCACCAATGTGCCGGTGAGCATTGGAAATGCGGTCGAATCCCAAGCATAGGTCGCCGCCTTAACGCGATCGACGCCCTGCTCCATCTTCACGACCATCATCTCGACCGCGATGATGGCGTCGTCGACGAGCAGGCCGAGCGCTATGATGAGCGCGCCGAGCGTGATGCGTTGCAGGTCGAGCCCGAGCATGTTCATGACGACGAACACGACGGACAGAACCAGCGGCACCGACAGAGCGACGATGACGCCGGTGCGCAATCCGAGCGACAGGAAACTGACCAGAAGCACGATGGCGAGCGCCTCGATGAAGGAGCGCGTGAATTCGCCGACGGCTTCCTCCACGACCTTGGGCTGGTCGGCGATCTGCGTGAATTCGATCCCGACCGGCGTCGCGGCGCGCGCCTCGGCCATGACCGATTTCAGCGTTTCTCCGAGCGTCAGGATATTGCCGCCTCTCGCCATCACTACGCCGATAGCGAGCGCAGGCTTGCCGCCGGAGCGCACCAGAAAGTCCGGCGGATCCTTGAAGCCCGCTGTCACGTCGGCGACGTCGCCCAGGCGGAACACGCGGCCGTTGGCCTCGACAGGCGTTTCGGCGACGGCGGCCGCGCCCGTCAGCGCGCCGGAAACGCGGACGGGAATGCGATTGGCCTGCGTCTCGAACACGCCGGACGCCGCGACCGCGTTCTGGCGCGCCAGAGAATCGAAGATCGCCTGCGGGGTCACGCCCAGACCGGCGAGCTTCGGCTGGCTGAACTCGACGAAGATACGCTGGTCCTGCGCGCCGTAGAGATTGACCTTCACAACATCGGGCGCCTTCAGCAGGCGCTGGCGCAGGCTTTCGGCGACGGTCTTGAGCTGCGCGTAGTTCGCGCCATCGCCAGTGATCATGTACTGCACAGAATCGACATCGCCGAATTCATCGTTGACATCGGGGCCGATCAGATTGGACGGCAGGTCGGCGCGAATGTCGTTCAGCTTCTTGCGCAGGAGATAGAACAGCCAGGGCACCTGAGAAGGCGGCGTCGTATCCTTGAAGATCACCTGCATCGCCGTGAACGAGGGCTTGGTATAGGTCTGCACGCGATCGAAATAGGGAAGCTCCTGCAGCTTCTTCTCGATGCGGTCGGCCACCTGATCCTGCATTTCGCGCGCGCTCGCGCCTGGCCAGATCGCTGTCACGTTGGCGAGCTTGATTGTAAAGCTCGGATCTTCCGCGCGGCCGAGCTTCATATAGGAAGCCACGCCCGCAAGCAGCGTCGCGATGATGAGGAAGAGCGTCAAAGCGTGATGGCGGAAGGCCCCTTCGGACAGGTTGAGACGGCGCATAGACGGCCTCAGAACGCAAGTTGCGAAATCGGGCGGACCTTTTCGCCGGCCGCGAGCTTCTGCACGC
>JAGRKN010000355.1 GCA_020442275.1 Rhodoblastus sp. | reverse complement strand
TGGCGAAGGCCGGCGCCGACGTGCTCGAGATCGGCATGGCCTTCACCGATCCCATGGCCGACGGCCCCTCGATCCAGGCGGCGGGCCTGCGCGCGCTGCGGGCGGGCATGACGCTGAAGAAGACGCTCGCGCTGGTCGCGGACTTCCGCAAGACCGACAACGACACGCCGATCGTGCTGATGGGGTATTACAACCCGATCTACGTGATGGGCGTCGACAAGTTTCTCGCCGCCGCGCAGGAAGCGGGCGTCGACGGCCTGATCGTCGTCGACCTTCCGCCGGAAGAGGACGACGAACTCTGCATTCCCGCATTGAACGCGGGCCTCAACTTCATTCGTCTGGCGACGCCGACGACCGACGACAGGCGCCTGCCGAGCGTCCTGAACAATACGTCGGGCTTCGTCTATTACGTCTCGCTGACCGGCATCACCGGCGCGGCTATCGCCGATTACGGCAGGGTCGGCGCGGCGGTCGCGCGCATCAAGGGCCATACGAAACTTCCCGTGGCGGTCGGCTTCGGCGTCAAGACGGCCGACAACGCCCGCCAGATCGCAGGCCAGGCCGACGGCGTCGTCGTCGGCACGGCTCTTGTCGACGCCCTGAAAAAGTCGCTCGACGCCGATAACAAGGCGACAGCAGGCACGGTCGAGGCGGTCGCCTCGCTCGTGCGCGAACTGGCTGGCGGCGTGGGCGCCGGCCGCAAGTTCGCGGCAGAGTAGCACGAGACAGTTCCCTCTCCTCGTATACGGGGTGAGGGTTAGGGTGAGTGGCCGGGTCGTTGACCAGAATGGCGCCAATCGCCCAGCCCCTGATCCGGCGCGCGCCGCCAAGTTGACGTAGGCTGCGTAAACTTGCCTACGCTGCCACCTTCTCCCTGCACGCGGGGAGAAGGAGAGAACCGAGGCTCGACATGAACTGGATATCCAACGTCGTCCCGCCGAAAATCCGGTCGATGCTCAAGCGCGACACGGCGGAAAATCTCTGGACCAAATGTCCCGAGAGCGGCGAACTCGTGTTCAACAAGGATCTGGAGGGCAATCTCTGGGTCGTGCCGGGGTCCGGCTACCACATGCGCATGCCCGCCGACGCGCGGCTGAAGAGCCTGTTCGACGACGGCGCCTTCACGACGCTGCCGACGCCGGATGTCCCGCTCGATCCGCTGAAATTCCGCGACGTGAAGCGCTACACCGACCGCCTGAAGGAAAACCGCGCCAAGACCGGCCAGCCGGACGCCGTTCGTCTCGCCGCCGGCAAGCTCGAAGGCCAGGACGTCGTCGTCGCGCTGCAGGATTTCGAATTCCTGGGCGGCTCGCTCGGCATGGCGGCGGGCGAGGCGATCATCGCCGGCATGACGGCGGCGGTCGAGCGGCGCACGCCCTTCATCATCTTCACGGCGTCCGGCGGCGCGCGCATGCAGGAAGGCATGTTCTCGCTGATGCAGATGCCGCGCACGACGGTCGCCGTTCAACGCCTGCGCGCGGCGAAACTGCCCTACATCGTCGTGCTCACCAATCCGACCACCGGCGGCGTGACGGCTTCCTACGCCATGCTCGGCGACATTCACATTGCGGAGCCCGGCGCGGTCATCGGCTTCGCTGGCGCGCGCGTGATCGAACAGACGATCCGCGAAAAACTGCCCGACGGCTTCCAACGCTCCGACTTCCTGCGCGACCACGGCATGGTCGACATGGTCGTGCCGCGCGGCGAGATGCGCGCGACGCTCGCTCGCCTCTGCGCGCTGATGACGAAGCAGCCCGCGCGGCAGGAGCCGGACGCGGCCTAGTCGATTTCAACAATGAAGCCCTCATGCTGAGGAGCGGCCGAAAGCCGCGTCTCGAAGCACGAGGGCGTCTCCAGCGGCCATCCTTCGAGACGCGCCTTCGGCGCTCCTCAGGATGAGGTCTCCTGTCCATGACCCAGCCTTCCTCTCCCCTCGACGCCATCCTCGCGCGCCTGCTTGACCTGCATCCGCGCAAGATCGATCTGTCGCTCGGCCGCACCGAGCGGCTGCTCGCCGCGCTGGGCGATCCGCATAGGAAATTACCCAAGACGATCCATGTCGCCGGCACCAACGGCAAGGGCTCGACGGTGGCCTTCTTGCGCGCGATTCTCGAAGCGGCCGGCGAGCGCGTGCATGTCTACACATCGCCGCATCTGCTGCGCTTCAACGAGCGCATCCGTCTCGCGGGAAAACTCGTCGATGATGCGACGCTGATATCAGCGCTCGAAAAATGCGAGCGCGTGAACGCCGGACAACCCATCACCTTCTTCGAGATCGCAACGGCTGCCGCCTTCGATCTTTTCGCGGAAACGCCGGCCGACTGGCTGCTGCTCGAGGTCGGTCTCGGCGGCCGGTTCGACGCGACCAATGTGATCGAAGCGCCTGCCGCCAGCGTCATCACGCCGGTCTCCATCGACCACGCTGAATTTCTCGGCGATACGGTCGAGCGTATCGCCTACGAGAAGGGCGGAATCTTCAAGCGCGATACGCAGGGCGTCATCGGCTATCAGTCGGACGACGCCTTGCGTGTGCTCGAAGGTTGCGCGCGAAAGGCCGGCGCGCCGACGATCGTCGCGGGCCGCGACTACGATGTGCGCGAGGAAAACGGCCGCCTCATCTTCGAGGACGAACGCGGTCTCCTCGACCTGTCCGCGCCGCGGCTGGCCGGCCGCCACCAGCACCAGAACGCAGCAACCGCCATCGCCACGTTGCGTACGATCGCGCCGACGCTGCCCGCGCACGCGTTCGAGCAAGGTATGAAGACCGTCGACTGGCCCGCCCGCCTTCAACGTATTTCACGCGGCAGGCTTGTCGAACTCGCGCCGCCCGGCGCGGAAATCTGGCTGGACGGTGGTCACAACGAGGACGGCGCGCGCGTCGCCGCCGCCGCCATGGGCGAACGCGCCGCGTTGCACGACGCGCCGCTCGTGCTGGTGTCGGGCCTGCTCGCCACCAAGGACGCCCGTGCTTTTCTCGCGCATTTCACCGATCTCGCGACGCGCATCGTCGCCGTGCCCGTGTCGGGCGATCATTACGGCCGGGCGCCGGCTGACGTCGCCGAAGCCGCCCGCGATCTCGGCCTGTTCGCAAGCGAGGCGGCTACGATCGAGGAGGCGTTCACGCGCATCGCGCGCGAACACTGGCGCGCGCCGCCGCGTATCCTCATCTGCGGCTCGCTCTATCTCGCCGGCGGCGCGCTGGCGTTGAACGGCTCGACGCTCGACTGACTCTTGGCTGCCATCGTCCGCGCTATCAGCGCGGCATAGGCCGAAGCGAATTTCTCCTGCCCGCTCCTGGCCATGTGGCATTCGTCGGACCTGTCTCCGTCAGCGAATAGCGCATCGGTGTCGACGCCCGCGAAAATGCCGCGCGCGGGATCGACGAGCTGGCGTTGCGCTGTCGCGATCGCGTTGTCCGCGCGCCAGTCGCGCAGCATCGGCAGACATTTCGTGGCGACAGAAACGAAGACCGGAGCCTGCGGCCATTGCACGCGGAGACGTGCAACAATCGAGTCGAAGTCGCGTCTGTAGTTCTCGGGCGACGTCGCGAGCGCGAGATCGCTCTCGCCTTGATGCCAGATGATCGCCGTCGGCCTGTAGCGCGCGCCGAGAGACGTGATCGCATCGTCGAGCATCGGACGAAGAGGCCCGCGCGCGAAATCCGCAATCGTACGGCCGCCGATCGAGGCGACGGCCAGTACGACGCTGTCGGCGGCGCCGGTTTCGATCAGCCGGTCGCTGACCGGCGTCAGCGCTTCGCCAAGTGTCTGGTCAGCGCCATAGAGTGGCGAGCCGGCGATCCAGCATGCGCCGTCGAAGAAATTGACGACGCGCGCGCCATGCGCTGTCGAAAGCCGCGCTGCGCCAAAATTGCCGATATTCGATTGGCCGATCGCGAGAATAACGACCGTCCGGGCGTTCTGCTGCGGGCAGGCCGCCTTTTCCTTGCCGGGATAGGCCGCAAGCCGGCCGAACTTGTCGAACGCCGCATGCGCGGCCGTCGGCTCGGGGCGAGGCGCGACGAATTGCTTCCAGATCATCGAAGCGCCGAGAAGGAGCGCGGCGGATGTTGCGGCGACGAGGCCGCGCTTCATTCAGCCGCAACCTGCGGCGCCTCGACCTCGCGTGTGACGAATTCGGCAGGCGAGGTCAGTTCGAGAATCTCGACATCGTCGCTGTGGCGGATCTCGCGATGGCGGATGCGCGGCGGCTGCATGACCGTGCTGCCGGCCTCTAGCCGGACATGGCCGATGTCCTCGTATTCGAACTCGACCCAGCCCTTCAGCACGTAGACGAACTGGAAATCGAGTTCGTGCAGGTGCCAGGCGCCGTGCGGATGTTCGCCCGGCACGGCGCGGATCACGTTGACGCCGAACTTGCCCGATGTCGCATTGTCGTAGCCGAGATTGCGGTAGGCGAAATACTGGCGCAGGCCCTGGTCGAAGGCCGCGTCGCGCGCGTGCTGGACATGGGTCTTGACCGATGCGCTCATGAAATCCTCCCGGCCCGTTCGGGCGCTTGTCTCGGGGACAGGATATGCGCGCGCCTGCGTCGCGCAAAGAGCAGCGTCTCGCGCCCAGCCGCAAAACGAAAGGGCCGCTTTCGCGGCCCTCTGCAGTTCGGTCGAATTCCTCGGTTCAGACCGCGGAATTGATCCATTTCACCAGCTCGCCCTTGGGCGCCGCGCCGACCTTCTGGGCGGCGAGCTTGCCGTCCTTGAACAGCATCAGCGTCGGGATCGAGCGGATGCCGAGCTTGCCGGCGACGCCGGGGTTCTCGTCGACATTGACCTTGGCGATCTTGACCTTGCCCTGCATTTCCGTGGCGATTTCCTCGAGCGAGGGGCCGATCATCTTGCAGGGGCCGCACCATTCCGCCCAGAAATCGACGACGACGGGCTCGGAAGATTTGAGAACGTCGGCGTCGAAGCTGGCGTCCGTGACTTTTGAAGTAGCCATAACAGCCTCTTGGGGGCGCGGAGATTTCCGCGCGTCGGGCAGGGAACCTAGGAACGCCCTGCGATTCCGTCAAGCGGCGCCCGGGTGAACCTTTCGTCACACTTGCGTCAGCCGGCGGGCGGGGCGCCCCGATCGTATCGTCGCGATCGAGGCTAGATTTTTGATTTCAGGCTATATTCTGCGGACTTTCGGCCTTGGCGCTCAGGCGGCCCGGTCTACGGCCAGCGTTGCGCGCATGGTTTCCGCGTCCTGAGGGCGGGAGATCAGATAGCCCTGTCCATGCGTGCAACCCGCCGCCCGGACAAAGCCGAGCTGCGCCTGCGTCTCGATTCCTTCGGCGGTGACGTCGAGAGCGAGAGAGCGGGCGAGATGGGCGACAGCATGCACGATCGCCTGGTTCTTGCGTTCCGGCAGGCCAGCGATGAACGAGCGGTCGATCTTCAGCCCGGCGGCCGGCAGGCGACGCACATGGTCGAACGAGGAAAAACCCGTGCCGAAATCGTCGAGCACGATGGCGACGCCGCGCTCGTGCAGCCGCTTGATCGCCGACGCTGCGCCATTGGCCGCCAGAATGGCCGATTCCGTGACTTCCAGATGCAGGCGACGCGGCGACAGCCGCGCGGCGCGCAGGGCGGCCTCGACGATGTTCACGATCGAATCGTCGCAGATCTGTTCGGGCGAGACATTGACCGCGACGCCGACGTCCGCCGGCCAGAGGGCCGCCTCGCGGCAGGCCTCGAACATGATCCATTCGCCGAGTTCGTGGATCAACCCGAGGCGCTCGGCGATGGTGATGAACTGGACCGGCGGCACGAGCCCACGTTCCGGATGGCGCCAGCGCGCCAGCGTCTCGTTGGACTTGATGCGCCCGGACGCAAGCTCCTGGATCGGCTGGAACTGCAGGAAGAATTCGCCGCGCCCGAGAGCGCCCTTGATGTCCTGCGCCAGCGCGCGCCGGTCGATCACCTCCTTGTGCTCGCCATGCGCGAACAGGTGGAAGGCGCCGTTGCGTTCGCGCTTGGCGGCGTAGAGGGCCGCGTCCGCGCGGTTGATCAGCGCGTTCGGCGTTGCGCCGTCGGTCGGCGCGAGCGCGACGCCGACGCTGGCGCGGCATTCCAGATTGCCGCCTTCCAGCGTGAAGGCGCCGTTGAAGGCGCCGGCCAGCCGGTCGGCGAGCGTCGCCGCATCGGCCGAGGACGAGAGGCCGCGCGCGATCATCACGAATTCATCGCCGCCGAGCCTGGCCAGCATGTCGACCTCGCGCAGGCAGACGGACAGACGTCCGGCCATCTGCTTGAGCAGCTGGTCGCCGGCCTGGTGGCCGTAGCGGTCATTGACCACCTTGAAGTCGTCGAGATCGATGTAGAGCAGCGCGAAGCGCTCGCCGTATTTCTCGAGCCTCTGGCAGGCCGTAAACAGTGCGCTCTCGAAGGCGACGCGGTTCGGCAGGCCGGTCAGCGGGTCGTGCCGCGCCAGCGCTTCGGCGCGCGCCTGCGCGATCACGCGGGTCGCGAATTGCTGGCCCTGCGACAGGCCGGCCAGAATGATCGCCGTGCTGTAGGTCGCCAGCAGCGGCGCGATGAAATAGTCGATCGGCTGCTTGGCGCCGAGCAGCAGGCCGATGAATGAGCCGCCGACGATCGGCGTGGCGAAGGCGACCACGGCGCGTGGCAGGGTCGAGAGCGCCAGCGAGCCGCCGCAGATCATGCCGGCGATTATGCAGACCAGGATGATCTGGCCGTGCCGGTCGGGGTTGAAGAACAGCATAGCCGCCGCTCCCCAGATCCCACCGAGCGCGGCGGCATTGATGGTCGCGCTGCGAATGACCTTGGGGCCGACCGTCGCGGGCGGCAGTTTGTGGCGGCGTCGGTAGACACGGAAGGCGACGGGCATGCAGACCGCCGCAAGGGCGGCCAACCAGGCCGTCGCCGGCACAACGAGCCCCTGCGCGCCGAAAGCGGCGACCAGCATCAGCCCGCTGATCAGGTTGACTGCGATCATCGCTGGCGTGTGGCGGGCGATCACGGCGATCTGGGCGGCGCGCAGGCGCGCCTCCATATCCGCGTCCAGGCCCTTGGGGCCGGCGATGGAAAAAGCGCGCGCAAGCGCCGATTTCGCCCGGAAACAGCTTCGGCGAAACCGCCGCAAGGGCACAACTATTGAAGCAAAAGACACTGTAATATGCTCCTCGCCCCCCACGGGCGAAGTGAAATTTGGCCGGAATGCCAGAGCACCACGGAATAGATAAAGCGGGTTTAATGCCTTAACGTGACTTTCGTTCAGGCCGGGCTGGATGGTTAACGAAATCGCTCCGACGCCTTCCCTTCGCCTGCCGGCGCTGCTATCTCGCGGCGCATGACCAGCCACCCCATCGAAAACATCCGCAATTTCTCGATCGTCGCGCATATCGACCACGGCAAGTCGACGCTGGCCGACCGCCTGATCCAGACGACGGGCGGGCTGGCCGAGCGCGAAATGGTCGAGCAGGTGCTCGATTCCATGGAT
>JAGRKN010000354.1:1585-13764 GCA_020442275.1 Rhodoblastus sp. | reverse complement strand
TCCACGAGACCGGCAGCAGGCCATTCGGCCCCGGCGCGTAATGTCGCGCCGGGGTTCGTGTCTCTGGTACTAGTCATTCAAGCGGCCTCCCCCAAGAGGGCTTCCGCCGCATCGACCGGAATGACGCGCCGCCCGCCGATAAGGGCGGTTCGCAACTTTCCTTCCTTCATCAATTTGTAGACGGTCGCGCGTGAGACCCGATAGGCCTCGCAGAATTCGTTGACGCGAAAAGCGCGACGCGAGTTGGTTGAGGTTTGAGAGAGTTTCATGCTGCCTTCCTTTGTTTGAGGGCAGCAGCGAAACTACACGCGTATCTGTGTCGATCTACAAGCGGACCGAAAAGTTAACGGATGACTGGCTAGGCGTCTGCATTTTACCGGACGCCTGAGCAGCCATCCTCATCGCGGATGCTCGCGAACCTCCGACTGAGACTTGCCGCATCCTTGTACTGTGGCGCCTTGAGGCCCGTTTCAATTCCTCGCCGGGCAAGCGTCTCGTTCACGGACTGCAAGATTCTCGCTGCTTTCTGAGGGTTTGATACCGCGCCTTTCGTCAGAGAGCGATCTTGAAAGGCCGACACTATGATCGCATCTACCTCCAGCTTTGGAAGGGATTGCGATGCCTTCTTGTGGCGCGACTGCTCAGCGAATTTCGACCGCTCCATCTTCGTAAAGAGGGCAAACCATTTCGGGTCACGTGACCCGGCCATGAGCCCGACCATCATGATTGTCTGAGCAATCTTGAAGACAGACTCTTCGGCCTCTTGCTGATTGCGTTCATCCTTAGGATCGACAACGAGGCGGAGAAGCCGCTTTCGGCTTTTCTCAAAGACGAAGATTGTGGACTGGGCTTGCACCAGTGTTGTGAAGCCAGTCGTCACTGCCTGATCCAGAATCTCTGCTAACATACGGATTGCAGGGTCCGGGGCCTCTAGCCTATCACTTGGAGAATAAGCGTCTAAGACCGTCATCGCGCACACCTCGCGAGCACCAAGTGGGCGCAGGGAAACCGATGGTGCGATCGGCTTGTCGGCTGGCCGGCCTATCCCTGCGGTCCGAATCTAATTCGCTGATCACCTCATCCGCAGCCACAAAAGCGCGACGATCGCAAACCATAGCGCAGCCAGTGCAACTGCGGTCCAGATCACGCGGTGGCGCTGCTGTGGCGTCACGTAACCCTCCCCGCACCTCGTGCCTGATAGTCGCGCCAATCCGGCCGGACTTCGTTTTCGCGCTCGCCGCACACTAGGCAGCGGAAGCGCCTGTATCGCTTGATGCGAGGAAACGGCGTTTCGTCCGGCAGCGCCAAGACGTCGAATTCGACGCGGCCCGCGTGGCGACAATGGCTGGCATGGCAGACGACTTCCACCGCTTTCAGCCCGTGGCTGCGCCAGTGTCCGATCGTCGGTATATTCCCGTCGCTGGCGTATGGGTGTCGCATACCGGAAAGTTAGCCGAGTCGCGAGCGGCGCGCTGTCGTCAACTGGAGTTGTCCGCTTTCGGGAACGACCCGCCGGACGCCTATCGACCGTTCTCGGACATTCCGAGCGCAGCAGCGAACCGGCAGGGCGGCGCCGAAAAGCCGAACTGAGAATGCCGCCCGGCAGCGGACTTCGCGGCGAAGGTTAGCTCATCCAGCCACTCGCAGATCCCGTCGAAGAATCTTTCCGACGTTCGACTTCGGCAACGCGTCGACGAAGGCGACGTGCTTCGGAACCTTGTAGGCCGCGAGTTCCTTCGCGCAGAAAGCCGCTATCTCGTCTATCGTCAGCGCCGCACCGGGCTTTTTCACGACGAATAGCTTCACCGCCTCCCCGGTCTTAACGTCGGGAATGCCGATGCAGGCGCACTCCGCCACGCCCGGACACCCGGTTGCGACCGCTTCGATCTCGTTCGGATAGACGTTGAAGCCGGAGACGAGGATCATGTCCTTCTTGCGGTCGACGATCTTGAGGAAGCCTCCCTCATCGAACACGCCGACGTCGCCAGTGCGGAAATAGCCGTCCTTGGTGAAGGCTTCCCTGTTGGCGTCGGGCTTGTTCCAGTAGCCGCTCATCACCTGCGGTCCCTTCACGCAGACTTCGCCGGCCTCGCCGATGCCGACTTCCTTGTCGGCGTCATTCAGCAGAATGACGTCGGTAGAGGGCAGCGGCAGGCCCGTCGTGCCGCTGAACTTGTCCATGTACGCAGGATTGAAGGTGACGATGGGCGAAGTCTCCGACAGGCCGTAGCCTTCGCGGATAAAGACGCCCGTAATCTCTCTCCAACGATCGGAGACCGCGCCGACGATCGCCGCGCCGCCGCCGCCGGCGAGTTTCAGACGCGACCAATCGATCTCGCGCAGGCGCGGGTGCATGGTCAAGCCAGCGTAGAGCGTGTTGACGCCCATGAAGATGGTCGGGCGCGCGGCCTTCAGGATGTCGAGAAACTGATCGATCGCACGAGGATCGGCGACGAGCCAGTTGTCTGCGCCGACCGAGAAATAGCTCAGGAAATTCACCATCAACGCGAAGATGTGATAGAGCGGGATCGCCGTGACTACGACTTCCTCGCCCGGCGCCAGCGCCTTCGGCATGAAGGCCTTGTACTGCTCGATGTTCGCGATCAGATTGCGGTGCGTCAGCGTCGCGCCCTTCGACAGGCCTGTCGTGCCGCCCGTATATTGCAAGAAGAGCACGTCCGCGCCGCGCAGGTCCGGCGCGACGAACGCCCTGGACGCGCCCTGGTCGAGCGCATCCGACAACGCGATGACGTTCTGCAGGCGCGGATCGACCGACGGGCTCGGCAGCTTCGCGGCGGAGCGATCGCCGACGCCCGCGACTATCACGTTCTTGACGTTGGTCGCGCCGATGATCTCGGCGAGGGTTCCGGTCGAGCCGGAGAAAATGACGATCGTCTCGACCCCGGCGTCGTTGAGCTGGTGCTCGAGCTCGCGGGGCGTGTAGAGCGGATTGACGTTCACCTGGATCGCGCCGACGCGCGCATTGGCGATCATCGCCAGCGGGAAGGCGAAGATATTCGGCGTCATGACCGCGATGCGATCGCCCTTCTTCACGCCGAGGTTCGTCTGCAGGTAGGCGGCGAGCGCCCGGGACTTCGCGTCGACGTCCGCGTAGGTCAGCGTCTGGCCGAACGAGCGCAGCGCCGGCTTGTCGGCAAATTTCGTCATCGCTTGATCGAGCAGGTCCCGGACGGAGGGATAGGCGTCGGCGTCGATCGTCGCGGGGATGTCGCCGTAGGACTTGAACCAGGGACGATTGGTCATGATGAGGTCCATTTCAACAGCGTGGCGATGCCGCGCGTCGCACGGCTTCGAGGGAATGAAAGTTATCGGCCAGACGGGCGTCCGAACCTTGTTCCGATCATGCCGCACCGGGCCCGATCAGCACGCGGCGCTCGCCGGACCTGCCGTATGCCCGACCAATAGCGGCCCGAGGTTGGGGGAATCTGTCGTGACTTCGACAAAATTCGATTTTGGCGGCGACGGGCGGCCGCGCCCGGCTCTTGATCGTGTTTTGCGGGACGCCTGGCAAAGTTTACAATAGCGGACCAGTTTCGACAGGCAGGCAAACTCGTGACCGAGCTGTCAAAATCCTCCCAGCGGGAGCTTGCGCGCGCCGCTCTGGCCCGAGCGCCGGCGTTCTCGCAATGCGCGTCTGCCACGCTCGACCGCTTCGTGGCGGAAGGGACTTTGCGCATCTTCAAGCGCGGCGAAACCGTCAGCCACAGGGGCGGGCCGGTGTCCAACCTCTGCGTGCTGGCGACTGGCAGCGTGGAAGTCAGCGCCACCTCCGCCACCGGCAAGCGGCATGTGCTGCACTACCTGGAATCCGGTCAGCTCTTCAACGTCATCGGCGCTTTCGACGGCGGCCCGGGCATTCACGACGCGATCGCGCACGAGGAAACGCTGGCCCTGCTGATTCCGCGCGCGACTTTGCTCGCCGCGGTCGAGGTCGAGCCGCTTCTGGCGATGGCGATGGTCCGCTTCCTCTGTCTGCGGTCGCGCGCGCTCTACGACTACATTGCCGAGCACACGCTGCTGCCGCTGCGCGCCCGCTGCGCGCGATTGCTGCTGTCGCTGGTCGAGCTCTACGGCGCGTCGCGCCCGCACGGCTATCTCATCACGCTCAAGTTGTCGCAGGAGGAATTCGCAGACATGCTCGGCCGTTCGCGCCAGAGCGTGAACAAGGAACTGCGAACGCTCGAGAGCGAGGGGCTGATCAAGACCAATTATTCGCAATTCATCATCGTGGATCTGCCGACGCTGCAAGCGGTCGCAGAGGGGCGTTGATCAAAAAAGTGAGAGCCGTGAACGGCTCTCACTTTGAGAGTGAGCTCGCGTGCTCTCAGCGCACGTACGCCACGGTCGCACCTCGAACTCGCTCCGCCGAACTGGCCGGCCGCAACAATGCCCAGGCAATTACCGACGCGACCAAGAGGAATCCGCCGGTGACGGCGAAGCCGAACTCGTAACCTGCGGAAGCAGGGCCGGCAACATGCTGCACGAGATAGCCGGTCACTACCGGCGCGATCATGCCGGCGATCGAGGCAACCGAATTGTCGATCGCCAGGATCGAGGCGCGCTGCGGCTTGGGAACGATCTCGCTGATGATCGCAGGACCCGTGTAATAGATCGTCTGCGATAATCCTGACCCCACGCCGAGGATGAGCACGCGCATCAGCGGGCTGAGCCCCGGCAGCAACATGCTCGCATAGCATGCAGCGGCAATCAGAGTGGCGACGGCGGTCAGTACGCCGCGCGCCGTCCGGCTCGGAATCTTCTTCTGCATGAGGCGCTGCGACAGCCATGCGGCGCCGAGGCCAAAGACGAGATTGACCGCGATGAACAACGAGAACATGCGCCCGGATTCGAGTGGCCCGTAGCCGAGCCCCTTCTGCAGGTAGACCGCCATCCAGGTCAGCGTCAGCGCCAGGGACCAGTAGGAAGCGAAATGCGCGAAAAAGCACGTGAGCAGCGTCCTGTCCGACAGGAGGGTTCCGTAGGACGCGCGCCGGGCGCCGAGTTCATCCTGCGCCTCCTCGAGCGTGCCTTCCTTGCCGAGCGGCAGCCACAGCAGAAGCCATGCCAGGCCGACGGCGCCAAGTAGCTCGAAGTTCGCTCGCCAGCCCCAATGCTTGGTCACCGCCGGGATGATGAGGCCCGCGAGGATAAGCCCGACGCCGGCGGCCTGTCCCAGAACTGAGGCGGGGAACGAGCGCTTCTCGTCCGGGAACCACTTGTAGAGCGCGTGAATCGCGACCGGCCAGGCCGGCCCTTCCGCTATGCCCAGCAGGAAGCGGCAGGCAATGATTGCGGCGAAAGAGGATGTGTAGGCGATTGGAAACTGAAGAAGCGCCCACGACAACGCCATCAATGCGATGAACCCTTTCGTCCTGGCGCGGTCGGCGATGAACCCGCCGACCACGCCGGCGATGGCGAACAGCCAGAAGAAGCTGCCGCCGATCACGCCGAATTCGGTCGGAGACAGCTTGAGTTCGGTCATCATCGGCACGGCGACCAGGCCGACGACGATCTTGTCGACGAAGTTCAGAAGCATGAACAATGCGAGCAGGATCGTCATCCGCCACGCCATTTTCGGCTGGAACTGTTTCTCGTACATCTCTCTCCCCTTTATTGACTTCCGAAGCCGCGCCTACCTCGGCGTGAGGATCAGATCGGCGCCCTTCTCCCCGATCATGATCGAGGCGACGTTGGTGTTGGAGGACGGCATGGTCGGCATGATCGAGGAATCGACGACGCGCAGCGCTTCGAGCCCGCGCACCCTCAAATCCGGCGTCACCACAGCCCGGTCGTCCACGCCCATCTTGCACGTGCCGATCGGATGCCAGGACGTCTGACCAGACGTCTTCACGTATTCGAGCAGACCCGCGTCGTCCGTGACCGCCGGGCCCGGCCGCGTCTCCCGGTCTACGTAAGGTTTGATCGCGTCTTGCGACATGACCTTGCGGACCAGGCGTAGCGCTTCGAGCATGTGCGAGCGATCCGTTTCTTCCGCGAGATAATTCGGATTGATCACGGGATCGGCCGACGGATCAGTCGACGTTATGTGGATAGAACCACGGGATGCTGGACGAAGCTGGAAGAAGCCGATCGCAAACCCCGGGAAGGGATCGAGCCCGAAGCCTTTGGTGTTGGCGTAGCGGTCCGCACCGCTGAGGTGATGGACCTGAATCTTCACGCCCGCGCGCCCGGGCTCCAGCGCGGTTTGCACGTTGGCGTGTGCGGTGGCCGACGGCGTGGCCATAAATCCCTTGCGGGTCAGGATGTAGCGCATGCCCATCGCCAGCGTGCGGACCTTGCTCGACAGGATGTCGTTGAGCGTGATCGCCTTGGTGCAGGCATAGGTCACGCGCGACTGCAGGTGGTCGAGGAAATTCTCGCCGACGCCCGGCAGATCGTGAACGACTGACACGCCGAGCTTTCGCAGCGCGGACGCATTGCCGACGCCCGACAGCTCCAGGAGTTGCGGCGAGCGGATTGGACCGGCCGACAGGATCACCTCCTTGTCGGCGAGCGCCCGATGGGTCTGGGCGCCCTGCAAATATTCGACACCGATGGCGCGCTTGCCGTCGAACAGGATGCGGGTCGTGCGTGCTTCCGTCAGCAGTTCGAGATTCGGACGGCGCAGCGGGCCGTCGAGATAGCCGAGCGCCGTCGAGCAGCGCCGACCGTTGCGCGTCGACAATTGCAGATGGCCGATGCCCTCGTACTGTGCGCCGTTGTAGTCGGGATTGCGCGGAATGCCGGCCTGCGTGCAGGCGGCGACGAAGGCGTCGGTCAGTTCGTCGGAATTGTCGGCCAGCGACTGAACCGAGATCGGCCCGTCGCGCCCGCGCAGCTTCTCTTCACCGAAAGCAGCGCTTTCGAGCCGACGGAAATACGGCAGAACGTCGTCGTAGCCCCAACCTGCGCATCCCATCGAGCGCCAGTTGTCGTATTCCGCCGGATCGCCGCGAACATAGATCATGCCGTTGACCGAGGACGAGCCGCCCGGCAGCTTGCCCATCGGCATGTAGATGCTCTGGTTGACCAGCGTCGACTGCGCCGACGTATTCGACATCCAGACGTAGTCGGGGTTCTGCAGGATCTTGGCGACGCCGACCGGCACCTTCACCCAGAAATCTTTGTCGCGCGCGGCGCCGGCCTCCAGCAGGAGAACCTTGCCTGACGTGCGCGCGGCGAGGCGGGCCGCCACCGCTGCGCCCGACGAGCCGGCCCCGACGACGACGTATTCGGCGCGCGTATCAACCACGAGCGTGTTCCTGCAACCAAGTTGACAGCGCGCGGGCTTCGACGCCCATCCGTTGGAATTGCATGTCGGGGATTTCCATCTTGGTCGGCGCGCCTGGGATCGGCGGCGGCGTGACGACGCGCAGTTCGACGAAGGTGGGGCCGCCGCCGCTCATTACCTCGTCGATATGCGCGGCGAGCGCCGTCTCGTCCTCGAACCGATAGGTTCGCCGATAGCCAGCGGCGGCCGCGAGGCCTGCGTAGTCGACGCAGGATTCGGCTGGCGTCGCGAGATTGGCGACGCCGGTGAACTGCGCGCCGTTGCGCACGACGAAATGCACGAAATTGGCGGGCTGCCGGTCGGCGACCGTGGCGAGGCCGCCGAGTTGCATCAGGAGGCTCGCGTCGCCGTCGACCACAATGATTTTGCGCAACGGCTCGGCGATCGCGAGCCCGAGTCCGAGGCTGGCTGCCCCGCCCATCAAGGGCACGGAACTGATGCGCGGCTGCGCCGCCTTGATGCCGTCGAAGGCGAACATGGCGCCCATGGTCGCGACGAGTACCGCGTCCTTGCGGGCGTTCTCAATGATGGTGCAGGCTTGCAGAAGATTCATCGTCGCCCCCTCAATTCCAGCCGGTGGGCGCGCCCACGATTAGCACCGCCGGACGGCTCTCTCTGTCCGCATAGGCGAAGGCTTCATCGATGCGGCCGAGATCGCTTTCATCCTCCAGCCGCCAGAACTTCACGCCGAGCGCGTTCAGCACCGGCTCCAGCAGCTTCACGGTGTTGCGGGCCGACAGAGACGGTTCGTGGCCGAAGTTGGAAAACTCGCGGCCGAACTGGCCGACGAGGAAGACGATCGGCAGCGAGGCGTCGAGGCCGACCGCGCGGATCGTGTTGATGCAGGCGTAGAGCCCCTGGTTCTGGACGACCGTCACCGGCTTCTTGCCGGCGATCCTCAGACCCGCCGAAACGCAGACCGCCTGGTCCTCGTTGCAGCAGCGCACGAGCGCGAGGCCCTCAACGCCCCGCTCGACGCGGTCGTGCAGGCCGAGTTGCACCCAGTCGGGCACAGTGACGAAATGGTCGACACCGTTGCGCCGCAGCGCTTCGAGATAGCCCGACGCAGGAATGTTGAAATTGCGCTCGCCCATGCCGGACGACCTCCCTTTTCTCGTGATGGAGGTAGGGGTAGCGGACGGACGCGGGTCAAATCTGTAAAAGTCCCGACAGAATCAGGAATCCGGCCGACAGGTTCGCCGGGGCAGGCGTTGGCTCGGCGCCCATGACTGACTTACCCTTGCAGTCGGCGTCTCAAGGAAAGGGCCAGGCTTAAATGGGCGAGTTGATTGTTGCTGCGGTTCAAATCGCCTGCGGCCAGCACGTGACGGCCAATCTAGACAAACTGGAAAAGCATGTGCGCGAGGCCGCGCGGCGGGGCGCACGACTGGTCGTGTTGCAGGAGCTTTTCGAGGGTCCATATTTCTGCATCGACAAGGACGAAGGGCACAACACGCTCGCCCGGCCGTTCAAGGGCAATACGACCATTTCGCGCGTCGCCAGCCTCGCGCGAGAACTCGGAATCGTGCTGCCCGTGTCCTTCTTCGAGGAGGACGGCGGTCGCCGGTTCAACTCGCTGACCATGATCGATGCCGACGGAAGGACGCTCGGCCTCTACCGCAAGAGCCATATCCCTGACTCGCCGGGCTATTACGAGAAGTATTATTTCGCCGACGGCGATACCGGATTCGTGGTCCACGACACCGCGATTGGCCGGATCGGCGCCGGCATCTGCTGGGACCAATGGTTCCCTGAAGCCGCCCGCAGCATGGTGCTGAGGGGCGCCGAAATCCTGATCTATCCGACCGCGATCGGTTCGGAACCTGCCGACCCCGCCTGGGATACCCGCGATCACTGGCAACGCGTCATGCAGGGTCACGCGGCAGCAAACCTGACGCCGCTGATCGCCGCAAACCGCGTCGGCGTCGAAAAGGGCGAAACCGGCTCGCTGGTCTTCTACGGCTCCTCGTTCATAGCTGATCATATGGGCGCCAAGATCGCAGAGGCCGGCCGCATGGACGAGTGCGTCATCACGGCGGCGCTCGATATGGACGCGATCGCTAATCAGCGGCGGGCATGGGGCGTCTTCCGCGACCGCCGTTGCGATCTCTATCGGGATCTGACGGCGCCAACTCCGGCGAGGTTGATGCCAACGCCGTGAGGGGCGCCCGCGCGACTGAGACTCGCATGATTATTCCCGGAAGCTGACGCTCCGATTGTCTCTGATGGGTCAGGTGCGGCCGGTCGGCACACTCACTTTGAATGTCGGCAATCCGCCCTTCACTGAAGTTCCCAACGTCCGCTTGCGGGGGAGGCGCGCGACTAGCCGGACTTTTTCAGAACAATCACGTTGCTTGCCGCGCTCGGCTCGCAATAGTTCGCCCATGCTTCCATCAGCGCCCGGCGCTTCTCCAGCGCATCGCCGCGCCGGTAAGCCTGCTCGGCCTTGTCGCCGATCACATGGGAAAGCGCCGTCTCGGCAAGGTCGCGCGGGAATGGCGTTTCATTGCCTGCCCAATCGCGGAAGGAACTGCGGAAGCCGTGAACAGTCGCGTTCTCGACCTTCATGCGCCGCAAAACCATTTCCATCGACATGCCGGAAAGGGGACGGTCCGCCTTTTGTCCGGGAAACACGAATCTTGAGACACGTTCTTTTTCCAGCCCGCGCAGGATTTCCACCGCGCGTTCGGAAAGGGGAACGCGATGCACTCGCCCGGGCTTCATACGGACGGCCGGAACGGTCCACACGTTGGCGTCCAAATCAAACTCGGACCAATCGGCTTCCAATGCCTCGCCCGTGCGAGCGGCCGTCAGGATCGTGAATTCCAAGGCTAGCGCCGCCGTCGCGTCGCGCTCGCGCAGCTTGTTGATGAAGGTGGGAACGTCCGCATACGGCATGGCCGCATGATGGCCGCGCGTCAGCATGGATTGCTTCGGCAAGAGGTTTTCGAGGTGGCCACGCCATGCGGCGGGATTCTCCCCGGAGCGAAAGCCCTTGGCCTTGGCGGCGTTCAAAACCTTTTCGATCCTGCCGCGCAGGCGCGAGGCAGTCTCGGGCTTCGCGGTCCACAACGGTTTGAGAACCGCCAGAACGTCCGCCGTCTCGATAGCGTCGACTGACATGGCGCGCAGGGGCTTGGCATAGACCGTCAGAGTCATCTTCCATTGCGCCTTGTGCTTCTCATTGCGGAAGCCTTCCGAAAGGTCCGCCGCGACCGTATCCGCCAACTCGCCAAAGGTCGGGACCGCTTTCTCCCGCTTGTTATCGGCGATCGGATCAATCCCGGCCTTGGCCAGCTTGCGAGCCTCGCGGGCGGCGTCTCGCGCCTGTTCGAGCGAGACCAGCGGGAAAGCGCCTAGACCCATTTCTCGGGGCCTGCCCCGCCATTGGAAGCGCAGCACCCACTTGCGCGCGCCAGAGGCGGAGACGGCTAGCTGCAACCCCTCGCCATCGCCATACTTGCCCGGCTTGGCGGTCTCGACTTTTCGAGCGGTCAGCTTGGGCATGGTCCACAATCCGGTCCACAAATTCGACGCGGATTATGGCGGACAATCGCGGATTGGTAAAGACGGAATGCGACTAGAATCCTTGATTTACCGAAGCATATCGATTTCGTCCCGGACACAAGCGGACGGTAGTTTGTCGGACTCCCTCTCCGCCATTTGTCCGCCCGAATAGATTGATTTCGCGCCAGATTCCTTTTTTCGGACTGGCTGCGCCACGATCCGCTCTGTCATCGAGCCTTGCCCCGATGGCCGGGACCGGTTTCCGGACGGCGCGAATTCCGCGAGACGCGCGCGTGGGGTGCGGTGGGGACCTTATTTCGGCTGCCGCCGTCATTCGTGCAGGCGCCGAAAGCTCGATTGTCCGCCAGTCGGACATTGGCGCGGGGAATATGCTTTGCGGCGTCGCGCGCGCTAGAATTCCCCTCGCCAGCGTCAACGGTGCAGTTTCAAAGAGCGAAAACGCGAGGAAAATTCGCGACCGGCCGGCGGCTGGAGGGAGGGAATTTACGCATGAATTCGAGCAAGAAGAACGCATTGGTCCTTGCGCTGACCGCCAGCGTGGCGATCGTTTCGGCGCCGCTGCAGGCGAGCGCCCAGTACAAGGGCCCGCCGATCAAGATCGGCGTCCTCAACGATCAATCGAGCCTCTACGCCGACATTGCCGGCCCCGGCGGCGTCATCGCCGCGCAGCTCGCGGTCGAGGATTTCGGCGCGGCCAAGAAGGGCATGAAGGTCGAGATCATTTCCGCCGACCACCAGAACAAGGCGGACGTCGGCGCCGGCATCGCCCGACGCTGGTGGGACCAGGAAGGCGTCGACCTCATCACCGACGTCGGCACGTCCTCTGTCGGCCTCGCGGTCAACGAAGTCGCGCGCACCATGGGCAAGGCCTATATCAACACGGGCTCCGCGACGTCGGACCTGACCGGCAAGGCCTGCGCGCCGACCACCATCCACATGACCTACGACACCTGGATGCTGGCGCACGGCACGGGCACGGCCATCGTCAAGCAGGGCGGCAAGAGCTGGTTCTTCGTCACCGCCGACTATGCGTTCGGCCACGCGCTGGAGCGCGACACCTCCGCCGTCGTCAAGGCGAACGGCGGCACGGTGCTCGGGGACGTCAAGGCGCCGCTCAACACCCAGGACTTCTCGTCCTTCATGGTTCAGGCGCAGGCGTCCAAGGCGCAGGTGATCGGCCTCGCCAACGCTGGCGGCGACACGGTCAACGCGATCAAGACGGCCGGCGAATTCGGCATCACCAAGACCCAGATGCTGGCGGGCCTGCTCGTCTTCCTGCCGGACATTCACGCGCTCGGCCTGAAGACCACGCAAGGCCTGACCTTCACCACGCCCTGGT
>JAGRKN010000354.1:0-1523 GCA_020442275.1 Rhodoblastus sp. | reverse complement strand
CCTTCAACCAGGCCGGCAATTATTCGGCGGTCTACAATTACCTGCGCGCCGTGGAAGCAGTCGGCAGCCCCAAGGACGCCAAGGCCGTCATCGCCAAGATGAAGGAGATCGGCGCCGACGACAAATTGTTTGGCAAGGGTCCGATCCGCGCCGACGGCCGTGCGCTGCACGACGTCTATCTCGTGCAGGTCAAGAAGCCCGAGGAGTCGAAGTATCCTTACGACTACTACAAGATCCTCGCGACCATTCCGGCCAACGAGGCCTTTCGTCCGCTCAAGGACGGCGGTTGCCCGCTGGTGAAGTAAGCTCGCGATTTCGAAAATGCAGGGCGCGTCCGCGGGCGCGCCCTGTTTCATGCCGCGGGAACGATGCGGCGTCCGATGCTCATGCTGCGATCGAGCGTCACCGGAATTTCCTCGTGCGCGCCGCCCGCCGTCGAAATGCGCAACGTTGCTTCGCCGCCGGGCGCGAGGCCGTCGATCTTGAAATCGCCGAACCCGTCGGTCGTCGCGCATGCCAGAACTGCGCCGCCACAAAAGAGTTCGACGCGCGCGCCTTCGAGGCAATCCGTTACCCCGCCAAGCTCCGTCTCCAGTGAGCCGGCGACGAAGATCGTCTCCAGGCGTTCCAGCCCCTTGTAGAGCACGCGCGCATTCGTGCCGAGGTCAGGACGCAATTCGCGCCAGCCGTCGCGCTTCTTATCCTCGAGCGCGGCATCGTCGATCTTCATCGAAACGAGCGCGCCGGTCACGCAAACCTGTTCGCCGCGCGTCCGGCGCCAGCCCTCGTCGAGGAGATGCGCGTCGAACGGCCATGCCTGCGGCGTCTGGCTGTCTTCGTTCCAGCTCACGGCGCCGTAGGGGCAGGCGTCGACGATCTGCTTCTGGCCGCGCGCCTTCTGCGGATCGATGACGACGATGCCGTCCGGTCGCTTGATCACGGCGCCATTCGTCGCTGCCTTCAAGCACGGCGCATCGTCGCAATGCTGGCAGGTCTCGAGCACGTAAGATACGTCGGTGAACGGCGCTGGCCCGCGCTCGCGATGTTTTGCGCCGAACCAGACGTGCCCCGTCGCCGGTTGCGCGGCGAAATAGCCGGCGCGCTCGTTG
The DNA here is from genome assembly GCA_020442275.1 of Rhodoblastus sp. Classification (GTDB taxonomy): domain Bacteria; phylum Pseudomonadota; class Alphaproteobacteria; order Rhizobiales; family Beijerinckiaceae; genus JAJXWB01. The sequence goes on along the minus strand of JAGRKN010000354.1, from coordinate 414 downwards.
CTGACATACTCGTCCTTCACCGCGACAAAACAGTTCTGGCAGCCCGTGCATTTATCGACGTCGAAGAAGAGAGCCCATTTCGCGCTCATGCCGCGATCTCCGTCTTGCCGTCCCACGCCTCGATCTGGATGAGGCACGAATTCGGCGCCGAGGCGTTGGTCATGTCGGTCTGGAAGCGTTTCGGCGTGAGCTGGTTGATGCAACCGCCTCGATCCGCGCTTTCGCCGGGCTTGCCGAGCGGCGCATAGACGGCTGAGGATTCGAAGGCATGGATCACGCCCGCCGTGATCCGTTCCGTCACCATCGCCGCGCAGATCACCGCGCCGCGATCGTTGAAGAGACGCACGAGCTTGCCGTGCTCGATGCCGCGCGCCGCGGCGTCTGCCGGGTTGATGCGCGCCACCCAATAATACC
>JAGRKN010000071.1:51845-59190 GCA_020442275.1 Rhodoblastus sp. | reverse complement strand
GCAGGAAGCGACCGCCTGGAAACTTAGCGAGGAGCCCGAGATAGATATTGCGGGCGATCGACATGGTCTCAAAAAATCCTTCGACCTTGCGATCCTCGGTGATGTAGGCGATGCCGGCCTTCACAGCGGGCGCCGGCACGAGATAGCGCACGGGCTGGCCACGCAGCACGATCTCCCCGCCATGGAAAAAGTCGCGTTTGAGAACGCCCGCGACGATCTTGAATGTTTCGGTCCGGCCCGCGCCGACGAGGCCGAAGACGCCGGTCACCTGGCCGGCGAAAATCGACAGCGAATTGTTCTTCACCACCGGCGCCATTTTGAGATTCTGCACCGTCAGCACGCGCTCGCCCGCCGGACGCATTGTCGTCTTGCGCTTGCCGTAGAGCGTGTTGGAGAGATCGCGCCCGACCATGGCCTGCACGATCCGCGCGCGATCGAAGTTCACCGTGTCGTCGGTGACGACGTGTTTGCCGTCGCGCAGCACGGTGATGCGATCGGCGAGCAGCAGAGCTTCTTCCAGCGCGTGCGAGATGAAGATGATGGAGACGCCGCGCGTCTTGAGGTCGCGCACGAGATCGAAGAAATATTTCTTTTCTTCTGGTGTCAGAGTGGCCGTCGGTTCGTCGAAGATGATGACCTTGGCCTTGTGCAGCACGGCGCGCGCGATCTCGACCATCTGCTTCTTGGCGGCGCCGAGCTGGCCGACGACCATGGTCGGCGACACGTCGAAATTCAACGATTGCAGGAATTGCTGGGCGGCGATGTAGATGCCGCGCAACCGGTTGTAGAAAGCCTCCTGCCCAAGAAACAGGTTTTGCGCGACGGTCATGGTCGGCACGAGGCTGTTTTCCTGGAACACCATGGCGATGCCGAGGTGGCGGGATTCGAGTGGTGTACGGGGCGCGACCGCGACACCGTCAACCGCCATATGGCCGGAGGTGAGATTGACTACGCCGGCCATCACTTTCGTCAGCGTCGACTTGCCGGCGCCGTTCTCGCCGACGATCGCGTGGATCTCGCCGCGGCGCAGGGCGAAGTCGACATTCTCGATGGCGGGCACGCCGGCATAGAGCTTCGTCGCCTCGCGCAATTCCAGAACATTGTCGCTCATTGGCCGAGCTCCTCCCGGACTTTCGTCAGCGGCAGGCGCAGCAGCCGGCCGGGCCCCTTGGCCATGACGTAGAGGTTGTCGTCCGCTTCCACTGCTGCGACGATGCCGTGATTCTCGCCGTCGACCCGGCTGTGCACCGAATATTGCGGCAGGCCGGCTTCGCTGAGGCGGATGACGAGCCCATAGGAGCGCGGCGGCGCCCATGGCTTGACGACGCCCATCGTCTTGAGATGCGCGCCCTGCATCGGCTCCTTGAACGATTTGCCGGACCGCAGGCGCGGCACGATCCAGTGTTCCGGCGCAATCTCCGCCATCATGCGCCGGCGGTAAGCGTGTTCGCGCAGCACGAATTCGACGAGTTGCGTGCGCCCAGTAAAGCAGGTGAGCCAGTAACCGCCGCCGGCCGCCTTCGAAATGCGCGAGGGATAGACTGGCAGATCGGTGAAAACAGGCCGGACGAACCCACTGGGCGCGATCGCGACGATACGGTGACGCCAGCTTTCGCTGACCAGGACTTCGTCGTCGAAGGGAATCGCGCCGAATGCGTAGCGCAGTCCGGATGTGACGACATTCACGCCACCTCCTTCGACATCGATCGACAGCAATCGTCCGCTGGCGCCACGGTTCATCAGGTCGTGCGCCCAGCGCGCATAGGGCTCCGCCTGCGAACCGTCCGTCGCCAGCACCACGCCCGCCGGGCCCGCCGCCAGCGAGTTAATCGCTGTCATGGAAGGACCAATGAAGGACTTGCCGTCATCGGCGCCCGCGATTGTTGCGACGACGCGCACTTCGGTCCCGTCGAGCGCGACGGCGAGGCCGCCCCCCGGCAGGAGGCAGAAGGCTGTGATCGTCCTGTCGAAGCGGCGAACCTCCGTCAGCGAATTGTCATCGAGCCGGCGGATCGCGGCGCCGTCGGCGACGTAGATCGCCGCACCGTCTGTCGCAATATCCTCGCCTTCAGGCAGTTCGGCGACGATCTCCGCATGCTCGAGCAACTGGTTCGGCTGCAGCGCGCCATCGAAGGGCGGAACGGTGATCGAGGATTCGCCACGGCCGAGCAGACCGTCGACGGCTCGTCTGAGCGCGGCGATCATGCCCGCCCCCAACGCTTGTCGTATTGCACGAAATCGGGATCCGCGTTCGCGAGTTTGTAACGGCCGATGCGATTGTTGGCGATGCCGCCGAGATAGAGATGGCCGCGATGCTCGCGCATGGACGTGATCATCGGATGGTTGGCGCCGTGCAGGTCCCAGAAGGATTCCAGGATTTCGCCCTTCTCGTTGAACTTCACGACGCAGCCGGTATTGATGTTGGGAAACAGCCATTCGTCGAGCGGCAGTCGCTTGGCCATGCGGTTGCGGAAGCCCGGCATGCGCCAGGCGAGATCAAGCGCGGGACAGCGCATGCCGACGATCGCCAGCCAGTAATTGCCGTCGGAGGCCAGATTGATGTTGTCGGGATAGCCCGGCAGATTATCGAGAACCATTTCGACCTTGCCGGCCTTGGGCCCATCGAACCAGTAGCGACTGACCGAGCAGCGGAAGGTTTCGGCAAACAGGATCGACTGGCCGTCGCTCGCCACGCAAATGCCGTTCGGGAATTTCAGGCCGCGCAGCACGGTGCGCGTCGTGCCCTTGTTCGGATCGTAGCAGACGATGCGGCCGTTGCCCCGCGCCTCGTGCCCTTCCACCGGCCATTCGTGCATTTCGTAGCGCGTCGTCGCCTCGGAGAAGAAGATGCGGCCATCCGGCGCGATGTCGAGATCGTCGGCGAGCCGCAGGCGGCTGTCGTCGTTGACGCTGAGCAACGAACGATTGGTCTCGTCGGTCGCCTTCTCGACCCTGCGATCCGGCGAGATGCGGTAGAGACCCATGCCGCCGATGCAGCAGTAGAGATTGTCATGCCTGTCGAAAGCCATGCCGAGCGGCTGGCCGCCGATATGGGCGAAGACTTCCATCTTCTCGTAATCGGGGGCGAAAAAGCGGATGATGTCGCCATGGCGCGAGCCGGCGTAGAGGTTGTCGTGGCGGTCGAGGATCACGTCTTCCGGCGCCTCGATGCGGCCGAGCCCGATCAACGAGACGTCGCGCAGCTTGTCGTTCTGCTCGAACGGGCCGCCCGCGCCGATCTCGGTCGGCGGCGGCGGCGGCAGGAAATTGTAGGCCGGCGTCACGTAGACTTTCGAGATGATGCGCATCCGGTTCTTCAGCCAACGGATGTCGATGATGGCCGCGACGAGCAGGATGGCGGCGAGCGTCATGCGCTGGAACCCGCCGCGCACCGACAGGGTGGTCAGGCCGTTCGTGACAAGAAGAACGATCAGCGTGCCGACCAGCGCCTTTGCGACAGAGCCCTTGCCGCCGCCAAGCGAGATGCCGCCGAGCACCACGGCCGTCAGAACGGTGACTTCGAGACCGACGCCGACGTCGCCGCCGACCGTGCCGAGACGCGCGGCGAAGAACAGGGCGCCGATCGCGGTCAGCGCGCCACTCGCGACATAACAGAGTGCGATGGTGCGGCGGACGGCGATGCCAGAATTATAGGCCGAGCGGCGCGAACCGCCGATGGCGGTGATATGCCAGCCGGGGCGCAGGCGCGTGAGGAAGAGATGCCCGAAGATGGCGACGACGATATAGGCGACCGCCACGCTCGGCACGCCCAAAACGCCACCGCCGCCGATGAAGTTCCACGCGGGAAAATCCGGGAAGGACGCGGCGATGCGGTTGGAATAGTCGACCAGCAGGAGGTCGTAGGCCGAACGGTAGATGATGAGCGTGATCAGCGTCGTGATGAAGGCGCGCAGCCGCATGTAGCCGATCAGCAGACCGTTGACGGCGCCGAGAGCCGCGCCGCAGGCGATCGTCGCGACGATGACGACAGGGATCGGCAGGCCGAGGATGTTGAGGCAGAACAGCGCGCAGAAATCGCAGAGGGCGAACATCGATCCGACCGACAGATCGATGCCGCCGACGATGACGACCAGCGACAGGCCCAGCACGATGAAGCCGATCTCGCCGGCCTGGCGCGCCTGATCGGCAAGCGCGACCGGCGAAAGAAAGCCGTCGATCGACCGGCTGAGCGCGAAACCGACGACGAGAAGGACGATGACGGGAATGGCCGTCTCGGTCCAGCGTTTGGACAGGATCTCGCCGAGCAGATGGTCCGGCCAGAAACGCGACTTGAATCGAACGATGGCTTCCTGCATCGGCTACCTGACTGGAAATGTTCGGACGTGCGAGAACCGGCGCCGCACAGGTCGGCGCCGGCCTCTGCGGCGGCTACTTCTTCAGATCGCCCAGATTCCAGCAGGTCGATTCGACAGAGGCGTTCTCCTTGGTGATCGGCACGAGCGTCGTGTAGATCGAGCCCTTGACCGAGCCCGCCTTCACGCCCGCCGACAAGAGCCACTTGATCATGCCGGCCATGTCGGCGGCCTGCGTCGGCACGTCGTAGCTGAGGTTCAAGTCGAACGAACCATTCTTGACGAGTTCGCAGGCGCCCTTGCGCTCGCCGCCGCCCGAGGTCGCGAGGAAGACCTTGCCCGTGAGGCCCGCTTCCTTGATCGCGGCGGCCGTGCCGATGTCCATGCCGTCCCAGAAGCCGACGATGCCGCATAGATCTGGGTGCTGTTTCAGGACGGTCTGCGCGATGCCCTTGGCCTTGGCGGCGTCCCAGTCGGCCGCCTGGCTCGACACGACCTTGATCTGCGGATGCTTGGCGAGCACGTTCTCGACGCCCTTCAGCGTATAGGCGGAAGCCGCCGCCGACAGCGCGCCCTGCATGATCGCGATCTTGTTCGACTTGCCCTCGCAGGCCTTCACCACGGCCTCGGTGTCGCGCTCGCCGATCTCGATCCAGTTGGCGCCGACGAAGGCGGAGGAGCGATAGACCGAGCCCATATTAATCTGGATGATGTGGATGCCTTCGGCCTCGGCGCGCTGCATCAGCCTCGCATAGGTCTGCACGTCCGGATTATGAACGATGATCGCCGCCGGCTTCTCGCTGATCAGCGTGGTGAGAGCCTGCGCGCCGGCATTGGTGCTCCAGTTGGGATCGCGCACGATCACCTTCATGCCGTAAGGCTCGAGTTCCTTCTTCACGCCGGCGAACCAGCCTTCGGTCAGGTCGAAGTTCATGGATACCGGAATATAGGCGACGGTCTTGCCTGATAGCGCCGACTTGAACTGCGCCTGGAACGGCTCGTCGAGACCCTTTTGCGCGAGCGCCGTGCCCGCCGCCAGCGCCAGTCCGAGGCCGCAGGCAGCAGCCGCCACTGTCCGTGCAATAACTCGTTTCATCGTTTTCCTCCCGTTCTGTCGATTTCTCGTTCCGATCAGATGTCACCCTGCTGCGCCGTCTCCTCGTTGCGCGGATTGAGAAAGGAATCGGCAATGACGGCTGCGAGCAGCACCATGCCCTTGATGAGATTTTGCGCGGAATAGGACATGTCCATGATGGTCATGCCATTGAGGAGCGTGCCGATCAGCAGTGTGCCGATCACCACATTGAGCACGCCGCCGCGCCCGCCCGACAGGCCGATGCCGCCGAGAACGACGACGAGGATGACGTCGTAGATCCAGGTGGAATTGTAAATGCGCGTCGGCATGGAGTTGACCGACGCCGCCATCACGAGGCCAGCGAGGCAGCCGATCAGCGCCGCGATCACATATTGCAGAACGATCGTTGGGCGCACCGGAATGCCGGTCGTGCGCGCGCCGAAAGGATTGTCGCCGATCGCATAGATGTAGGCGCCGATACGCGTGCGCGTCAGCAGAAGGCCGATGCCGACGCAGGCGAGCGCGAAGACGATGATCGGCATGGGTATGCCGAGCACCACGCCCTGACCGAGCTTCTCGAAGCCGTCGAGACCGGAACTCCATTGCACGACATCCAGCTTGAACAACAAGGCCTGGCCGAGCCCGGCGAGAAACAGACCTGTCGCCAGAGTCGTGAAAAGCGCCGGCACTTCGGCATAGGCGATCAGCCAGCCATTCACGAGACCGAAGACGATGGCGAGCGCGAGCGCGGCCGTCAGCGCGAGCGGCAACGAACTTCCATCCTGAACCGTCTGCAGGACGAGACCCGGCGGAACCGCGAGAGTCGCGATCAGCGAGAGATCGACCCCACGGCCGATGACGACGATAGCCATGCCCAGACCGAGAATGCCGAGGACGGCGACGTTCTGCAGAAGCGCCAGCATGTTGGCTGTCGTCGCAAAGCCGTGAAGGAAAAAAGCGAAGCCTGCAAACATTGCCAGGAAAATGGCGAAAACGATGCCTTGCTGGCTAACGCGCCCCAGTTTCATCCCGGCTCTCTTTTTCTTTCGTATGACAACATCCTCCGACGACGGTCGAAGAATTGCAAGCGACGAACGATGCGATCGACAGCCGTCGACGAAGGCGCGTCGCACGGGTCGCGTTGAAAATCGTCGCCAGGCGCGGCGAAGCTTCCGGTCTTTTCAACAATGGAAATGGTCAACCTGACGATCCACCGCGCAAGACGAGTGTCTTGCTGTCGGCGACACGAGAGATTGGATGCGTGTTCGATACGCATTTCGAGCGCAGCTGCACTGCGCACGGAAGCTAACGCGCGTTCTGCCGCATTTTCTTCCGGGGCGGGAAACAACTCGATATTGCGGGTTTGCATGGCTGTTCCGCGTGAAGCTCGGCATAAGCGGCCCGCCACTTGTAGGCCCAAGGTCGCGACTGTACCAATCCACGAGGCAGTGAGGCTCAAGCACACGTCCGTGGGTTCGACATATGAGGCTTTCTGGAAAAGTTGCGCTCATCACCGGCGCAGGACCGATGGGCGCTGCGATCGCCCGGCGCTTCGCCGAAGAAGGCGCGTCTCTCGTTCTAACCGACATTTCCGGATCCCGCCTCAACGCGACCGCGGAAGCTCTGAAGAGCAGGACGCAAGTCGTCGCGCACCGCGCCGACGTCACCGTCCGCGACGAGGCGCTCGCCGTCGCGGAGGCGGGGCTGACGGCCTTCGGACGTGTCGACATCCTCTGTAATCTGGTCGGCGGCGTCAGGGACGCGACGCTCTATCAGCCGGTTCTCACCATGAGCGAGAAACGCTGGGACGATACGTTCTCGATCAACCTGAAAGCGTCGCTACATCTCATCCAGCGACTGGCGCCTGATATGGTCGAGCGCGGTTCCGGAAAAATTCTCAACGTGTCGTCCGTGAACTATGCGGGCGAGGCAGGCAGCGGCGACTATGGCGCGGCCA